>CAYULH010000171.1:0-7516 GCA_964445645.1 uncultured Aureispira sp. | reverse complement strand
AAGGAAAAAAATCTAGCAGTTCGGGAAAGCTGCTAGATTTTTTTTTGTGCCTATATCTAGCTGATGCACAAAGTAAGTAGTCTTAAAAAAGTTCTCGTACTAAAAAAGGTATCTTTTCCCCTAGCTCATCGTTGAAAATACGCGCTGTAACCCGTTACAGCTTTGTTTTTCGCCTCGATCTAGGAAAAAATATCCTCTTTTTCATTGTACGGTTACTTTTTTGCACCTACTTAATAGACCGCTACTATTACAAAAAACACTGAGTTAAAAACAAAAAATAATTTTCTGCAAATCTATCCAATAAAAAAACAACAGATGCCGTTAGAACTATATCCCATAGCTCAGTAACTCCCCATCAATTCTGTTGTTATGCCATACACCATTCTAAAGAACACATTCGGATTTCTATTGTTATTCTTGTGCAGTTCTTGCGGCAAGTTAGCCGAACTTCAAAATGCTTATTTGCAATATGATATTTGCGATGCAGGAGACAGCCGTTTTCAGTCAGTAAATAATATTGAGACCAATCTACGAGTAGAAGTAGTAAAGCCATTAGAACGGGCAGCAGATGCTAATTACTATTTGGCTGGCGAAGTGCATTATTACGATCAATACAACCAGTTGCTGGCTATTGTTATTTATGGCTTGGGCCCTGAAGAGACATGGGCAACTAAGGAGGTTTTTGAAGTGGCGAATCAGTCTGTTGCACATTCGAGTAGTGCAATTATCAGCAGCCCTGCTTCTGGTTCCAGTATTTGCCGTTTTGAGCAAATAACCGCTGTCGTAGCGCTATAAGTAGCATGACTTACAAGGCATCATCGGCATTGTTATCCTTGAGCACATCATACAACAGTTCCTTGGCTCTAAAGAGTTGTGCCTTGACCGTGCCAATAGGCAAATCCAATTGTTCCGAAATTTCTTGATAAGACAATTCTTCAAAGAAACGCAACTCAATCATCACCTTGTACTTATCGCTCAATTTATTGAGCAAGGTCCGCATAATGGATTGACGTTGTTGGCGAATGTAACGCTCCTCGGGGTCAAGGGCTGTAGATTTTAGATTATTAGAATAATCCTGCTCCCCTTCTTGTGCCAAGGGGTCGTCTATAGATAGAAGTTTTAGACGTTTTTTGCGTAAAAAATCAATGCCATTATTAGTAGCAATTTTGAACAGCCAAGTACTGAACGCATAATTGGGGGTATAGGAGTGCAACTTGCGAAAAGCCTTGCCAAATGCCTCAATGGTCAGATCGTCTGCATCGTCCTGATTGTGTACCATTTTGAGCATGGTATGATAAACAGAATCGCGATAACGATCCATCAAAGTAGCATAAGCCAATTGATTTTTGTGATCTACTGCTTGGCGTACCAAGTCATAATCTTCTAATGCGCGTTCAGATAAATTTTTGTTCATGGTCTGTTCTTCTGAAAAGCCTTATGAGCCATTCCAAGTGCTTGGCCGTGCTGCACCAATGGCAGCACCAGCAAAAATAATATAATACAAAGGTAGCAAGGCATCCAACAGCACTACATAGGGCCATAATTCCCTTTGTTGTAGGCGGTGAAGTAATCTGTAATATACGAATAGAAACAACATTATTCTAGTTATTACCATTACAATAATAGTACAATTCCAAGCATTAGTAACTATAATTGCCAACAATCCTACATAAAAAAAGAATTGGGTCATAGAGAGCAAACCCAAAAGCAATTGGTGCTGCCATTTATACTGTCCACTACTGGAATAATGCCTTGTTTTTTGGTGATAAAGCTCCCTCCAAGTACGGGGTGCTTGGGAATAAACAAAGCTTTCTGGATGCAAACACAAGCCCGTATTGCTGCCTGTTGCCACCTGATTGACCAGCAAATCATCATCGCCCGAAATAAGGTGAGCATGGCTCTCAAACCCTCCTGCTTGTTCAAACAAACGTTTTTTGTACCACAAATTGCGCCCCACGCCCATATAGGGCTGTTTCCACAAGGCCATACTAGCATATTGCAACAACACAAAGGCCGTTTCAAACTGCACCCATTTATTGAGCCAGCTAGGTGCTGCCCAATAAGGCCCATAGCCCAAAATCAAAGCTTTGTGCTGCACCACTGCTTGCCCAGCTATATGCCGCATCCACTGCTTAGAGGCGGGCCTGCAATCGGCATCTGTGAGCAACAAATGCTCGTATTGTGCGGCGGCAATTCCCTCGGCCAACGCCCCTTTCTTGCCGGCTGTTTTTTTGTGTTTTAAGGAAACAACACGCAACGGAGGATATTTTTGCCGAAAGGCTTGTAAAATAGAATCTGTGGCATCTTGAGAAGCATCATCTACCACAATAACCTCAAAGTGGGGATAATCTTGCTCTAGCAAGTATTCCAAGTTTTTTTGTAAATTTACAGCCTCATTTCTAGCACAAACAATCAAGGAAACAGGCGGATAGGATTGGGCAGACAGCTGCAAGGGCTTATAAAAGGCCAAACGCATAAACAGCAGCCCCCAAAACAACCATTGCAAGGCGACTACACCATACCAAAAAAGGAGAAAGTACGTCATGGTTATGCCTTAGATTTGTTGCTTTGAAGTTATGAGTTTACTACCAACAAAGATACAAAATTAGAAGAAGCATACATTATGAAGATGACATTTGATTTAGAGGGGAACGATCCAAACTCTAGTGCTCGTGTAGGTACCTTGCGTACCGCTCATGGCGACATCCAAACGCCTATTTTTATGCCTGTGGGCACCATTGCCACGGTCAAGGGTGTACACCAACGAGAATTGGAGGAGGACATCAAGGCACAGATTATTTTGGGCAATACCTACCATTTGTATTTGCGCCCCGGTACAGATATACTAGAGCAAGCAGGTGGTTTGCACCAATTTAATGGCTGGAACAAACCCATACTGACCGACAGTGGTGGTTATCAGGTTTTTTCCTTGGCGCACCGCCGCAAAATCAAGGAAGAGGGAGCTACCTTTGCTTCTCATATTGATGGCTCCAAGCACTTGTTTACGCCTGAGGGGGTCATGGATATTCAGCGCAAGATTGGGGCCGATATTATTATGGCTTTTGATGAATGCACGCCTTATCCTTGCGATTATAAATATGCCAAACGCTCCATGCACATGACGCATCGTTGGCTCAAACGCTGCTGGAATCATTTTCACAAAACAGAACCCTTGTACGGTTATGAGCAAGCCCTATTTCCGATTGTACAAGGCTCGGTATACAAGGATTTGCGGAAGCAATCGGCCGAAACTATTGCCGCTTATGACAGTGTGGGCAATGCCATTGGGGGCTTGTCGGTGGGCGAGCCACACGAGGACATGTACGAAATGACTGAGCTGGTTTGCGGTATTTTGCCCAAGGAAAAACCACGCTATTTGATGGGGGTGGGTACGCCTGCCAATATTTTGGAGTGTATTGCCTTGGGGGTGGATATGTTTGACTGTGTATTGCCGACCCGTAATGCCCGCCACGGCCTCATTTACACCAAAGAAGGCGCTATTAACATCAAAAATGCCAAATGGAAGAATGATTTTTCGCCACTAGACCCCGATGCGCCCAATCCTACTTCTCGTTTTTATACCAAGGCTTATGTGCGCCATTTGTTTACGGTCAAGGAATTGTTAGGGCCACAAATTACTTCTATTCACAATCTGGCGTTTTATTTGTGGTTGGTGGGCGAAGCTCGAAAGCATATTATAGCAGGCGATTTTGCCGCTTGGAAAAATGAGATGGTGCCCAAGTTGAGCCGTCGTTTGTAATTCTTGTTGTATATGGCATCACTAAGCGATATTGAGTCCAAAATTAGACCTGTTTTGGAGCGTACAGAAAAAATTAGGCTAAAAAAAATAAACGGTAGTTTGTGGGGCAAACTTATCCCTTTGTTCATCACGGCCTTATCCTTGTATTTTGGTGTTGATTTGTACATGATGGGCAAAAATGGCTACTGGTTCTTTTGGTTGTTCCCTCTGGTATTGTGGTGGTTTGTTCTAGCGCTTCGAGATACGCCCTCTACCAAAGAAAAGCGGTATTTGTCTGTTTTTAGAAAAGAAGTGTTGGGCAATTTGATTCAACATTTTTATCCCAATGCCAGTTATCGGCACTACACTTCTATTGCCAAAAAAACATTGGAGCGTTCGCAGCTTTTTTCCTTTGTGGATGAAAATTATCACCTAGAGGATTATTTTGTAGGAGAAACGACAGATAAGGTGAAATTTAAATTTGCCGAGCTAGATAATGGCTTGGGGACACCCTCCAGAGGTGTTTTTTTTGAGGTAAACCTTCCGCAACAAGCATTTACGGGCGATTCTGTCCTGTTGCTGCCCATTGCTCCAGAAAACAAGATTCCAATTTCTACCAATACGCTTTCTTTGGGTTCTTTTTTGAAACAACAAAACATTACACATTGGCAGAACGAACCCAATTTTCATGAACCTTATGTTATTTGTTGTGAGAATCCTTCTATACTGCCCAAGGTGCTTACCCCTGCCCTGTTGGGTGCGGTTTATAATTTGTACCAACAGTGGGGCAAATACTTGCATGTTTCTATTGTTGGTCAAACCATCTATTTATTTTTAGAATACGAAGGCGACTGGCTCGAAACTTCCCTGCAACAATCCCTATTGAAATCCAATATTGTAAAAGATTTGTACAGCCAACTTGTTGTTTGTTTTCATTTGTTGGAGGATTTGGGCAAAGAGGATTGGCAGCCTTCCAAAATTGCAATTGACCAAGTGATTGATTGGGAAAAAGAATTGTATAAGCACTTGTTGATTCGGTAATTTACACATTTATAACCATGCAGCTACTCGATCATTTTGAAGAAGAACCCTCTCCTATTGGCAGGAAGGACTATTTCAAATACAGCTTTTTTATTTTAGTTATTATAGAAAGTTGTTTTATATTGAAATCCTTGGATATTGTAGAACCATTTCCTTTATTTGAAATGCCTGCTGGTTGGTTGATGATGTTTTGTTTGTGGCTGACCACATTTAGACTGTACCAAAAGGCCATACAATCCTCTGCTGGCGCATTCATAACCAGCATATTGGGGTTTGTAATAGGTGGTGCTGCCGCTATTTTTGTACTATCCGAAATCTTGGGCTTGGGACGGAGCGATCACCTACCAGCCGCTCTTACACTTTGGTTGTGCTATACTTTGGGTAGTTTGCTCTGTTTCAAAATCATTCAATTTTCAGAACAACGACAGACCTAAAAAATAGCCCCCTAAGCCTCCTCCTCTCTTTTCTGATACTTCTGCTTAATCGCCGTCTTAATCGACTGTCGGAGCTGGCTATCCTCCTCTACAGCAGCAATAATGTGTATGACCAATAGCATTCCATAAGCAAAAACAATGGCCCCAACCAAAATACCGATAAAGACCAAATAATTGTACCAAGCCAAGGAAGTTCCTTCAGGAAAACTATGCAAATACCAATAACTAGGCCCCACTATACAAGTAAGCAGCACTAGCAATAGGACAATAGAACCCAATGGGCCCAATTGCCTTTTAGTGTCATTTGTTGTTGAGGATTGTTTGCGGTTTGCCATAGTACATTATTGATGATGAATACATTGTTTATAATAACCCCAGAACTAAATTAATGTTGAAGGGTACAACATGTTTTGTTATAAAAATAAAGCCTCCTTGCTCGAAATAAGTTTCAAACAAGAAGGCTTTTTATTAGAAAGCACCAAAAGTGCTACATTTTACAAACCAAAAGCGGCTTTTACATCATCTACACGGTCTAATTTTTCCCATGTAAACGTCTCGTACGTTTCGCCATTCACCTCCACAGTACCGGGCGTGCGCCCCATGTGACCATAAGCAGCGGTTTCAGAATAGATGGGGTTTCTCAAACCCAAGTTGCGAACAATAGCAGCAGGACGCAAATCCCACAATTCTTTGATTTTGGCCGCAATTTCGCCATCCGTCATATCTACTTTGGCCGTACCATAGGTATCAACAAACAAACCAACAGGCTCCGCTACACCAATAGCATAAGCTACTTGTACCAAACACTGCTTGGCCAAACCAGCCGCCACCATGTTTTTGGCAATGTGACGCGTAGCATACGCCGCCGAACGGTCTACTTTAGAAGAATCCTTTCCAGAAAAAGCACCACCACCGTGTGCGCCTTTGCCACCGTAGGTATCAACGATGATTTTACGGCCTGTTAGACCCGTATCGCCGTGTGGCCCACCAATTACAAATTTACCAGTAGGATTGATGTGGTAAATGATATTGTCGTCAAACAAGGCTTGAACACGCTCTGGCAAGTCACTCACTACTTTAGGAACCAAAATCTTGATAATATCCTCTTTGATTTTGGCCAACATTTTTTCATCCTCGTCAAAATCATCGTGCTGTGTCGACAATACAATCGTATTGACACGAAGCGGCTGGTTGTTGTCATCGTATTCAATAGTAACCTGCGATTTGGCATCTGGGCGCAAGTAAGGGATTTGGCTTCCTTCGCGGCGCAAACGAGCCAATTCTTTGAGTAGGCGATGCGACAAATCCAAAGCCAATGGCATGTAATTGTCGGTTTCATCGGTGGCATAACCAAACATCATTCCTTGGTCACCAGCTCCTTGCTCATCCTCTGATTTACCAACATCTACCCCTTGGGCAATGTCTGCAGATTGCTCGTGAATGGCCGATAAAACACCACAAGAGTTAGCATCAAATTGGTATTCGGATTTGGTATAACCGATTTTGCGAATGGTATCGCGTACGACTTTCTGAACATCTACATAGGCTTGGGAGCGTACTTCGCCACCAATAACCACTTGGCCTGTAGTAACAAAAGTTTCACAAGCCACTTTTGACGAAGAATCTTGTGCTAAGAAAGCATCAATAATGGCATCTGAAATTTGATCAGCCACTTTGTCTGGGTGACCTTCCGAAACAGATTCGGATGTGAAAAAGTATGGCATAACTAAGATTTTTTAGTGAAGTTGTTGGTCATTTTAGAACCTATTTTTTGCAACAAAAGGATGGTAAGCATACATCTATACCCCTATGCTGCCACACAACTTTTATGTCTGGTATTAAAAATTTGCCCCAAAGATAAGCAAATAATACACACTAAAAAGAATCATTTTTTTGAACTTGCAAAATATATATTTAATCTGCGATTATTCATAGCATAACTATTTTGCAATCTTAGTTGTTTTTTAAATTAAAATTTGCACAAGTAGGGGTTTTGCCAAATTTTAATTGGTTTTTGTTGGAGTGTAAAAAAAGGGGCTGTTAATTGTTGGAGTGTACCTTCATGGTGGGTTGTTAAGCTCCAAGACAATCAAACTGAATGTTGTAGGAAAAATCCCGAAGGGCAATATTACTAATTGATACGGTGTATCAATTAGTAATATTGTGTAGGAATAACATAAATAATACGAATTCAACCCTGAAAGGGTGTCATTATTCCCCCTACAAGACGATAATAGCACCCTTTCAGGTAGGGCTGTTAAGTTCTGGAAAAAGCTAATCTGAATGCTGCTGGAAAAACCCC
>CAYULH010000170.1:1801-7776 GCA_964445645.1 uncultured Aureispira sp. | reverse complement strand
CATGAGCGCTGACGCTTATAGTTAAAAGTTTTAGCGGATGAAAAGGCTGTTTGCCCCTTAGAAGTCATCCAGCCCTAGAGTTTTTTGGTTCTTTTTGTGGCAATGACAAAAAGAACACACTAGGTTAACCCTTCTTAGTGTACGTAAGATTAACAAACATTTAGATTTTTTGCCCCCCAACCACCAAAACCCCGCCCCCCAGCATCTCATAAAATAAGCAACACAGCTACCCAATACCAACACCATTGCCTATATTACTGACTAGTCATTTCTCCTTATAGCAATTCCTGTTTGTAGCTTTTATTTTCTAAAAATCACAAAAGACCAATGGTCTTCTCGCGCTTATTATTATGAAATTAACCACTAAAATATGTTTGGCCACCCTACTAGCCCTCACCATTGCAGGCGTTAGTTTGGCCAGCTCGCTGTATTACCAACCACAATTGTTCTCCAATCATCCATTTTTGAAGCAATTGGCACAACAACTCACCGATTATCAATTTGCTACGGCCGAAGAAAAGGTCTATTTGCATTTTGACAAAAAATTCTTTGAACCGGGCGAAACGATATGGTTCAATGCTTATGTCCGAGATGCACAAAGCCTGCAAGCCAGCAAAAAAAGTGAGATTGTGTATGTCCAACTCATCAATCCACAGGGCAGTGTAGAGCAAGAATACACCCTGATTGCTCAAAACGGAACGGCCAAAGGCCAATTTGACCTAAGCGAAAGCCTCAAAGGCGGCCAATATACGGTAGAGGCGCACACCAAATGGCAAAAAAATACAGGTGCGTCTTTCAAACGCAAGGTTACCGTACAAAAAGCCGTGCTGCCCAACCTCAATATGCAATTGAATTTTAATAAAAAAGCCTATGGAATCGGCGAAAAAGTGACGGCAACACTCGACCTAAACACCCTGACCAAAGAAGCCTTGGCACAACATGACTTTAGCTACGTAGTGGCCCTAGATGGCAAAGAAATAGCCCGCCAAAAAGGCAAAACCAATGCTTTGGGTAGAGCTTATGTACAATTTGACCTCCCCAAAAAACTAAATACCAATGATGGTTTGCTCAATATTCTACTGAGCTACAAAGGACAAACCGAATCCATTGCCCGAAGTATTCCTATTGTATTGGGCAATATTGATTTGGCTTTTTACCCAGAGAGCGGCGAATTGGTAGAAGGCGTACCCTCCAATGTAGGTTTTAAAGCCTTGAATGAATTTGGCAAACCTGCCGATATTAGTGGCCAAATTGTAGACCAGCAAGGCCAAGTAGTCGCCAGTTTTGACAGCTACCACCAAGGCATGGGCAAAGTGGCCTTTACACCACAAAAAGGGCAGCAATACCACGCTCAAATTACCAAGCCTGCCAATATCAGCAAAACCTACCCACTGCCCCAAGCGCAGCCCAAAGGCTATGTACTAACTACAGAATTACCTACGGCCAAGTCCTTGAAAGTAAACATACACAGCAGCCAAGAGGAAGAATTGTACCTAGTGGCACAAAGCCGCCAAAAAGTTCAATTTTCTCAAGTGATTGAAGCCAAACAAGGCAGCCATGCAGTGACTATCCCTACCCAAGATTTTCCTATTGGAATTACACAATTGACACTGTTTGATAAGAATAAAATTGCTAGAGCAGAACGTCTAGTTTTTGTTAATCCGCACCAACAGCTCAACATAGAAGTTGTTACCAACAAAGAAAAATACTTGCCTAGAGAAAAAGTAAAGCTAACCCTCAAGGTAAGCGATGAAAAAGGACAACCGGTATCGGGTGATTTTTCCTTGGCGGTAGTAGATGATAAATTGCTCAATTTTGCCGATGACAAACAAGGGCATTTGCTGTCTTATATCTTGTTGGAATCTGACCTTAAAGGGGAAATTGTAGAACCTAATTTTTATTTTGACAAAGAGGATGACCCTACTCGCCTACTGCCCGAAATTGATCGCCAACAGGCTCTGGATCATTTGATGCTCACACAAGGTTGGAGAAAATTTGCTTGGCAAGAAATTACAGCCCATTCGTATAAAACACCAACTATACCAGGTGAAATGGCCGATATTGCTGGAACGGTACTGGATGCCCAAGGCAATCCCATTGCTGGAATGGATATAGCATTGACCAAGCACAACAAAAAAGTAACCACCGATGCACAGGGACACTTTAATATCAATGACTGGGAGCTTTACGAAACGGTACACTTAACGGCTGGTTCTGGCGATTATTTCCCTGTAACAAAAAACATTACAGAGTATAACAATCAACTTAGCTTCCAATTATTAAAGAAAAAAATCATCAAGGGAATTGTCAAAGATGAAAGCAAGAAAGTACTAAACAATGTTACTGTTCGAGCCCCCGGTTTTGGCAGTACTACCACCAACAAAAAAGGAGAATTTGTTCTAGTAGTAGCCGAAAATGTACAGAACTTGCAAGTTACCAACAATTATTATTATCAGAATGTAGCTATCAAGAATAAAACATTCTTGAATGTCACCTTAAATCAAGCTGCTGTTCGATATAATGAATTGCAAGCTAGTCATAGTGGCAGCATCCGAAGAATGCGAAGAGCCAAAGGCGCACAACTCAATTTTGCGGCTGGTGGTGCTCCTGTGGATATGCCTGCTCCACCGCCACCGCCTCCTGCTATGATAGAGGAAGTAGATGAGGAAGAGGTAGAGGACTTCTTGGAGGAGGACGATGAAGTGGTGTTTGCGGTCAATGAGCCAGTAGCAGAGCCTGAGCCTGAAATAGAGCCTGAACAAGACCAAGCCATTGAAGCATTGGCAGATATGGACATTGATAAAATGGGTGAAGAAGATTTTAAAGTATTGGTTGAAAAACAATTGAGACAAGAAATAGCCGCCAAAGAAGTAGCTGTTGCCATGACACGCTACAACCGTGCTCGTATTTTCCCTGCGGTTTCGTATGAGAATACACCAGCCGTGAGCCAACGCACTGATTTTAGGTCAACGATTTACTGGAATCCGAGTGTACGGGTAGAGAATGGAGAGGCACAATTGGAGTTTTATAATAATGATGCCATTACACAATTTAGAATTAGTATAGAGGGTTTTGGCGCACAAGGTCAGATTGGTAGAATCGAGTACAAATATTTTACCCAATTGCCTTTTGAAATGATTAGCAAAGTGCCTTCAGAGGTGTTGACAGGGGATAAAGTGACGATTCCATTGACACTCACCAACAACACCAGCAATGACCTAACAGCACGGTTAATCATAAAAACACCAGCACATTTCAAGCTAATAAAGGCAGCCCCCAAAACGGTACAATTAAAAGCCGAAGCCAGCACTACCCTATTCTTGGAAGGAGAAATATTAAACACTACCGCAGAGGGCAACTTGGTCATTACGCTCCAAGCGCAAGGCTTGGTAGACCAATTTGCCACGACCATTCGCTCTAGGCCACGAGGTTTTCCTGTCAATGAAGTATTTGCAGGTGACCAAATGAAGGAGCATTTTCAATTGACCATACAAGAAGTATTGGAAGGCTCTTTGACGGCCAAATTGCACGTCTATCCCAACACCTTGGAGGAGGTATTGAGTGGTATGGATAAAATGTTGAGAATGCCATCGGGTTGTTTTGAGCAGACCTCTAGCTCCAATTACCCCAATCTATTGGTATTAGATTACCTAAAAGAAACCAATACCGATGCCCCTGGTGTGGTCAAAATGGTCAACCAGTATTTGGAAACAGGCTATGGCCGTTTAACAGGGTATGAATCGCCCTCTGGAGGATTTGATTGGTGGGGAAGAGACCCTGGACACGAGGCTTTGTCGGCTTATGGTTTGATGGAGTTTGTGGATATGAAACGGGTATATCCTGTCGATCAGGCATTGATTGATAGAACTGCCAAATGGCTCTTGAGCCGACGCGATGGCAAAGGTGGATGGAAGAAAAACCAACATGCCTTGCACAGTTGGGCATTGGCTGAGGTAACCGATGCTTATATTGTGTGGGCTATGACGGAGGCAGGTTATGGACAAGAGATTAAAAAAGAATTGGACAAATCTTATCAAGATGCTATCAAAAGCGAAGATCCTTATCGTTTAGCCTTAGTGGCCAATGCCTTATTCAAGGCGGGCGATGCACGTGCGGATGGTTTGCTACAGGAATTGGTCAAACTCCAGCAAAAAGATGGCAGCTTTGTGGGCTTAACCAGCTCTGTCACCAATTCTACAGGCCAATCCTTGATGGTAGAAACCTCTAGCTTGGTGGTATTGGCTATGTTGCAAGGCAAAGGCTATACTAAAAATATCCAAGCAGCACTCAAAGCCATTCAGAGCGGCAAGAACTCCTATGGGTTTGGCTCTACACAAGGAACCGTATTGGCTCTAAAGGCATTGTTAGAAAATGCCAAAAACAGCAAAAAAACAAGCGAATCGGGTGAAGTCCTCGTCTTGGTGGATGGCAAAAAAGTAGCAACATTGCCTTACAAAGCCGACCAAAAAGAAATTGCACTGCCTCATTTGGCGCAATATCTAAAAAATGGAAAACAAAAAATTACGGTCCAGTATGCCAATACCAAAACGCCCATGCCTTGGGATGTAGAAGTAAGCTACACCACTCGCCTACCACAAACTGCGCCCGAGTGTCCGTTTGCTCTAACTACTAAACTGCCTAACAAAAGTGTCAAAATGGGTGAAAATATTCGCCTAACGACTACACTAACCAATACTACTGACAAAGGACAAGCTATGACTATGGCCATGATTGGTATACCAGCAGGACTATCGGTACAGGCTTGGCAATTACAAGAACTGCAAGAGAAAAAAGTATTTGACTATTATGAGTTGTTTGAAGGGTATGTAGTACTCCACTATGAGCAAATGACTCCTAACGAAATCAAAACTGTACACTTAGATCTCAAAGCAGATATTCCGGGCAATTATGAAGCTCCTGCTTCTTCTGCCTTCTTGTACTATACCAATGAACACAAAGTTTGGGCACAACCCGAAAGCTTGGTCATTCAATAAATGCTTTTCATATCTAGTAATTGTTTTAGAACAATAGCTATCCAAATGAAGCCATTTCTCTTATGAGAAGTGGCTTTTTTTTATTTTCCCTCAAAAAACCTTGACTCAACTACCATGTCACAAATTTTAATTTTTTTATAAAAAATCACTTTCCACTAAGCCCCCAAAAAAAATTCTTGGTATATTCATGCTACACAAACCATGTCACAAATTACTCCTAAAAAAGTAAAATAGACTTTTTCTTTAATAGCACACAATATCACCATTATGGCTCGCGAATACGAAGATTATCTAATGCCACCCACTGAATTTGGTGCTCAATCGGTAAACAGACTAGATGACCGAGAGATGAATGAACTACAGGATATTCGGTCTATTAACTATGATGAAGTTGGTCAAATGGCTTCTGGACAGTTTGGGGGCATGGCTCCTACCTCCTCCGAACAACAAGAGGGCGAGCAAGAAACCGTCAATGCGACAGGTATTCCTGACAATCTGAAAGCAGCGGTTGAGTATATGTCTGGTTACTCCTTAGACCATTTAAGAGTGCATTACAATTCTGATAAACCAGAAGCATTGGGCATGAGTACCTATACAGAAAATGAACATTTGTATGTAGCTACAGGTGCCGAAGAGTATTTAGCAAGGGAATTGTGGCGTGTCACAGAACAAATGAGTGCTGATGCGGAAAACGTCCAAAAGGATAAAGCCAACACAGAAAAAGAAAAAGAAGAAATAGAACAAACAGATAGTACCTACTTTGAGGTAGAGGATGCAGCCGTACAAGGGGAACTTGCCAACAAATTGGCCGAACAAGACATCATTGAAAAGGTTAAGGAAGAAATAAGAACTGGTCAAGATTTACAGAGTACAGAAGCCCTAAAGGAAGCGCAAAAGCAAGCCATACAAGCATACATGAGCCAAACTCCCCAAAGTCCTGTCCCGGATCCCTGCACGGCTCGCCAGCATGGAGGGCTGTGG
>CAYULH010000170.1:0-1791 GCA_964445645.1 uncultured Aureispira sp. | reverse complement strand
AATATGCCAACTACTCAAGAAACTACAACTACTCAAGAAACTACAACCCAAAAAGCTGTAAACACACCAACTACTCAAGAAACGACAACACAGACAACCCAAGAGACTGTCACAACACCAACAAATCAAGAAAACACAACACAAGCATTTCAAAAAACTGCAACATCACAAACCGATCAAGAAGGTGTCACAGAACAAGCATCTCAAGAGGAAACAACTACCGAGGAAACAGCCTTAAAAACACTCAGCACAGATAAACTCAATGTGGTGGGTGAAATAGCTGCTGAAAGTTTAGAACGTGGAGATATAGAAAGACAGTTGGTGCAAGAACAAGTCGGTGGTACTTTTTGGGAACAAGATGAATTTGAAATGCCTGTAGGAGAAGCTCAAACCTCTGCTGACCCACTCACCTTTCAGCTGATTCATTCCTTGCAAGATATTGCCAACTTATCCAAAGGGGTTGCCAAGGCCAAATCGGGTCACAAATATGCTGCTGAATTAGTAAATTTGGTGTGGGAATCTATCTCTGAATTAATTCCTGTAGCTGAAAAACAATGGGATACTATAAAGGGAATTGCTTATCCCGGAGAACTTAATGACGAAGATTTAGAAATCAGAGATGACTTCCTACAAAACCACATGGACCAATTGGATGAATTGAGAGCTGCTTACGAATTTATAAGAGCAAACGAAAAGAAAACTGTAAAAGAACTAGATAAACTAGTCTACAATAGACATATTATTGCTATCAATAGGTTTATTGATGATTTGAATGAGAACACTGTAACCATAGCGGCAGCAACCAAACTGCGCTCCAAATACATGCACAAAGCAGCCGAAGATAGAGCGAATGAAATTGGAGTGTGGAAAATCGATCAAGAACATGTCGATAATATCCTTGCAGTGCTAAAAGAAGATGAAGAAGAACCCAGCTACAACTTACTAACCAAAGAGGAATTTGATAGTTTGATTGAGCAATCCAACAGTACTACAGAGTCCTCAACTACTGAAAACAGTGATGGCAGTACCACAGATACTACCAACCCTCTAGTTGCAGAAAACAGTGACAAAACCACTACTGAGGCTACCAATTTATTGGTTACAGAAAATAGTAATGAGACTGCGACTGACACTACTGATTCATCCTTCGTAGATAACACGACTACTGATTCAACCACTACAGCAAACCCTACTAATACTACTAATACTACTAATGATATGAATAGTGCTCCTCCAACTACTGCATTGTAGTTAATCGTATAATCAAGTTGTTTGAAAATAGAAGGGTATTGAACAGAGAATATGCAGCGTTTGTATGCTTACAATGGTTATTTTTTGAAGTTGTTGTTGTGCGAAATAAAGTTTAAATAAAAAGTAACGAAATAAAGCTTAAGTAATTTTCTTAGAAGAAGTTCTTTGACAAAGCGTTAAATTCCACAAATGCATCTTGGTAAAGTTACGTGCCTTGACTTGTTTGATGAGTGTTCCTGTTTTACCAAAAAAAAGCCAAAGTCTATTATTTGGCTCAAATCGAACGCTAACCTCAGAGGCAGGGCTGTTAAGTCCTAAATTTTCTAGTTTTTACACAGTGGTTTCAAGAACCCCGAAGGGGTGAAATGATTATAGCTTTGTTTGCAAAGCGTATTTTTGAACCCTGAAAGGGTGCTATTATCGGCTTGTAGGGGTACCCTGATTAATTGATACACTGTATCAATTAGATCAGATCGCTTTGCGAGTGACACCCTTTCAGGGTTGAATTCGTATTATTTATGTTATTACTATAATAATATC
>CAYULH010000169.1:7295-8131 GCA_964445645.1 uncultured Aureispira sp. | reverse complement strand
TAATAATAGCACCCTTTCAGGGTTCAAAAATACGCTTTGCAAACAAAGCTATAATAATATCACCCCTTCGGGGTTTACAATTTGCATCATCAATAATTAGAACTTAACAGCCCTGCCCGAAGGGCTCACGAAGTAAAATATCCGTTTTTTGTTGTAAAGAATTTTGAACGACTACTTATTTGCTGAATTTTTTTAGAAATGAATTAACCCAAGACAGACGCTTGTTTCTAGGAAAAAAAAAGTACATTTGCGAGCATTGGTTTGTAAGCTAACAGGGCTGTTGTATGGCAGCTACCTAACTTTTTCAACTCACTGCATCACATCATGGCAAAGTATATTTTTGTAACAGGAGGCGTTAGTTCTTCTCTTGGCAAAGGAATTATTGCGGCCTCCACGGCCAAATTACTACAAGCGCGTGGCTTCTCTGTCACCATCCAAAAATTTGACCCTTATATCAATGTGGATCCCGGAACGCTCAATCCTTATGAACACGGGGAATGTTTTGTGACCGATGATGGTGCAGAAACAGATTTGGATTTGGGGCATTATGAGCGCTTCTTGAATATACCCACTTCTCAGGCCAATAATGTTACTACAGGGCGCATCTACCAGACCGTTATCAATCGGGAACGAGAGGGCGCCTACTTGGGCAAAACAGTACAAATCATCCCACACATTACAGACGAAATCAAACGCAGAATGCAATTGATTACCAATACGGGGGATTATGATATTGTTATTACAGAAATTGGCGGTACGGTGGGTGATATTGAGTCCTTGCCTTATGTAGAGGCTATTCGCCAAATGCGCTGGGAGTTGGGAACAGATAATTGCTT
>CAYULH010000169.1:0-7279 GCA_964445645.1 uncultured Aureispira sp. | reverse complement strand
ACCATTCACTTGACTTTGGTGCCTTTTTTAAGTGCGGCAGGAGAACTCAAAACCAAGCCCACCCAACACTCTGTAAAAGAGTTGTTGAGTGCTGGGGTACAACCCGACATCTTGGTGTGCCGTACCGAGCACCCCCTCAGTGCCAATATTCGGCGCAAATTATCCCTGTTTTGCAATTTAGGGCCCCATGCCGTTATTGAGGCAAGAGATGCCAATAGTATTTATGATGTGCCTATTCTAATGCTCAAAGAAAAATTAGACATTACGGTTATTTCCAAATTACGCCTAGTTGATCGCCGTGAACCCGACTTGAGAAAATGGAAAAAATTCTTGGGGCATCTCAAGAACCCTGTACACGAAGTCCGAATTGGATTAATTGGTAAATACATTGAGTTGCAAGATGCTTACAAATCTATATTGGAGGCTTTTGTACATGCAGGGGTAGCCAATGAATGCAAGGTGCAGGTGGTGCCTATTAGCTCAGATAATCTCACGGTTAATAATGTAGAAAGCCGACTGGACGAATTGAATGGCATCTTGGTGGCACCGGGATTTGGAGAGCGGGGCATTGAGGGAAAAATTACAGCCATTCAGTACGCTAGAGAAAACAATTTGCCTTTCTTTGGTATTTGTTTGGGAATGCAATGTGCTGTGGTAGAGTTTGCTCGCAATGTATTGGGGCTCAAAAGTGCTTCTTCTACCGAAATGAATGAAGATACCAAGTATCCCGTCATTAGTCTGATGGCCGACCAAAAACAGGTAAACAAAAAAGGGGGAACCATGCGTTTGGGAGCTTATCCTTGTGATTTAGTAGCTGATTCTAAAGTTAGGAATATTTACAAACAAAGCCATATCCAAGAACGGCACAGACATCGTTATGAGTTTAACAATGAATTCTTAGAAAAATTTAAAGAAGCAGGCTTGAAACCCACGGGCATCAATCCCAAAAGTAATTTGGTAGAAGTGGTAGAAATACCTGAGCACAATTGGTTTGTAGGCGTGCAGTTCCATCCCGAATATAAAAGCACTGTAGAAAACCCACATCCTTTATTTGTGGATTTTGTCAAGCATTGCATTCGGTAGGTACACAAAATCGTACATGCCTACTTCCGTTTAGGGCTTTTGAGCCAATAACCAAGCCCAAGTAGCCTGAATGCCTGTTTCTAAACTAGTAGAGGGAGTCCAATTTAAGATAGCTTGCACCCGTTCAATAGACAAAATATTAACAGGTACATCAAAGCTGCGTCCTTCAAGATAGTGTACCGTGGGGTTTTGTTGGCTGGTGGTTTGGCAAGCGGCAAGGATTTCATTCAAGGAATACCCTTTGCCAGAACCTACATTAAATATTTTTGGTGCGCCTTGATAGTGGAGGCTTTGGGCAACCACTTGCGCCACATCGGCCACGTACACATAATCACGAACCACGCTGCCATCGCCCCAAATTTCGATGGGCTGTTGCTGTTGTATTTTTTGTAGCCAAATCCCAATTACCCCTTGATTCTTGGTCAAGTTTTGGCGGGGGCCATAAGCATTGGCTACTCTAAATACCGTGTAATCCAGTCCTCTATTCTCATAATAAAAATGCAAATAACGCTCAAAAGCCAACTTGGACGTGCCATAAGCCGAAATAGGATGCAAGGGATGGGCCTCATCTACAGGAATGTATTGAGGTGGGCCATACAAAGCACCTCCTGTAGAGATAAAAATGACCTTTTTGACCTTGGCCTTAACCGCTGCTTCCAACAAATGCAAGCCCCCAATAAGATTGCTTTGGGCATCGTAAATAGGATTTTCTGTGGCGGTTTTGGGCACCGTAGTCCAAGCCACATGAATCAGATAATCCACCCCCTGCAAGTATTGCTGCATCAATTGCTCATTGCCAAAGTTGCCTCGTACCAATTGCAATTGATCCTGATAAGGTTGGATATTGGGATGAATGCTAGAACTGGAGGTCAACACACGCAGTTGGTGGCCTTGTTGGAGCAAGGCTTCTACGATGTGCGAGCCAATAAAACCTGTACCACCTGTTAAGAGAACGGTTGCCATATTATTACAATTATTACAAAGAAGAAGGAGAATAAACCTCGTCAAATATCTCTAGCAGCACATCCACGGAGTTTTGCAGCCCTCTGTGATGAATAGCAGCAGCTCTGCAACGCGCTTGCAATGTGGTGGCATCTTCTTGCATGAGTTGACGCAATTGTTGCAAGGGTACAGCAATATTTTTTTGATTTAAACTATCAAAAACCACTCCCACATTTTCGGCCTCGGCCATATCATCATCATCTGCAATGCCCTTGTTGAGCAAGATAGGCAAACCACAAGCCAAGTAATTGCCAATCTTTACAGGGGTGCGGTAACGTTGCGAATCCAAGGGCGGAATGGCTACCATGCCCATATCACAGGCCGAAATATAACCTTCAATTTCACTATAAGGAATCTTATTCAGCACCACAAAATCACTGGGCTGCAAGCCTGCCGCCAAATAAGCTTGCTCCACTTCAGCCGATGGATTGGGCGAAATGGTAAAGAAAAACAAGCTTGGATTGGCATCCAGCAGCCGTTTGCAAAATTCAGCCACGGCTTGCGCCGAATAATAAATGCCGCCAAACTTGCCCAAATACAAAATGGCATAACGGCCCTCGGGCACGCCATTTTCTTGGCGTATTTGGCTGCGTGCTGCTGCCGAAAAGCTAAACTTATCGGTATCTACAGAAATGGGCACTCTCGAAATATTGGCCTTGGAGTTCCAATTTTGGAGCAGTTGTACCGTATGTTTGGTTGGAGCCGTGACATAATCGGCCTTGGTAGCTTGCCAAATTTCTACTTGCCGCAGTATTTTGTATTTCAAAGAATTGGCCGACCAAATCCCAAATTCTTTCATGTACAAGCTGTGTGGTTCAAAACAAAAAACCAACAATTGGAGGCGCAAAACACGACTAATCAAGAAGGCATAACCGCCCGCAATAGCCAAAAAACCAACCATCAATTTTACATTTTCTTTTCGTTTGATGCCCCACAATTTAAAGAACAGGCTTACAAAATTCCACAATTTCTTCAATAGAATAAAACGCCCTCCTCGGTAGGGAAGTGGATGCCATTGTATATTTTGTTGGGCCAATTGGGCTTGCAATTGGGCTTGCTCGGCTGCTGGTAGGGCATAGGCTTGTTGTTCTTCTGTTATAATATGATAACAAAAAGCTTGTGGAGATTGGCGTTGATGTTCTAATAAATATTGATACATCAAACCATTAAACAAGGGATCTTTAAAACTATGCGAGGCACAGATAATAACCGCAGGCAAAGCCATAATCAATACAATTTTACGAGAATAATTTTTGGCGCAATAGCCCTAGAACTGTAGAAGGGTGCGTGCGAGCCGCCTTGAGCAGATACTGCAAGCCTTTGGCCTTGTTGTTGCCATCGCCCCACCAAGATGCGCCCACAATCCAGTACATCGTAGCAAAACACTGATTGCGAAACGCCTTGGATTTGAATAAATTATGCTCTTCGGCACGTTGGTAGGCGAGCAAGGCATCCCGTTCCATAACTGCCACATTGCTGTGCATATTGTTATCATGCACCCTGTAATGCCAAGTAACTTCGGGCACTCGCCCAATTTTGTAGGCATTGGCCACCCTAAAGAAAAACTCCTGATCGGCGGCATTGGACAATTGTGGATCAAATCCGCCCACTTTTTCCACCACTTCCCGCCTAACCAAAATACTGCTGGGCGTAGGCACACAAGTGCCATTCCAAGCCAACAAATCCTCCAAAATATGCCCTTCCTTACCCGATTTGGTTGCTCCTGTTAGTTGAGAATTACTATCAATAACCGCCAAATCAGAATGCACCAAGCCCAAGGCTTCCTCTTGGGCAAAAAGAGCCACTTTCTTTTCCAGATTTTGGGGCAGCCATACATCATCCGCATCCAAGAAGGCCACCAACTCGCCCTTGCTGTGGCTAAAGCCCTTGTTTCGGGCTACCGACACCCCACTATTGGGCTGCTTGATGTACTGCACCCGTGGGTCGGCATCGGCAAAGGGCTGAATAAATTCGTCTTGATTGTCGGGCGAACCATCATTGACGACAATCAATTCAAAGTGTTGGTGCGTTTGGTTCAAGACCCCATTGATGGTTTCTTCAATGTAGGCGGCTGCCTTGTAGGCAGGAATAATGACCGAAACAAGTGGTGTATTAGACATCTGCGAGTATTTTTTCTAATAAAACAGGATATAAAACACTATCCCCATAAGCTTTTGCGGCTGCACAATCTACAGTTTTGTGGCCTTGCAATAAGGCTTGGACCGCTTCCAGAAACTCGTCTGAGGAATTGGCTGGATAAATCAGTTTATTATTGAGCTGTTGCAATTCATAATTGAGGGTGGTAACAATAGGGGTGGCTTGCGCCAAATAATTGAGCAATTTTAAAGGAGTGCGATGCACGTTCTCTTGACGTTGTTGCTGATAAGGCACTAGCCCTACAGCCGCCAAAGCTACATATTCCTTTAGGTTGGTTGCTTTTTGAACGCCCAAATAGGCGACATTATTTTTGGCGGTCAAGGCTTCAAAAGAAGCCTGCTGCTCTGGGGGCAATTTGTTGGGCCCAATCAGGAGCAAGGTTTGTTCCAAGGTATCGGCTAGTGTGTGCAACAACACTACATCCACATCGGGGTTGAGCGTGCCAACAAAGAGCAAATAATCCTTGCCCCATTGTTGTTGGATGGCGGCTAGACGCTCGGGGCGCAACTCACGTTCCTGTTCACTAATACCATGCGGAATATACAGCATGGGTTTGTCAAATGCTTGGTAAACTTGCTCATACAATTGACTGACCAAAACCAACAAATCGGCTTTTTGTGCCAGTAAGGCATCGGTCCAGATGTGTTGATAAGGGTCTACAATATGATAGATTCTTTTGCTGTTGCCAAAGGCCGGTATATCCACAAAACGAAAAGGATCAAATTGCCACCACAAGATAGGCCGCTCCTTGGGCAAGGCTTGGTAAAGGGCTTTAGAAACCAGCCGATCATTCCAATACAAAGCCAAGCGTTTGTGCAAGCGCAGGGGAAATGGGTTGGTGTAATCCACAACCGTAAGCCCTTCATGTATGGGCGTAAGGCGCAAATTTACTTGCCCCAGTTGTCGCCAATTCCATTGCGTAGGCGCATTCAAAAAATACACCTCATGCCCCATCTTACTCAATTCATTGGCAATGTGCTGCTTGGAAAACCAAACATCTGACCAAGGCTCATTGGATGTGATAATTATGGTGTAATTGGTTTGCATAATAAATAGGAATGCGTGCTATGACAACAATGCTTTGATATAATCCTTAAAAAATAGGCTTCGTAGCCCTTTTTTGGCCGTGGGCAAATGTTGGGTATAATGGACCAAATACTGGTATTGTTGATAAACCTTGCGAAGATTTTTGGTGCTAAACGCCAATCTGTAAGAATGCAAGACCGTAAAGCGCAAAAGCAATTGTGTGACTTTCTCTTTGCCCAATTCTTCCAAAAAATAATAATAACATTGATACACCTCATCCAGCAAACCCACCTTGTTGTAGCCCCAATCTTTCTCATTAAAGGTATTGACGCGGGTTTTGTATTGTGGATTGTAAATGCCTCGATGATGATATAGGCAATAGGCGGTAAAATAAAGGAACAAATAGGGGTTTCTGTATTCGGCTTGCGCCAAATAGGATGCTAACAAGCCCTCTCGCTTGCACAAAATGCCAGACATCTGGTGTCCCCAATGCGACCAAGCCAGCATAGCTTCAAAACCTGCTTCCTTGACAATTTCCGCAGCATTGCCCCGCACATCTTTGGTGCTGCCATCCCGAAAAACAGAAACAATACCCGGAATAATACAGCCCAAATCCTCATATTGCTGAATAGATTGATAGCAGTAATTTAAGTAACCTTCTGCCAAAAAATCATCATCGCCCAAAAACAATACAAAAGGGCTAGTAGCTTTTTTGAGTACGGCTACAGCATTGCGCTCCAAGCCTATATTTTCTTCATTTTTGTAATAATGAACCTGCAAATTGTCAGGCTTTTGTTGGCAATACTGCTCTACCAAGGCACTGGTGTTGTCAGGAGAACAATTATCAGAAATAATAATTTGCACCTGATCCCAAAGCTGGTGTTGGGCTATTTGGCCTTCCAAATCCTTGAGATTGGCCAGCACATCTGCGCCTCTATTATAAGTAGGAATGAGAACATCAATTAACATGATAGGTTGTTTATGTGGTTGTAGTCCTTACCAAAGCGCCCAAGCGGCATCCTTGTCCGATACATCAGGTTTATCCGTTTGCCAATCCAAGCCAAAAGCAGGATCATCCCACCGAATGCCTCGCTCTGCTGCTGGATGGTACACATTATCAGAAAAATAAAGCACCTCCGCCTCCTCACTCAGTGTCAAATACCCAGTGGCAAAACCACGAGGCACCAGCACCCCCATATCGGACTGGTTCAAGACCACTGTAGCCGCCAAATCAGCCGCCGCCTTGCCTGTTCTAGTATCGACCAATCCCAACTGAATACTGCCTTTAATAGCTCTAAAAAACTTAGCTTCTGCCCATGCCCCTGTTTGATAATGCAAGCCACGCAAAATATGTGCTTGTTTGTTTTGCACAAAATTGACTTGTTGGATGTGATAATCCTTCAAGAGTGTATCTTCTTGATTAAACAATTTTACAAAACTGCCTCTATTATCCACAAAGGCAGGACTTTGGATAACTTGTACATCAGAGAGTAGGGTATTAATGACTTTCATGAGAGAAGTTTATTACTCAATGTGTTTAATAATTACCAAAAAGGCCAAGAGGCATCTTTGTCGGATGTTGTAGGATTATCAGTTTGCCAATCCAAGGCAAAAGCGGGATCATTCCAACGCACTCCTTTTTCAGCAGAGATATTATATACATTATCACAAAAACAAAGCACTTCTGTATCATCAGTAAGTGTCAAATACCCTGTGGCAAAACCACGAGGTACTAGCACTCCAATATCAGGCTGATCCAAGACTATTGTAGCACCTAATTCTGGTGCTGCTTTGCCTGTTCTAATATTCACAAATCCTAATTGCATGCTGCCTCTTACCACTCTAAAAAACTTAGATTCTGCCCATTCACCTGTTTGGTAGTGCATACCACGCAAAATATTTGCATGATTATTTGGAACAAAATTGACTTGTTGGATGTGATAATCCTTCAAGAGCGTATCTTCTTGATTAAACAATTTTACAAAACTGCCTCTATTATCCACAAAGGCAG
>CAYULH010000168.1:0-8173 GCA_964445645.1 uncultured Aureispira sp. | reverse complement strand
AGTTTTAACAAGGAAAAAAATCTAGCAGTTCGGGAAAGCTGCTAGATTTTTTTTTTGTGCCTAATAGAATCTTTTTAATTTATTACAGAGCCTTCTATTTTATATAAAACACAGGGGTTGAGATGGGGAGTTGATGCTAGTTTGGCTTCTTCAAATTCTAATAAGAATTGCATTCCGATTTTTTGCATTACCCGTTGTGATTTTTTATTAATAAGTGGAGTAGCAGCATAAATAGTAGGGATTTGGAGGGTTTCAAAACCATATTTTAGGCAAGCTTTGGCACCCTCTGTAGCATAGCCCTGGTTCCAGTGTTTTTGGTGCAAACGCCAACCAATTTCTACCGTCTCCCCCAACTCCTTTATATACTCATGAGGAGATAAACCTATAAAACCCAGAAATTCTTGATTATGCAATAAGTCTACCGCAAAAAAACAATACTGCCGTGTCTCAAAATCATTTTTCATACGCTCCAAAAAAAACTTACTCTGTTCTGGTGTTTTGGTAGAAGGAAAAAATTCCATCACAATAGGGTCGCTATTGAGTGCGTGTAAAGGAACCCAATCACTATCCTGCCAAGCTCTAAAGCCTAGACGTTCAGATTTGAAAAGATACATAAGTGTAAAAGGTTGAGTTGAATACAGATTACTCCATCAAAATAGAAAAAAAGAGAAACTTTGTTGGAAAGTTGTGAAGGAAATGCTAGACAATCTCGTCAAAAGAAAAAAAATAGCAAATTAATTCATACTTTGTAAAAACAAATCTATTTAACCAAGACATAGTTATCTTAGCTTATTCCATATCATGAAAGCCTTTTTTAAGCGTTGTTATCCCACTTTGGAAGAGCAGTTGAGTGTACCTAATTTTAAAAAGAGTAGGGAAGAAGTTTGGCAACAGTTACAGGACTGGGGATTGCCGATGGATTATGCTTACTTTCTAACACATACTGCGGGGCATATACCCAAAAGGCCGAGCTTAAATTTGACACCTTTTGTATCGCCACTTGGCTCTCCATTTCGGCGTTTAGTTGTTGAGATTCAAGAATTTTTGAGTTTGGAACAACTGGAGAAGTGGTTTGAAAAAGAAAAGCAAAACAACGGTTTGGAGGCACTGGAGTATTGTCCTATAGCATTGTTAACAACAGGAGAGTATTTAGAATTAGGACTGAATAGACCATCGACAGTATGGGGCGCAATTTTTTATAACTCTAGTCGTTCAGAAGGGTTGCAAATAGCGGATAATCTACTAGGAATCTTACAAGAAGGCATAAAGCGAACCTTGTGGAGGAAGGATGATTTGAGAGGACTAGCCGAGCGAAATGCCGCAGAGCAAGGACAAATACAACTTTCGAATTTTGATGCTTACCCAAAGACCAAGTATCACCAAGAAATTGTATTAATACAGCAATCCAAAGGTGTATTGGAATACATACTCACACGCAGCTCTATCGTTTTGTTGGGCGATACGACCCGAGAATATTGGTTGGATGAATTGAAAGCGGTATTTGTGGATAAAGTGGATTATACGAAGTTGGCTATGAAGAAAGTAAATCAAATTCCAATGAAGTTAGATTTTGGACATACACAAGAGGAAATTACATTATACAATATTCAAGAACAACGCGCCCTTAAAAAAATGTTAGACTTTGTAATTTATACAAGCAAAAAATATGTTTAAGGCAACAAACATTTGAAAAAAAATAGTAGAATCTTGCCATACAAGATGATAAAAATACCCCCTACAGTAATCAATCAGGTGAAATTTCCGACACTGCGTTTGTGGAAAGGTGATTGGATTAGTTTTGCACTGCCCTCTGTTGCCCGTTCACACCAATTATTGGGTGCTTATTGCAAGCATATACAATTTCATACCAATCGAGGTATCTTTGAGCATAAGCAGACGTTTCAATGGCTCAATCTGACCCATACCAATACACTTTTTAGCCGCTCAGATACAATTAGAGCATTGATTGAACAACAGCCCAACCTCAACAAGGAAAAGTTGTTAGAATATGCAGAAAAGGAACTGCATATAGATTTGGACCAAAGAATCAAGTATGTTGATAATACTCGAAGAGTACTACTATTGTACGAACTAAAAAAGCAAGAAGCGGATCTAATTACAGTAAGTATATCAGGGCTAGAGCCTTGGGGCGTACAACAACTCAGAACGGCTCTAAAAAACGACCAACAAGATAATCGAGTTGTAGAGTTTTGTTATGCCGTAAGTAATCGTTATAATATTGCTAATGAAAGTACACTCCTTAAGTTGACTCAAGGAAAAAGTGCAGGGCAATAGTTTTATGTAACTTTAATAACCAAAACCATGAAATATACTAGTTTGATAAGTTTATCCTTGTTAATAAATTTAAGCTTGTCTGCCCAATCGCAGCAGTATCAAGACTCGCTCCAAATGGAAAACTTACGCAAGGAGGGCTTGTATGCTGTAGAGCAGACCAACGCAGAACGAAAAGCTGCTTTTGAAAAGGCCGAAGCCATTGCCGTCAAGTATCAATACACCAAAAGGCAGTTTTTTATTTTGGGCGATGCAGGCGATTTTTATGAAAGATTGGACGAGCATGACAAGGCTATTGAACTCTACAAAAAAGCCATTGACATCAAAGAAAGGCATAAGCTAAAGATATGGAAAGGCACTTATGCTCGTTGGCACAATGCACTATCAGGCACCTTACAAGACAAAAGCAAGGAGACAACCGACGATGATAATAAGCAAACCCTCTTAGAAGAAGCCTTGCTCCATTCCAAAATAGCTACGCATCTGAATGCTAGTAAAGATAATTTTTGGTTGTTGTTGGGCAATGCACACATTCTACTAGCTGAGGTCAAATTGGAACCCTTGGAAGATAAAAAAGTGCTGAATGCTGCCCTCAAAACTGAAATTGCAGAAGATGCACTAGCACATTACAGAAGAGCAGTGGTGGCTTATAAAAAAGTAGAAAAGTTGCGGCCAACCCATCCAGATATTGAGCATAATATGGGCGTATTGTACAGAGAGGCAGGCAAAGTATTGGGCAAGCATCTGGGCCAATTGGATGAATCTATTATTTCCTTAGAGAATGCTGTTTTTTATAAGAAAGATGTAGATAGTTATAGATTATTGGGCGTAGCCACAGGCATCAAGGCCGTACAACTCGAATCAGAAGGCAAAAAAGAGGAGGGCAAAGCCCTGCACCAAAAAGCCATTCGGTATTTTGAAAAAGCCTTAGAAATTGATGCAGAAGCCATAGCCGTTTTGTTCAATTTGCAAATGGCGCATCACTTCTTAGGCAATATGGAAAAAGCAGCCTTCTATCGTGAGCAGTGGCAAGCCATTAATCCTAATTATAATCCTAATGGAACAGATTAAGACTACTTAAACACAACGTTATTATGGCAAACAACAAACTTCTGGTAAACGAACGACAAGCAGATTTGGGCAATTTTATGGTGGGCCGATTGCTCCCTTTTCGCAAGAAACGCCAAGTAGGGCCGTTTACTTTTATCGACCACATGGGCCCTGCCACGCTAGGCGCAGGCAGGTATATGGATGTCGATCAGCATCCGCATATTGGTTTGAGTACACTCACTTATTTGCTAGAAGGCGAAGTAGAACACCGAGATAGTATTGGCAGTGTACAAGTGATTAGGCCGGGCGATGTGGGTTTTATGACCGCAGGTTATGGGGTTACTCATACCGAACGTACGCCCCAGTTTAGAAGGGGGGCAGAGCAATTTGTCATGCACGGCTATCAAATATGGGTGGCCTTGCCCAAGGACAAAGAAGAGATGGCACCTCAATTTGATTATTATCCTAGTGCTACTATTCCTGCTTGGACAGAAGGCGACCTGACCATCAAGGTGGTGGCAGGCAATGCTTTTGGCAAAAGTGCGCCTTTGCAGGGGTTTTCGCCTTTGTTTATGGTCGATATTTATGCCGCTGAGGCCACTACGCTTAATTTAAAGGATCAATTGGAGGGCGAAGTAGCTTTTGTGATTGTCAAAGGTTCTATTTCTGATAAAGACCAGACCGTAGAAGCAGGCCAAATGTTGATTAGCAAAACAGACAATGAATGTGAAATTTGCCTGAACAAAGGCACTCAAGTACTCTTGTTTGGAGGGCAGCCCTTGGCAGAAGAACGTTACTTGTTGTGGAATTTTGTGTCGCACAGCAAAGCCCGTTTGCAAGAGGCCAAGGAAGATTGGGAGAACCGAGAATTTCCTACGGTACCAGAGGATGATACTTATATTCCAATGCCTGAAATGAAGAAAAAATAATAGCTTGAATGTGCTACGACGAAGACAAGGCACTCACAGCCTCCTCTAATCCTCGCAAGGTTAGAGGAAACATTTTATCCTTCATAAACTCCTTAATCAATCTGATAGAGTAGGTGAATTCCCACTCGTTGGCTGGAATAGGATTGAGCCAGACCATATTGGGAAATTGCTTTTGGAAACGCTCCAACCAAGTAATGCCGGCTTCATCGTTGTAATGTTCCACGCTGCCGTGGCGCATGGTGATTTCGTAGGGCGACATGGCGGCATCGCCCACAAAAATAACCTTGTAATCTTTGTTAAAACGATTAAGCACCTCTAGCGTAGGCGTAAACTCTTGGTGACGGCGAACATTATCTGTCCACAAACGCTCGTAAATACAATTGTGAAAGTAATACGTCTTTAGATTTTTGAATTCATAACGAGCAGCAGAGAACAATTGAGAGCATCGTTCTATGTGTTCATCCATAGAGCCGCCTACATCCAAGAGCAGCAATATATTGACCGAATTTTCTTGCACACGGCGAAACTGCAAATCCAAAAAACCTGCATTTTCAGAGGTTTTTTTGATGGTTTGCTCCAAGTGCAATTCGGTGTCCATGCCCGAACGGGTGAGGCGGCGCAAACGCTTGAGTGCCAACTTCAATTGGCGTGTTTCCAGCTCTACATCATCTCGCAAATTGGCAAAAGCCCGCTCTTCCCAAACCTTGACCGCTCGCTTGTGCCTCGAAAAGCCCTGCCCAATTCGGATGCCTTCGGGATTGTACCCAAAAGCCCCAAAAGGAGAAGTGCCACCCGTACCAATCCAAGTATTGCCGCCTTGGTGGCGTTCGTTCTGAGCCGCATAAATCTCCTGAAAACGCTTTATCAAGGCTTCTAAGCCACCCATTGCCTTTATGGCTTCTTTTTCTGCCTCTGAGAAATGGCGCATTCCATTTTGGGTGAGCCAATCTTCGGGTATATTGTACAAATCCTCGTCACTAATATGCTCCATCCCTTGAAAATAAAGCCCAAAAAGACGGTCAAAATCATCCAAGTGTTGTTCTTGTTTGATAAGAATAGTTCTACAAAGATAATAGAAACGCTCCAGTCGCTTTTGAGCCAAATTCTTAGACAACGCCTCCAATAAGGTCAAATACTCGCCAATACTAACAGGAATGCCCTGATCCTTGAGCAATAAGAAAAAATCTAAAAACATAATAGTCAATGGCTTATCGCAAATAGCTTAATACATTCAAATCTTGCTCATTCTTAATCAAAGCACCCACCAATGGAAAACGCCCTTCGGCACGGGCTTTTTGGAGTGCCTCGGCATTGATTCGGGCCACCAATAACAATTTGATCCAATCAATCAATTCACTAGTAGAAGGCTTCTTTTTGAGTCCTCTCAATTGGCGCAATTGCTGAAACTGGTTCAAGGCTTCGTCCAATAGGCTTTGCTCCAGATTGGGAAAATGCACGTCCACAATTTTTTCTAAGGTAGCTCGATCGGGAAACTGGATGTAATGGAAAAAACAACGCCTCAAAAAAGCATCGGGCAATTCTTTTTCATTATTAGAAGAAATCAGCACAATAGGGCGTTTCTTGGCTTTGATAGAACGTTGCAATTCATAACAAAAAAACTCCATTTTGTCCAACTCCTGCAATAAGTCATTGGGAAACTCAATATCTGCCTTGTCTATTTCATCAATCAACAAAACCACCCGTTCATCGGCCTCAAACGCCTCCCACAATTTGCCCTTAATAATATAATTGCCAATGTCATGTACCCGTTCATCGCCCAATTGGGAATCGCGCAAACGAGCCACCGCATCATAATGGTACAAACCCTGTTGGGCTTTGGTCGTAGATTTGATGTGCCAAGTGAGCAAAGGCTTGTCCAAAGCTTTGGCAATTTCTTGTGCCAGCATGGTTTTGCCCGTACCGGGTTCGCCTTTTATCAGCAAGGGTTTTTCCATTGCAATAGCGGCATTCACAGCCAGTTGCAAATCCTCAGAGGCTACATAATCCTCAGTACCTTTAAATTCTTTGTTCATTTTTATTATACTATAATTGTTTGTTTTTATTTAAATCCTTGTACATTCTGACTCAAAAAGTCATCGGGCATTTCCTCTACCCCCGGATAACCCAACTCAATATCACGACCAGAATACGGAATGTAATTGGTTTGGAAAATATAATCCCAAATACTCAAAGTAAGGGCAAAATTAACCCCTGTTTGGCGTTCTTTGGGCAGGTGGTAAGCATGGTGCCAAATGTGCATTTCGGGGCTATTGAAGATGTATTTGATAATAGGACTAATAAGCACCCCAATGCCTGCTCCAATAGCCATCACCAACAAAGCCCCCAATCCTGTAGTTTCCATCGCTACAAAAGCGGCAAAAGCCCCAATCAACACCCCAAAACCAATACCTTTGGCCCATTCGGGCAGTTGTATGTTGGCGTGGTTGTAATGCCCCACAATAAGCGTGAACACGTGAATGATAAAGAAATCATTGAGTCCTATGCCAATTAGGGCTAATGGCAAGTATTCCAAGCTCTTGTAAACTACATTTTCCATCCAGTGATAGCGCAAGTGGGCGGCAAATCCCATTTCCCTGACCGAGTGGTGTACCTTGTGAAATTCCCACAAGAACGGTACTTTGTGTAGGAGTCTATGCACCCACCATTGCACAAAATCACGCACCACAAAACCCAAGAGCAAATGCGCCCAAATAGGCCAGCTTTGCACTTCTATAGCCACCAAATTGGTAATGCCAATCATAGCCAAACCATCGGTAAAAAGCTGCACCACCACATTACTAGCGGCATGAAACACCAAGAGCGAAAACAAGAAAAAGTTGAAAAACATATAAAAAGCATCCAACCAAAAATCTCGTCTAAATTTGGGCTGCTCCTTGCGCCAAGGACGGACAATTTCTAAGGCAAAAAAGGCCAAAGAAATCAGAATGAGCAGATAAAAAAAGTTTTGCCAAAGCGGCTTATAATCATAATTGAGGGTAATCTCATTTAGTAGATATTGCCCAAACTCCTGATAGGAGTTTACAATGATTTGCCAATATTCTTGCATAACAGATGGTTGTTTTTTAGGTAAAATGGCCTTGCTGCCTGTGTTTTTGGAGTGCAAATAAAAGGCCGTTTTGTCTCCCTCTTCAATTACTTGCAACAGATTATGAAAAAAAGACTGAAAATTGAAATTTTGACCATAATTCTCGGTTAGAGAAAAAATATATCATTCCAAAATAGCAAGTCCTTTAATCAGGAAACAATAAATAGCACTCATAGCAGCACAAGGGTATGAATTAAAAAAATCCCTGATTTTCTTTTTATATACAAACTCACCCCTTCACAAAAACCTCACTACCCACCAGCACGCCATCTTGTCGTACCTCCAGCACATACCAGCCCCCCAACAATTCCCACACAGGAAAAATATAAGTCTTATCAGAAATATCTCTAGTAGTATGGCTTTGCAGCACTCGCCCTTGTATATCCAAAATCCGAAAAGTCAATTTCTCCCCAACTTGCTTATTTCTATACAGTACATTGAGATAATCTACGGCTGGATTGGGGTATAGTTGTAGCTCGGCTTGGGGCTGGGTATGGAGCGGCAGCACGCTGTTGGTAGTATCGGGCAGGTGACAACCCGGTACTAGGCAGCCGTGTTGGTCTAGCTTGAGCAGCCAACCTTGTTGGTAGGCACCTTGGCCCGAGCCTTGCGCTTGCCCACAAATCAGGAAGCCGCCGTCTTTGGTTTGTTCGGCATCGAAGATTTCGTGGCGGGACCACATTTGCTCAAAATAGTGGTATCTACGCCCCCAAAGACTGTCTCCATTTGGGGATAATTTGGCTACCAAAGCATCATCTTGAGCAATGGTCGTTCCATTTACACTAAAACTATCTAT
>CAYULH010000167.1:0-8180 GCA_964445645.1 uncultured Aureispira sp. | reverse complement strand
CTCACCTTTTGTGCGAAGCGGTTGCAAATGTAAAACCTGTTTTTTGTTCTCGCAAGTTTCTCGTCAAAAAAAATGCAAACTTTTTTTTGTGTCCTTGACACTTTACTAAGTAACCTTTTGATTATCAGAACAAGTTATCTTTATTCTTATTGAATATCACTTGGTTTTGCTTCTACATTCTTAAACAAAATAGCATCTGGATACAATTCTACTACTTTGTTCAGCAAGGAGGCAGCTTCTAATTTAGTATAAAAGCCACCTGCGTATACTCTGTAATAGGGTGCTTCATAGAACCAGTCTACAGCTGATTGAAGATATTTTGTTCGTTGTTTAACTTCATTTACCTTTTGTGTAGCTAAGTATTTATCTCTTGTTAAAAATAATTGTACACTCCACACTTTAATATTTCGATCTCTCTGAAAGTTTAATGCTTTTCTATGATCTAGCATTCGACGAATACTGGATTCTTCTGTTACTCGAACAATACCGGGCGCATTCTGGCTTTGGGCCTGCACTGCCATGCAGAGTAATACAAAGACTAGGAAGAAATGTTTCATGACGTTTCTTATTTGATTAGTTGTAGTGCATTGGTGGTTCCTATACGCTCGACACCTGCTTCTAGGAGTTCTAGTGCAAAAGTAGGATTGTGCAGTGCGCCTGCTGCAATAATAGGTATTTTACCCCCATAATTTTGTAATAGTTGTAGGGTTTCTGCTGTAATTGTGGCTCCTGTTTGATCGGTTGTATTTTTGATGCCATCTACTTGCACGTCTTGACAAATTTCGCAAAGTTTATTAAGTTCTGGTTTGCTGAGTAGTTCTACCTCAACAATAATCCGTGCTTTTTTACTTTTGAGATGTGCTGCAGTTGTAACACTATCAATATCATTCTTGACATGCGACCAATTGGCATCTTTGATAGCTGCTACATTAACTACAATATCTAATTCATCTACCCCCTCGTCAATAGCTCTTTTTATTTCCTCAACCTTAACAGGAATAGCATGATAGCCCATAGGATAACCAATAACTGTTACCACTTTAATAGGGTGTTCCTTGAGGATTACAGATGCTGTTCTTACATAAAAAGGAGGTACACAAACAGCTGCAAAACCAAATTCTATGGCTTCTCGGCAGAGTTGTTCTATATCTGCTTTGCTTGTATTTGATTTTAGTAGGGTATGTTCTATGTGTTTATTTATGTCCATTATCTGATTTAATGGTATAGGAATTTATTTTGTAAAAGTGACTCCACTGTTCCTATATTTTATTAGCAATAAAAACGCTCGTGCAAGATACACATATTAAGAGTAGTATTGCTAAAAATCAAAATCGTTTTTTTATAGGTTTCTTTCTTTATTAAGTGGTAGGGGCTTATAATTCCATTAAATACTTTAATTTATAAAATATTTCTGTATTGTCCATTACACCTGTAAATGAAGCTGCTCCGGGGCCATAAGCAAATATAGGAACCATAGTTGCGGTATGATAATCTGTTGTAAATGTGCCTTTGACTTCCCCTGTTTTATAATTACCTCCATTAATACTATATCCTCCAGTTTCGTGGTCTGCTGTCACAATCACCAGAGTTTCTCCATCTCTCTTGGCAAATTCTAGTGCCTGCTCTATTGCTTTATCAAAATCCAACATTTCATTAATAATATAATCTGATTTGTTTTCGTGGCCGCCCCAATCTATTTGTCCACCTTCAACCATCAAAAAAAAGTTCTCATCTTGATGACTCAATATATCTATGGCTTTGCTAGTTGCCAATGGCAAAAACGGCCCTCTTTCTTCTATACGTGGTGGCAATTTGGGCGAAATTAGGCAAATCATTCTCTCTGGGCGATAGGCGCCTACTGTCTGAATGCTATCAGTAACAAAGTAGCCTTTGTCTTGGGCTTCTGCTATTAAGTCTCTGTTGTCTGGGCCTTTCTTAAAATAATTCCAACCACCTCCCATTAAGACTTCAATGTTCTTGGTTAGGAATTCGGCGGCTAATGCTTGATTGACATTACTACGCGTAGGTTGGTGGCCATAAAAGCAAGCAGGGGTAGCATGAGTAACCGTGGCTGTTGTAACAATTCCTGTTTTCCAATCTTTTTTTTCTGCTTTTTCGAGAATGGTAGGTAATTTTTCCTGCTTTACATTCATGGCAATAGCTCCATTGTATGTTTTGCTTCCAGTAGCCATGGCTGTTGCTCCTGCGGCACTATCTGTGATTAATTTGGTAGAGTAGGTTTTTACCAAACCAATAAAATGAAATTGTTCTAGTGCTAGGGGGGATTTTTTGGCAATGCTTCCTGCTGTTATTTGGGCAAGCCCCATTCCGTCACCTATTAATAAGATTACTTTTCGGGGCTTGGTGCGTGCTACTTTGGTTTGCCCATTTTGTGTGGGGGTGCTTATAGAAGTGGTGTCCATAAAAACAATAGGGCGTTCTTTTGGAACTTCTTCTTGGGGGGTACAGCTTGTTGTATTCAAAATAAATAATAAGATGCAGCAAAAGGAGGCAATAGTTGGCTTGGAGTAATTAGATGGTTGTTTTTGTTTCAATGGTTCTTATTTTTAATAGCAAGAAAAATTCAGGTGTGTTGGTATGACTTCCTTCCAAAGAAAGCATTTATACAAAAAAAAGTTTCCTCCGCCTATCAGGCCAAAGAAACTTTTTTGTTGTTTATTAGACATTATCGTATTTTTTCTCACACATCCAAATAGCGCATCAGTCCTTCGTATCTATCCTGAAGGGTATCTATAATTTCTGATTCATAAAATGCTGATTTGATTTCATAATCAAACCGCTCTAAGGTGGCAATGACGTGCTTGAGATCTTCCTTATTTAATTTTAAGGTCAATTCTAGCTGGTTGGTTCCATAAGGAGATGAAATAAAGCTACTCAGAATAATTGTATTTTCGGCTTCGATCAAACGAGAAATTTCGGCCAAAGAATAATCTCGTGGAGCCATAGATAGCACCAATACGCCGCCGGGGTGTGTAATAGAACCTGTATCGGCCAATTTTCTGATTAAGTTTTCGACTGTAACTAAGCCCAAATATTCGTCCTCTTCGTCCAAGACAGGAATGACCGTTAAATTATCATTCACAATAAGACGCATGATGTCATAGAGGTGTTTGTTTGCTGGAACGTATTTTTCGAGCAAAACCACATCACTTTCTTGAATGGTTTGTTCGGCTGTTGCAAAATTAAGCACTTCATCTTCAGATAAAATACCTAGTAATTCTCCGTCTTCTACCACTGGTAAGTGCCTAACATGGAAGTCATTCATCCATGCCAAGGCTTTATCTCCTGTATCGGTCATTTTGAGCGGAGGGACTGAATATGATATTAGAGTTGATGCATACATAAACAATATATTACAGAGGTTCACAACCAAGAATCAAGTGGGGTTTTCATCTCATTATTCTCAATTAAGTAGGTGCAAAAAAGTAACCGTACAACCGAGCTTGCGAGCTCACGAAGTAATAAAAAATGAGAAATTTTTTCTCAGATCGAGGCGGAAAACAAAGCTGTAACGGGTTACAGCGCGTATTTCCAACGATGAGCTGGGGAAAAAGAATCGTTTTTTAGCCCGTTTACTTTTTTAAGACTACTTACTAGTAAGTTATTGGGCAACTTAATTGATTCTACCCTTACCTTTCTTACAAGGTATTAAAGTTGCTAAAAAAAATCACGCAATAGCCTACTTTTTAGTTTTTTTATGCAAAAATCGAGCTGTTATGACAATTTTCTAAAATTTTAAGCTCTTGTTAATGGTTTTATTTGCTTGGGTTAGTGTTTGGAGCCAATTTTTTAGCATTTGTAGTCCTGCTTGAGTCAATATAGATTCTGGATGAAATTGTACCCCTTGTAATGGATATTGTTGGTGTTGCAGGGCCATTATTTCTTTTTGATTGGTCCATGCTGTTACTTCTAGTTCTGAAGGTAATTGTTCTAATACTAATGAATGATAACGCATAACAGGGGTGGGTTGTTCTACTTGCTCAAACAGGCCAGATTGGAGATGATTGATTAAAGAGACTTTGCCGTGCATAGGCGTAGTTGCCCGTACTAATTTTGCTCCAAAATACTCTCCTATAGCTTGCATTCCCAGACAGATTCCCAACAAGGGCACTTTGTCATGGAGTTGATCTATTAGTGGCATTAATAAACCTGCATCTGCAGGACGTTTGGGGCCGGGCGATAAGACAATACCATGGTACTTGGCAAAGGTGGGAATGGTGGCTACTGAAAATTTGTCGTTTCGCAAAACTGTACAGGAAGCTCCTAATTGACAAAGATAATCATACAAGTTGTACGTAAACGAGTCATAATTATCTAGTAATAGTATACTTGGTTTATCCTTCATAATTGACCGCATCTTCTTCCTCGGGTTCTACTTTGATTGTATCTTGCATAGAAGGATTAACAACGGGCATTTGGGTGGTATCAATAGAATAAATAAAAGTATCGGGTTCTTCTATGATGGGTTCGGGCAATTGATCTTCCTCTATGATAGGTTGTACCGTTGTTTTGTTGTTTTCTTCAGAATTGGTTTTGATAACGGGTGATTCTTCCTCCTGCTGCAAACGATCGACTGCCCAGCCCATATATTTCACAAAACGATCAATAAATGGTCTAAATCCTGCAATAAGTTGCTTTCCGTGCTTGGGAATTTGTTCTATGTACAAATAAAATCTAGAGGTAGGGCTTTTGGCCGCCAATTCCTTATCTAAGCAATCAAAGAAGAGTTCTCCACTTTCTAAATGAACCCGAAATTTGCTATCACAAAAGCAAATCATTTGTTGGTCTTTTTGTAGTATGAGTTGGCGTGTTCCCCAAACTGTAACGGTATCAGATTCTAGAATATCCCAACTCTGGCCTCTTTTGCTGATGTAAGCACTATAATTATTATTACCAACAGGAACAAATCCTAATCCTAAGCTCACATCTACATTGTTTTGGGTAGAATTATTACCAAATCTATAGAGATTTTGGTCTGTGCTGTACTTCATATATAGGGTATCTGTTCCTATGGGTGTGTTTTTGGGCGGAATACCTAGCCGCACTGCACCATCTCTGGGGTGGAGCATAACTTGTTCATTAAATACCATTGGAAAAACCCCTGCTTTGCCAAAAAAGATAACCAGTACACTATATAATAAACTAAACCAAATAGCCATTAGCACGCCTCCTACACTTCGGCTCAATACATCTACTCGCTCACTACTAAGGGTTTCTTCTAGTAGTTTGGTTACAATTCTTGCCAACATTAATACAACAATGAGTGTAATTCCGAAGGCAATAAACGGAAGAAAAATAGAATCTACCTCAAAGGTTTCTACAATAATGGCGGTGGTCATGGGGGTGAATGCCATTGCTGCCAAGGTAGCAAACAAAAAAGAGAACAATAACAAGGCTAACTTGAGCAAGCCAAAGGTGTAGCCAAAGTAAAAGCCAAAACTTGCCATTACTATAAAGAGCACATCAATAATGTCTATCGGCATTCCTCCCATGTTTCTTTTGTTGAAGTTATCTAGGCTTTCAAAAGTACAAAAACGAACTTACCTAAAGTGGGTAAATTCGTTTTTTGTTGTACTGTAGCTTGGTTCATTAGTGATACTAATGTACCTCACTTATATTAGGATAACAATTCTTTGACTAAGCCAGAAATAGTTTTTCCATCTGCTTTGCCCGCAAATTTTTTGTTGGCAGTACCCATCACTTTGCCCATATCACGCATAGAGCTTGCGCCTGTTTGTTCAATGATTGCTTTTAGCTCCTCGGTCAATTCTTCTTTGCTCATTTGCTTAGGCAAAAATTCCTTTAGGATGTCCATTTCTTCCTTTTCAGGTGTTGCTAAATCATCTCTACCTTGCTTTTGGTAGATTTCGTAAGAATCTTGGCGTTCTTTGACCATTTTTTGAAGCAATTTGATTTCGTGTGCTTCTGTAATTTCCTCTACTTCGCCGCTCGTTTGCAACAATAATAATTGTGCTTTTACTGCACGTAAAGTGCGTTTGCGTGCTTCGTCTTTTGCCTTCATTGCATCTTTGATACCAGCATTGATGCGATTGGTCAAACTCATATTACTACTAATTTTTGAGTGTTAAAATTAAACATTGGGTTGTTATCTAGTCTATATCACAAAAATAACAAATCCTATGACACAATTGTTTGAAGGGGCAAAAAGTTCATTTTATGGATTCTAATTTGTTGCAAATGACCTAGAAACCATACTTTTCTACTTTTCGTTTGCCTCGTTCGTCCCAAGTAATCCATTTGCCTGCCTTATCTCCTGCACTATAGGCACCTTTAGATTTTTTCTTGCCATTGTTATACCATTCCTCAAATCGTCCATTTTTTTCACCATTCTCATAAGTAACTTTTGATTTGAGTTTCCCATTGTCATACCATTTTTCCCAAACGCCATCATAGACACTGATTTTGATCGATTCATCATAGGAGGCGCTGCCTGTTTTGTAAGCCCCTTGTGCTTCTAAGTTGCCATTTTCATGATAGCTCTTCCATGTCCCCACTTTGACATCTAGTGAATATTTGCCTTCAGATGTTAAGATGCCTTGTGTGCTGTAGAATTTCCAGTAGCCATCTTTTTTGCCAAGCGCATACATGCCTTCGGATTTGATATTTCCATTGGTATAATACTCGGCAAATCCATCATCAATTACTCCATTCACATAATTGCATCGCTGTTGGAGTTTTCCATTATCATAATACGTCTCCCAAGTACTTTCTTTTTCACCTAAAACATATTCTCCTTTGAGTTTGAGCTTTCCTGTTTGCGTATAGGCTGCATAGGAACCATTTAGTTCTCCATCTAAATATTCATATTTAAGCGTTAATATCCCTGCTTTATTTTTCTTAAACCCTTTTCCACTTTTTTCTCCATTTATGTAAGCTTGTTGTTCTTGGAGTTGTCCACTAGGAAAGTAAGATTGATACAGGCCATTGGGCAAGGAGTCTATGTAATCGACCTCCAATTTTTTGCCGCCTGCCTTATAATAACTAATAAGTTTGCCGTGGGGCACTCCCTGTTTATAATCCACTAAATATTGGGGCTTACCATTGGTATACCATTTCTTATACTGGCCATCAATTCGGCCATTTTTGTACAGCACTTCTGATTCCAAAACCCCAGTAGAATACCACTGCTTGCACCAACCATTTTTCTTACCATTCTTATAAAAACAATGTGCGGAAGTATCGCCACTCTCTGCAAAACGAGTCCACGAGCCATTTTCTTTATTATTGGTATAATTGCCTGTTGTTTTCAACTGGCCACTTTCAAACCAAGTGGCTACCAAGCCTTCTTTTTTATTGTTCAAGCGTGTTGTTACGCTTTGCAATTGCCCATTCTCATACCAACTAGAATCAGGATAGGGTTGCTTGTTATTGTCGTAATTAATTTTTGATTTTAATTGTCCATTAGAATGATAATAACTCCATATTCCCACTTTCTCATCACAATACTCCAAGCCACTGTACTTCAGATTACCATTGCTCCATTTTCCTTCTGCGCGTTTCCTCTTGGGTGCTTGTTTCCAAACAAATTTCATTTTTTTTCTTGCCTTAAAATGATTGGCTTTCTTGCCATTGATGGTCATTTCTGCCACTGTTCTTAACACTTTGAAGCTAACCACCCCTTTGTTTACAGCAGTCACTTTGACTTCTGCCACACCTAACCACCCTTTGACAGCGCCTCCCAATAGTTCTTGGTCAAAATATTTTAACAACTCTCCTTCTGCTCCCACTTCAGGCATTTCTTCCCCTTTCTTGATAGTCAATTTGGGATAACTGGTAGAATTGGTCTGAGTACTGCCCTCTATTTCTAGCTCTAGAGAATCACATTGAGCTATGGTTTGAAAGGCATAGCAACAGAGGAGGAGCAAAAAAAGTATAAGTTTTGTGGTCATAATATTCTAAAAATTTGGTTGGAGCAAGAATAAGATTCTATACTCATGAATCAGTTGATACAACATTCATTAAGCTATCTCTGGCTAATTTTTGAGATAGATTCTTAGTTTCAGGCTGTTAAGTTTTTTATAAAGATATAGTAGTCTATATTTTTTATAAGGCATTCTTTGTATTTTTTTCACCTGTAGTATCAACTAATACTTCGTGGATTTTTTACTTTACTGATTCCTTTGTACACTGTACAAAGG
>CAYULH010000166.1:0-8333 GCA_964445645.1 uncultured Aureispira sp. | reverse complement strand
GTCTAAAAGGTTCTATCCAAGAAAATGTTGAAGCAATTCCGCTTGTTCCTGCGATAAGAGCCAAAACTGGTGTAATACAACATAAAGAAGCTGTAATTGCAGTTAACAAACCTGCACCGATTAATTTGTTTTCACTTTTCATATCGTCTCTAAAATTTTGTTTTTATCGATTATTTCAAAGAATGGATTTAACATTTTTTCGTATTCAGCAGTTAGTGAGTAAAAAATTGTTTGGGCTTCTCTATCGGTTTCTAATAGATTTCGGTCTTTCATTTTCCTTAAGTGTTGGGAAATAGCAGAAATGTTCATTCCAAGAATATCGCTCAAATCACAAACACAAAGTCTTTTTTCTTCAAAGAGTAGGTAAAGAATTTTCAGCCGAACGCTATTTCCGACTAATGAAAGTCCGTTTGCCAAATAGTCGAACGATTCATTTAATTCTGAAACTGTGTCTTTGCAACGATTTATTTGTTCAATATCGGCTTGTTGTCTAATGCAAGAATTATTTTTCATAAAACAAAGTTACGTTTATTTCTTATTTAAGCAAATACTTAAATAAAGCAAATCCAAAGCGTTGGAAAAATTTTAGCTTTTTTGGTTTTTATAGCGTTGGATTTTTGTGTCGGGAAAAACCGAAAGTGCTAAAATGTGCGGTTGGTTTTTTAATTGGGCATAACAGAGTCGGGGATATACCCTGTTATATAATCAAGCGGAGCTTGTGTTATGTAATGGGGTATATCGCTAGTTCTGGGCAGTGCTCCCGTAGGGAGTTCGCACAGAACTAGGGGCTTGTCCCCGACTCTGTTCGAGTCGATCCGACCGGAGGGAGGATTGACTCGAACGGTCTCGCTAAATGGCGTGTGGGCGCATAGCCCACATGAACATTTTAGCCTTTGTTCGGCATAGTTTTTCTTCTTTTTAATTATTTCATTTAATTTGCAGTTATGCTCAACGAATTTCAAAGGTATCAAAAGGGATTAACCCTTATTATTCTCTTCCCCCAAGAAGATAAACGTCTTTGTGCTTGTGGATGTGGTGCTAAATTATCTGCTCGTAAAAAACGTTGGGCTTCAAAAGAGTGTCAAGATTTTGCAGTAACAACTTTTTTTATCGTTAAAGGTGACACTTCTATTATTCGTAAAGAACTTTTCAAAAGGGATAAAGCTGTTTGTTCTTGTTGCGGTAAGAAATCTTCTAAATGGGAAGCCGACCACATTTTACCTGTTTATTTAGGTGGTGGTGCTTGTGATTTGGATAATTTTCAGACCCTGTGCAAAAAGTGCCATTCCTTTAAAAGTAGATTACATCAAAGAGTATCCCACCAAAGAGCTATTTCCTCGCAAGCGGATGATATGTGTGTCATTCGCCTTTTGAAAGACCTTGGTGCAGTTCCAATTGATTTGCCGAAGGTATCAACAGAAATACATAATGGTAAATGTACTTTTTCGTCATCTGCTGCGATATGATTTTCTGTAAATTCTTTTAAAAGGGTTGCTACATTTTTTGCGCCTTCTTCATCAAGTTGATTGCTTTTTGAAATGTGTAATTTTATCGCACCGACAATTTTTTGTCCTCTGTAATTCCCTCTGATAATTAAATCAGGATTTACACTAACATCAACGCCTGAAATATTTAATTTAGGATTATCGCCATTATAAACGCTTACAGTAAAGTCTGATAAGTCTGGCAAATCTAAATCCAACATCAATTCAAGCAATTCTATTGATAAAGCTTGGTCTTGCTCCTGAAATTCAGATGTAGTGCTTTTCGTTTCATGGGCTTCAAGACTTGCATTTAAAATTTCTTCATCGAAATTTGCCGTGAAATATTTTTTTATTGCTTCTCTTGCGTCACCATATCTGGTAACAATGAAGGGGTTGGGATTTTTTGCGTCACTTACAATTTTCTTTCTCCTTTGAGGATTTGCTTGTAAGTATTCACCGAGTTTGTTTAATGAAATTCTTGGATTTTCCATGTTTTTATTTTTTTTAATTATGCCGAACAGAGTCGGGGATATACCCTGTTAAATAACCAAGCGGAGCTTGTGTTATGTAATGGGGTATATTGCTAGTTCTGGGCAGTGCTCCCGTAGGGAGTTCGCGCAGAACTAGGGGCTTGTCCCCGACTCTGTTCGAGTCGATCCGACCGGAGGGAGGATTGACTCGAACTATCATATAAACACAATATACAAATAACCACCCATATATTTATAAAAAGTGTGGATAACCAACCAAATTAGCATATATTGCACAATATTGCGGATAACCAGATAATTTAAAGTTATTTTTATATGAAAAACTTAGACCTCATGAAACTGATTAATGAATTTGCCCAATTGTTAACTATCAAACGTTATGCAAAGAGTACTATTAAAAGTTATCGAGCAGCTTTAATCTTATTCTTTTCAAAACTAGACATAAATGTAGAAAAGGTAAATGCTTCTATGGTAGAAGCATACATCCTTAATAAAATTGAGAAGGATGGTATTTCTTTTTCTTCACAGAAGCAAATTATAGGAGCGATTAAGCTTTTTTATAAGGAGCTGTATAACAGAGATTTAAGAATAGATTATTTGTATCCTGATCGAGATGTAAAGAAACTACCAGTAGTGTTCTCTAAGAAAGAAGTACTGATGTTATTGAATAGCTTAGAAAATTTAAAGCATAGAACTATTTTGACTTGTATTTATAGTGGAGGGTTGCGAATTAGCGAGGTAATCAAACTTCATATAGCAGATATTGATTCAGATAGGATGGTTATCAATATTAAAGGGGCCAAAGGGTACAAAGATAGAGAAGTAATGTTATCGAATAAGTTATTAGGACTTTTTAGAGAATATTATATAGTGTATAAGCCTAAAAAGTACTTGTTTGAAGGACAAAATGGTAATTACTATTCTACTACTAGTATAAGAAATATATTTAAGAACGCACTTACACGAGCCAAGATAAATAAGAAGGCTACTGTTCATACTTTAAGACATAGTTTTGCTACACATTTGCTAGAAAATGGGACAGATATTCGCTACATACAAGAATTTTTAGGACATAATTCAATCAAAACAACCCAAATTTATACGCATTTACTCACTACACACAAAGCAACTATCAAGAGTCCATTAGATACGCTGTAAGAACATCCCAAAACACATAAAAAAAGGCACTCCCCAACCGAGGAGTACCTTCACAAACAAGTAATAAAAATATCTTAAAACCCTAAAAACCAATCCCTAAGAACCACACATCAAGCAATCATCAGGATTATCCAAGCTACAAGAAATACCTTCCTCCGTATTGGCCGGATCCACCTCCACATTGCCAGCCGCCACAAACTTCTGTTGGTGTTTGGCAGAGAGCGTAAACTTGATGGGGTCAACGGCCGCCTTGCTACGGAGGTAGTACATGCCCGTTTTTAGGCCCTTCTTCCAAGCGTAGAAGTGCATGGAGGTGAGCTTGGCGAAGGTTGGATTCTCTACAAACAAGTTCAAGCTTTGGGATTGGCAGATGAAAGCCCCCCGATCGGCCGACATATCAATGATGTGGCGTTGCTTGATTTCGTAAGCTGTTTTGTACAGCTCCTTGATGTCTTGCGGAATGTCTTGAATGCCTTGTACCGAACCATTGGCGGCCATCAATTGCTCCTTGATTTCTTCGGTCCACAAGCCCAATTCGATCAAGTCCTTGAGCAAGTGTTTGTTTACCACAATATACTCGCCAGAGAGCGTTCTTCTGGTGTAGATATTGGAGGTGTACGGCTCAAAGCATTCGTTATTGCCCAAGATTTGAGAGGTAGAAGCCGTAGGCATTGGGGCTAGGAGCAAGCTGTTGCGAACGCCGTGTGCTTGGATGTTGGCACGCAATTTATCCCAATCCCACTTAGAAGAAGGCGTTTCGCCCCACAAATCAAATTGCAAAATACCTTTGCTGATGGGCGAGCCTTCGTACGATTGATACGCGCCTTGCTCTTTGGCGAGTTCGTTCGATTCGGTGACGGCGGCGTAGTACATGGTTTCAAAGATGGCACGGTTGAGCATTTTGCCCTCGGTGCTGTCAAAGGGGTAGCGCATCAAGATGAGGGCATCGGCCAAGCCTTGTACACCAATGCCGATAGGGCGGTGGCGCATGTTGGAGTTGCGTGCCTCTGGAACAGGGTAGTAATTGATGTCAATTACCTTGTTGAGGTTGCGGGTAACAATGCGGGTAATTTCGTATAGTTTGTCAAAATCAAACTTGCCATTAATCACAAACTTAGGCAAAGAGATAGAAGCCAAATTACATACCGCTACTTCGTCTTTGTCTGTGTATTCCATGATCTCGGTACACAGGTTGCTAGAGCGAATGACACCCAAGTTCTTTTGGTTGGATTTGTGGTTGGCGTGGTCTTTATACAACATGTAAGGCGTGCCAGTTTCGATTTGTGATTCTAGGATTTTGGTCCACAAATCACGAGCTTTGATGGTTTTGTGGCCTTTGCCTTCGGCCTCATAACGGGTGTACAAGGCTTCGAATTCATCGCCGTATACACTGTACAAGTTGGGACACTCGTTGGGGCACATCAATGTCCAATCGGCATCCTCTTCTACCCGTTTCATAAACAAATCCGAAATCCACATGGCATAAAACAAGTCACGGGCGCGTTTTTCCTCTTTACCGTGGTTCTTTTTTAAGTCCAAAAAGTCGAACACATCAGAGTGCCAAGGCTCTAGGTAAATCGCAAAAGCGCCTTTGCGCTTTCCGCCGCCCTGATCGACATAGCGAGCCGTGTCATTGTACACCCGCAACATGGGTACAATACCATTGGAGGTACCACCTGTGCCTTTGATGTAGCTGCCTTGTGCGCGTACATTGTGAATGCTCAGGCCAATGCCACCAGCCGATTGAGAAATCTTGGCGCAACGCGTCAAAGTTTCGAAGATGCCCGAAATGGAATCCTCGGTGACGCTCAATAGGAAGCAAGAGGACAATTGTGGCTTGGGTGTCCCTGCATTAAAGAGGGTGGGCGTGGCGTGAATGAACCATTTTTCGGACATGAGGCTGTAGGTCTGCAAGGCCGAAACAACATCTTCGCCATGAATGCCAATGGCGGCACGCATGAGCATGTATTGCGGACGCTCTGCAATTTGGCCGTGCATACGCAAGAGGTAAGAACGCTCTAGGGTTTTGAACCCAAAATAATCAAATTCATAATCGTTCTCGTGCTTGATGGCGGTGTCAAATACCTTGCGGTTTTTCCAGATGATGGCAAAGGTTTCATTGGAAATGAGTTGGGCATTTTCGCCTGTTTTGGGGTCGATGTACTCGTGCAGGGCCTTCATGGTTTTGGAGAAGGACTTGTTGGAGTTTTTGTGCAGGTTGGACACGGCAATACGGGCAGCCAAGATGGCATAATCTGGGTGCTGGGTAGCCATAGTAGCGGCTGTTTCAGAGGCCAAATTATCCAGTACGGTGGTTTTGACCCCATCGTACAAGCCTTGGATTACTTTTTTACAAATTTCAATAGAATTGACATAACGCAAATCCAAACCATTGCATAGATGCTCAATACGGCGTTTGATTTTGTCAAAGGATACGTCTTCGCTTTGACCATTTCTTTTTATTACTTGCATGTTGTTTAGTTAATGGACAATTTGGGCGTTCGTTTACAAATTGTCCGACCATAGAATATAGTGCTATTGGCTGTGCAATAGACACCTTTAGGACACCCAATTCTTATACAAAGACAAAAAAAGGGCAAGTAACTATCCTGAGGAATGCAAAAAAATAGGCTGCAATGCCTTGATAGTCACTGATCAAGTTAAGTGCGTATATTTGGTAGAATGCTTTGTATGGGAATCTGAATACATTCCTATCAAATATGCTATAAAATAAATTTTAATAAAATTTAGGCTTTGGGTAATGGGAATCAAGCACCCCAAAAAGGCTTAATAAAGTTCCATAGAGAAGGGTTGTTAAGTTTTAATGATTAACATTCCGAATTAGGAATCCCGGAGGGACAATTTAACAATTGATACAGGGTATCAATTGTTAAATTGCCCTGAAAGGCAGGGCTGTTAAGTTCTAAGTATTGATGCTGCAAATTGTTAATTATTACATGAGCTCGGCAGAGCCTCGGTTCCGAAGGGATGATATGATTGTAGCACGTGTTTACGTGCGGTTTTTAAACTCCGAAGGAGTGACATTATTAATATACAAGGTAATAATGTCATCCTTTCAGGATTTAAATTCGTGTTGTGCATGGTTTGCTACAACAATATCACCCCTTCGGGGTTTTTCCAACAACATTCAGATTAACTTTTTTCAGAACTTAACAGCTCTGCCCTTCGAGGTTTTTCCAGCAACATTCAGATTAAGTTTTCAAAACTTAACAGCCTTGTTCTTCAGGATTATTTTAAAAATCTTCGTCCAAAGAGAAGGTTTGCTTTTCACGGTTGGCCATAACGCCTGCTTTTTGATAGTCGCCTACACGTTTCTCAAAGAAATTGGTTTTGCCTTGCAGCGAAATCAAATCCATCCAAGGGAATGGGTTGGCGGTGTTGTACACTTTTTCATTGCCCAAAGAAACCAGTAAGCGATCGGCCACAAACTCGATGTACTCGGTCATGAGGCTGGCGTTCATACCAATAAGCGAAACAGGCAAAGCATCCGTCACAAATTCCTTCTCAAAGACAACCGCCTCTGTGATAATGGCTTCTACTTCTTTGGGATCGAGTTTGTTTTCTAACATAGAATACAAGAGACAAGCAAAGTCGCAGTGCATACCTTCATCACGGCTAATCAATTCATTAGAGAAGGTTAAGCCGGGCATAAGGCCACGTTTTTTGAGCCAGTAGATGGCACAGAAACTGCCCGAAAAGAAAATACCTTCTACGGCAGCAAAAGCAATGAGGCGATGGGCAAACGAAGGCGCTTCATCAATCCATTTGAGTGCCCAAGTGGCTTTCTTTTGAACACAAGGTAGGGTGTTCATCGCCTTGAATAGGTCATTTTTTTCTTTGGTATCGCTGATGTAGGTATCAATCAACAAGCTGTAGGCTTCGGCGTGGATGTCTTCAATTTGTATCTGGGCAGCATAAAAGGAACGGGCTTCGGCAATTTGTACATCTCTGTAAAAATTCAAAACCAAGTTTTCATTAACAATTCCATCACTTGCTGCAAAAAATGCTAAAACATGTTTAATAAAATGACGCTCATTATCATTCAATTTAGTCTTCCAGTCTATCAAATCCGGCTCTAAATCAATCTCATCGGCTGTCCAAAAAGAGGCAATAGCCTGTTTCCTCATATTCCAAATCGCATCGTGTTGTATAGGGAACAAAACAAAGCGATCGTTGGTTTCTGTTAAAATGAGTTCGTTGTTATTCATTAGTTTAAAACAATTTGTTGTGGATAAGTTTTGTTTTTAAGGGGCTTTTCCCCTTGTCAATAGGACGTTTACAAACAAAACTTAGGATGGTTAATTTTTGTTGTCTTCAAAGTTACTTTATTTCTTGCGGTTCAACAAACGAACATTTTTTAACAAAAAAAGAAAATTTTATAAATTGCTGAATAACAAGGATTTATTTTGTGTTTTTTTTCAAAGAATTGCTGGGGAGTAATTTTGTGGACTTATCAACAAAGAAGCTGTGCATAACTCGGAAAGCCTTGTATAGAAGGCTGTTTGAGGCGGTTTTGGACTCTTGTAAATGGCTATTCGACAGGAAAGACCCTAAAAAAATAGTGCTTGTACTTTATGTAAAGAAAAACCAATTTTTGTACCAAGCATTGTTTTGTTTGTAATGTGGATAACTTTTTTGGAAAGCACCAAAACGGTCTTTTTGCGAAGGGTTAACAACTTTGTTGGATGCGTTAAATGTATATCAAAAAGAGGGAATAGTTGGGCGTGTGCCAATGATTTGAGATATTACAGTTGGATTAGTGATTCAAAATTAAAATACCGTCATGGATTTAAACAATATTTACAAAACTCGTTTAGAAAGCTACCAGCAAGCGCAAGCTGCCAAGGCTCGGCAAATTTGGAATATAGGCACAGCACGCTTATTGCTTTTTGTAGTAATGGTGTATTGTTTCATCAGTTGGTTTAGTTCCGAATTTGAAGCCCAATTTTATATTTATATAACTCTAGGACTTTTGCCTGTCTTTATTTACTTATTGAGAATTCACCAAGCAGCTATTGATGCCAAGGAATTGTTGGATCAGTTGGTTTTGATTAATCAAAAGGAGTGGGCGGCACAAGAAAATTATCAAGCACAGTTTGATGGTGGGATTGAATTGCAAGAACAGGGGCACGATTATAATGCAGATTTGGATTTGTTTGGCGAAAGCGGGCTTTTTGCT
>CAYULH010000165.1:0-8573 GCA_964445645.1 uncultured Aureispira sp. | reverse complement strand
TGGTGGAAAAACATTGTTATTTTCATTAAAATTGAAATTAAGCTCAACTTCATTCATATTATAAATAACTAAATAACCAACATCTTTGTTATAGTCATTTGCATATTTTACAATTTGAGAAAAACCATCTTTTATTCTTGTTTTTCCATAGTTTTTTCTTTTATCAAATATTTTTATTTCTACTACTAAAGGATCTTCTGTATCAATTTCTCCTATTATATCTGCTCTTCCTGATGCAGAACTAGGTGTAGAAAAAGGATAATCTATACCTTGATCAAAAAGAAAAAGTCTTAAATCATCTTCAAGTATTTGTTCATAATTTGCACTTGCTGAATTGTATTGCTCTAATAGGTTTTTATTAGTAAACCATTCAGTTCTTCTTTTATATTTTTCTAAAAGATAAATTACCGAACTTGATTTATCTAATCTATCATGCAAAACATAGATGATAGGGGAAATATATTCCTCAATTAAATTACTTTTACTCTGTTCAAAATTAGAACCTGGAACTAAAGAATATTGATGAATATCGTAAGAATACTCTCCTGTAAAGTATCTTAAAAATTGATAACAGAAAGCCGCTTGATGTTCAAGACTCTCAAAATTCATCTCTGTACCGCTAGAAATTTGATTGTGTATTGTAGCCAATAATTCACAATCATATTTGTGTAAATTTGATATTTCTTTTAAAATTCCAGCTAATTGCTTTTTAGATGATAAATTATTTAAGAAATATTTAAATTGATGTCCAAATTGTTCATAAGGAGCCTTGTGTAATCTGTTTTTCCATTCTTGTAGATTAGTTCTTAAATTATGATTTGAGTAGTTCATTTACCAAAATTTTTCAATGTTTTTTCCAATTCTTTTAAGGCATGGTTCATATTATCAATTCCAGTATGGACAGATGCATTATTGTCAAAAAGCTTAATAATTGCTTTGCAATTATGGCAATAGATACTTTTTTCAGTTTTTACATCAATTAGTTGTACTTCGTCGCTATATCTACATCTTGGACACTCAAAATTTATCCATGTGGTATTAAAATTTATCATTTTGTAATTAATGATGATTACCGCTTCCCAGCATCCCCAGCAATAGAAGAAAAAGCAAAATGCTCCAGCAAGTACTTGATGTCCTCTAGTTGGCCTTGGTTGATTTTGACATCTGTGAGAGCGGGCAGGTGTTGGGCAAAATAAATATTGTTGTTGGCCATTTCAATGAGGGTAGAGGCTAGGGCATTGGGATAAGAATAATGGGGATTTTTTTCGAGGATAATGCTGGCAATGGTTTGGCACAATTCCTTGTAATTGCTAAAATAGCCCTCTTTATTTTCCTTGTCTACCAATTTGGTGTGGTACGCCTTGCTCGATTCGGCCACTACAATACTGTGCAGCAAATTCTCATCTACATAATCAATAGCAGGGTTGGTTTGTGAGGATTCTACCAGTACAGAAAGGGCAATGCGTAGGCGTTTGTTTACATCCTCAATGTTCATCGTATTAAAATCAATCTGAAACTTCATCCACTCCCAATACCACGATACCAAGTAAATCAAAAGCTTGTGTTTGTTCTTAAAATAACGATAAATAGAAGCCTCCGTAGAATCAATTTTGGTAGCCAGTTTCTTGAAGGTAAATTTCTCAAAACCCAGTTTATCAATCAGAATAATGCTGTGTTCTATGATGCGCTTGCCCAATTTGGTTTCCTGTGGATTTTTGAGGTATAAATTAGGATTGAGATGGATTTGTATAGCGATCATAATATGTAGTAGAATCTGGTGTGCTGATAGGTTAAAGCATGTTTTAAACCATAGTTGAAGACTCAAAATTATAGTATCTCTCTCTCCAAATTATAGTAAAACTGTTATGCAGGCTCAAGATAGCCAAAAAAGAGAAAAAATAACCCAAAGAAGGGATAATATACTTTATAACCCTCAGACTAAAGGATAGTTTATTTTCGGCCAAAATCTGCTCGGATTTCCCCCCAAGCCTTGGTTTCCCATTTTAGAATTTCGGTTTCAAAGGTATTGCTTCTAAGCCATTTTTCGGCCCGAGCAATGAGTTCAAAAATCTTTTTGTTGGCAGCGGTGGCAGGCACTTTGGTGCGGCATTTTTTGGCTTTGATCCAGCCCATTGCAATCTTGGAATCGGTGTAGATGGGCAGTTTGCTTTGGTGCTGCTGCAAGAAAGCTAGGCCATGCACCAAGGCCAGAAACTCGCCAATATTGTTGGTGCCTTGTGCCAGTGGGCCTAAGTGAAACAAACGTCTGCCTGTTTTGGTATCTACCCCTTGGTATTCCATTAGGCCGGGGTTGCCACTACAAGCGGCATCTACCGAAATGCTCTCCCAAACAGGGGTGCCTGCTAGGCTGGGATCAATGGTTTTTTTCTTGCTGGGTGTAATGGCATCAAAGTAGCTCCCTGCAAAAGCCTGCTCGGCTGCTTGCAAGGTCGGAAAAGATTTGTATTTGGCTCCTCCATACCCTTTGATGTGTCGTTGGCACTCCTTCCAGGTATCAAAAATCCCTGTTTCATTGCCTTCCCATACAACGTAATATTTTTTCTTTTTGGCCATGTTTAACTGCTTATGGATTGGTTCTAACTCAGAACAAAAATACATGTTTTGAGGAATAGACCAAGTGGAATTATTATTTGGGGTATATCGTCAATTCAAAATCATCCAAGTAAACGCTATGAGAGGTAGTATTCCAATAATAAAGCATAAGCTCCTTGCCCGAATAATCGGCTGGAACCACAAGAAAGGCTTTTATTTTTTGCCATTCACCCTCTTCCTTAACTACTGTTTCTTGTGTTTGAATATAATCTTTACCCTCTAAGACAAAACGACCATAAGCAGTTGATTTTTTTCTCCAAACAGTAGCTTCTATCAGGGTATTGGGGCTTGGTTGGTGAATCAAGTATTGCAAAGCCCTTGGATGACTAGGGGAGAGGACAATACTTTGTTTTCCCGAATGGGCATAAGCCGTATCAAAGGCCGTTTGGGTAGGCTGTAGATGCAAACAATTGGAAGTAGCGCTATCAACGGCACTTATAGGAGTCTTTGCCAAGGCTTTTTCCATATCCCATTGCTGGTATTGGTGATGTTGTGTGGTAATATTATTCTTAGAAGATTGAATATCCCATTCGTACAGAATAAAGGTGTGATCCTCGGCTACCTTCTTCATAGTATAATAAGCAGGCAGAAAATCCCCTTTTGCAATAACTTCCTTAGCTGGAAGTTCCTTGGGTTGTGCAAAATCGCTGTAACTGTCCTTCTTGTCATGAAACTCCTTGTGATAAAGCACCAAAATAGGTTTATCATTGAGCTGGTCGAGCAATGCCTGATTGGGGGAGCTTTGGTCAAACATAGAAAACAAATGTTGGGTATGTTCTACGGGCAAACGTGCACTTTGCACACTCATCATCGGCAATTTGGAGCGCAAACTGATAAACTGAATCAGACGATTGTAATGCGCGCCCCCGTCCAGCACATGGCCTTTGACTTCGGAGCTGGTATGAAAATAAGGTAAGGGAAGCAGGGCTTGATATTTAGAAAAATCAATTTGTCCCAATTCTTTATAGCCCATCTCATCCCACTGCTTGGCAAAATAATTGGCCTTGTAGGTGCCATTCTGAAAGGTAATTACATCTTTGGTATCAGAAACAGCCAATAAGGCCAAGCAACCAACCGCAAATTTAGCCCCTTGGTGTTGATGTTTTCTGTAGTAATAATCGACACAAGCCGCCAAAGCCAAGCTAAAAATCCAGAAAGCAGGCCAATAAAAACGAGCCAAGCAACGAAACTGCTCCACCGTACTCACAAATTTACGCAAGTAAAAGAAGGGATTGAGGTAATTCTTAAAATAATACTGATTGTCTAGAAAGTAATACTGATCGCCCAATGCCACAAAAAAACAAAACAGTGCAGCACCCAATAGAGGCCCTACAAATGGAGCCTCAGCCAAGGCAGCTTGGACCGATAAATACAATGATTTGCCAAACAGTTTGAGCAAGAGCAAGCCCGTCAAACCATAGAGGGTAAAAGCACCCATGTACAAGTTGGTTTCATAATGTATGGGCTGGCTGTAGGAGAAAAAGTAACGAATATAATTGAATTCGCGTGCGGTAAACAGCGAGGCAATAGAAAGTTTCCAGTCTGCATAATCATAACCCGAATTGCCCACAGCACGCAAACTGTAGTAGTTATCCACCAACAAAATCGTACCCATTACAGCCACCAATCCCAAGAAGCAAGTCAGCCCCAATATCACCAAAGGTTTTAAGCTATTGACCCAACTTTGATGTTTGTAAAACTTGAGCTCTAGGGCATAAAAAAGGGCAAAAAATCCAATAGTTAATCCCAGAATAGGCAAAAAGTAGAGATGGGTAAAGGAAGCCACATAAAGAGTGACCCACAAAGCCAGCAATTTTCTTTTGTTATTACTAAAATAACCTTCAGGATTGGCCCAATAACCCTTGTAAATATGAACCAAAAATAGAAGGGTAAGCAAGAGGAACAAAATAACGCTTAAGTTGAAATGCCCATTGCCCAATCTGCCCAATTGTGGATTGATCCAAGTAAGACTAATCGCTATCAATACCGCCAACCAAGGGGTTTGTACAAAGTGTTTGGTGAGGCGGTAAGCCACCAATGCTGCTATCCAATGCAGCAAAATAATAATGGTGTTGAAAATAGGAATGCCATAGTCGGATATATCATAAATATAAATGGAGAAAAGACGCAAAGGCACGGCAATGCTAGGCGTTAAATCAGCATAAAAAAGATAATCACCAAAGGGATAAGCATGTCCATTAACTAAAGCCAAGCCCAAACTAGCATCCTGCTGCAAATAACTCTGAAAGGTAAAATAGTTCTTGATGCCATCAAACAAATCCATAAACAGGGTTTGTGTTGGATGAACAAAAAACTTGTTAAAGGCAATAAGGCATAAAATGGCCTGTAGCAGTAGAATGAGGAGGTTTTCTTTGGATAATAAACGACTATTCATACAAGAGGTGGTTTGTGCTTGCGGTATGGGCAATGTTATTATTTTTCTTTTTATAAGGTCAATTTATTAGATTTTTGACCAAAAAAAGATTGGAATAACAATTTGAGAAAACTTCGGCTTTCTGTGAGTAAAATTCTTAAGTTGATCTTAGAAAAAACAATTTCAGGTCTCAAGGTAACAGGGAGGGAGCTAATTTCAACTTCTTTGTCATTGGAGGATAAAAAAACAAACTCTAAATCAAAGAGATAACGATCAATAGTAGTTTGCAAAAACAGCTTTTTCCCTTTGGCATTAAACCCCTTGATGCCACACTGGGTATCTGTAATTTGAATGCTCAAAAGCAACTTGATGAAAAAACGTAAGACTTTGGAGATAAACTTTCGGAAGGCAGGTACATGTTTGTAATAATTGGCATCTCTAATGCCTACCACCACATCCCAATTGGCTGTTTGCAATTGTTCAAACAACGCCACAAAACTATCAACAGTATAAGGAAAATCAATGTCTGTATAGATGCACAACTCATGGCTTACCACGGCAATCCCTTGGCGTAGGGCATAGCCTTTTCCACGATTTTGGGCATAAGCAATGTACTGAAAATCATCTACCAAAGGCTCAAGGGAGGCAATATCACTTTCCAGAATAGTATTGTTAGAACCATCATTGACAACAATCAATTGAAGCACCAATTGCGGCAAACGCTCTTGGATGGCTCGAATGGAATTCACAATAGTGTCAGACCAGTTGGGTAAAGGGTTATAAAGAGGCAGTACAATGCTTAGATTTATGGGCTCTGTATGCTCAGACATCAGATAGTTACGTTTTAGTCGTGGGGAAGTGACAAAGTGCGTTCAACTATGGACATTGCTCAAAAATGCAAGGTCGTTCTTAACTAAATTTCTAAGTCAAAGGTAATTTTTTTTATTTAAAATATTGGGTTAACCTTTACAGAATACAATTATTTTTAAAAGTAGCAGCACCCTATAGAGACAATTTTGTGTGCAAGCCTTCAACCAGTTGTTGGAATATATAACATACAGTTAATATAAATTGGGGCGTGCTGTTGTGAGAATGTATTAACTTTGGTGGCATCAAAAACGATAAGAGAGCGGATGGATGCGAGCAATAGCTTTGACAATTAGTAGATTTAGACTAAATCTATGGTATACAAAAAACTAAGGGTTTATTGGATAATTATCAAGAAATTGGCTATATACCAATGGGCAATTCTTATGAGGAATATTGTTGCAATAGATGATTTTTTCCTTTATAACTTCTTTGATAAATTAGGGAACTCAAAGTTCTTTTATTAATTTTCCAGTTCCATTTTACAAACTAGCACTTCACTGTCCACGAAGTACTAACAAATCATACAGTTACGCTGATTAACCATGCCAACACAAATTCTTGAACCACTACAGAAAGCACTTGAAATCAATTTAGACCCCAATATTTATGGCTCTTTTGCAGAGATTGGTGCAGGACAGGAAGTGGCCCAGTACTTTTTTAAGGCAGGTGCTTCCTCTGGAACCGTAGCCAAGACTATTTCTGCTTATGATAAAGTAGTAAGTGATGATATTTATGGAGTGGAGAAGAAAGGAAGATATGTTTGTGAGTCGCGTTTGTACAAGATGCTCGACCACGAATATGCACTGATGATAGATCGTTTGAGCGCAACACGACCCAATGCTAAGTTATTTGCCTTTGCTGATACCGTTGAAACCCTCAATTATCACAAAACCAACAAGGGGCAAGGTTGGGTAGGTTTGCGTTTTCAATTGCATCCACAAGACCAGCCCAATGAATTGGTGATGCACATAGAGCTGCTAGACAATGACACGGCCTTGCAGCAACAAGCAGTGGGGATGTTGGGCGTGAACCTCGTTTTTGCCTGTTATCACTATCATGTAGATTATACCCAATTGATGCAATCCTTGTTAGAAGGAATAAGAAATCGAGTAAGAATTGATTTGTTGCGAATCAAAGGGCCTCAATTTCAGCTTGTAGATAATCGTTTGGTGGCTTTGGAATTGGTAAAACAAGGCATGACCAAAGTGGCAGTTATTGATGCAGAGGGCAGACCTGTTCACCCTTCCGAATTTATGTACAAGCATGATGCCTTGGTGGTGAGAGGCAGTTTTAGACCGGCTACTTTGCGTACAATAGATCGCATCAATTCAGCAGCCAATCAATTTGCAAAAGAAGAAAATAAATCTCCCAAAGGAACCAGTGTCTTGACTGAAATGACCCTTGCTGATCTGATACGAGATACAGGCAAAGTAAATCTAAACGATTACTTGGATAGAGTTACCTTGCTCAATTACCTAGGACAGTATGTAATGATTAGCAATTGTAGGCATTACAAAGATCTCATTGATTATTTATCGGCCTATAGAGTGTCTCGATTAGGAATTGTAGTGAGTGCCAACAGCTTGTACAACCTTATCAACAAAAATTACTACAACAATAAAGATGGCAGTCTGCTTACTTCCTATGGGGGTATTTTTACTAAGAATGTGCGAATCTTGGTCTATCCTACCTACAACCGCTCGGGGGATGAATTGATAATGGGTAGTAACTTGCCTGTTCCCGATGGCATTCGTTTTCTGTACAAACACATCATGGAAAACAAACATGTAATGGACATAGAGGATTACAATCCTGATTACATAAAAATCTATTCCAATGAGGTATTGAAAAAACTGAGGGCTGATGAGGATTGGGAGGAATATGTAACCCCCAAGGTAGCACGCTATATCAAGACCAATTATTTATTTGGTTTTCCATCACCCAATATGGAATTTGAGTACTAAACCTACTCCTTTATAGCATTAAGTACCCCTTCCAATATTTTGTTTATCAATGGATTAATTATAGCAGCTTTGTTAAAAATCATAAAATGACTGCCCCCTTCTACAGCAATAACAGGTGGCAAGATTCTTCGGAATGGAAAGGTCTTGTCCTTGGTGCCGTGCAGGTGGGTGATGGGGGTGGTTACACCTTCAGATTCCCAAGCAAAAATCTTGGAAGTAGACCATCTAAAATAATAATTGCTGTGTTGAGCAGCCGCCTCTAAGAATATTGCCTGTGCTTCGGGGCTGTCATAGCCATGTGCTTGGCCCCAAGACTTGAAGGATTGAGTTATCATTTTTTGAGTGAGCAATTTATGAACAGGAAAGGCACGCATAAGCACATTCATCCCAAGGTTCTTTTCTTTTTTGGCTTTGATATTTGTTTTTATTATTAGTGTTGGCTGCTATTAAGTAACAGTCAATAAATCTCGGTGTCTGATTATTCTGTTATCCGGATTCCATTGCCCCCAGAAACGTCCGGAGTCCATTATTTCCATTATCGGCTTTTTCAGATCAACCTTGTAATGCCAGCAGATGCTCTCATACTCCTGATATAACTGGTTGAGCCAGATCCGGCGGATTTCAATCTCGCTTGCCCTTAAATCCATGACCACAATCCTCTCTGCCCTATTTCGGATCAGTATACATTATCCTTTGATCTGACCGCAATTTTGAAGACAGGGGGAGCCTGGCCAAGACCCGGACATGTTTCG
>CAYULH010000164.1:1292-8770 GCA_964445645.1 uncultured Aureispira sp. | reverse complement strand
GCTCCTACAGGTCTATGCGTTCACAATTACAACAAAAACCTTTTTTGAGCAGTATACTGCTCAACACTTTGCTCTTTGGTATTTGCTTGAGTTTACTGTATACTAGATTTGGTACTACTGATGACTTAGAAATGCAAATGGTTTTGGCAGGCAAAAGTTTGCTGGCCGAATCTTCGCCCAATTTGCGCTGGACGCATATTTTTATAGGTACGCCACTGGCTGCCGCCTATCGGGCCTTTCCTAGTTTTCCTTGGTATGGCTGGTATTTAACGGCTGCCCATTGGTTGGGCATGACCGCTATTCTGTACAGTGTGCTGCTGCGCCAAACCAGCTTTCTGAGATTGGGTGTATTCCTTGCTTTTTTTGCTACAGGAGAAGTATTGCTGCTACAAGAACTTCAATACACCTCCTCGGCATTGGTATTGGGTACGGGAGCTGTTTTTTTGCTCTTTACAGCCATACACAAGGCAGAAGATGCACGCCGCCAACAGTGGTGGATGATTGCCACAGCACTGTTATTATTGGTGGCCATGATGCGTTGGGATGCTTTTTTATTGGTGGTAATATTGGGAACTCCCCTCTTGCTCTATGCCATTATAGAAGAAAAAAAGCAGGCGATAAAACATTTATTGTGGGCTACTGGTATTCTGGTGGCCGCTTGGGGCGTAGAACAAATCCACTACGGCCTACAAAACCAAGATCCTGCTTGGAAACATTACAATACCTACAAACATTCGCTGGCAGCACACGATATATTAGATTATAAAAAACCTCAATACCAGTGGTCGCCTTCTACGGCCGATGATTATTTTTATAAGGTAGGTTGGAAATACGAAGATTTGGTCTTGTTTCAGCAGTGGTTTTTTGCCGATTCTAGTGTTTATGGGCTTCGACAATTCCAAGCCTTGCAAAACACCTTTCAGGATTGTCCATTTACCGAGGAGCATATAGAGGAACGCTACTGGCAATTTTTTATCAGCACCGTGTGGAGTGATTATGTGTTTTATGGTTTTTTGTTTTTGATGCTCTTAGTCATTTTTACCAAAGGCTCTAGAAATTGGTATTTGCTCTTGGTCTTGCAGATGGGGTTAATCCTTGCTATTCTGGCTTTTTTGTATGTCTACAAACACCTTCCAGAACGAGTGAGTTACCCTTTGGCCTTTTATTTAATGGGGCTGGGTACTTTGTTTGCCAATGGAGCATTACTAGAACGTTCTACCAAAATCAAAATTCTACTGGCATTGGGGGTGTTGGCACTTTCCAATCTCAAATTATGTACTTTGAGGAGTTATCACACCGCCACCCAAAAACAATACTGGGCGGCTGCTTTAGATAGCTTACAGGCACAACCAGAGCAGTTGTACATTGGTGGGGGCGATTTTTATCTGCATCCTGTTATGACTCCTTACCAAAGTTTGGAAGATACGTTGTTTGATAATTTTAATATGCTCGATTTTGGGCATTTTGCCAACTCGCCCAACCATTATCAGCAAATGAAGCATTTTGGAATTGAGAACATCCATTTGCAAGCTCCTATTGATAGCAATATCTATTTTGTTCATCGTTATAATGCGCCTATTATTCCTTGGTACATCAATTTTGTAGAACGTCACTACAATTTATACCTCGAATTTGAATTGATTCGCAAAGAAGAACAAGTGGATATTGCCGTATACCAAATCAAGGAACAAATCAGAGACGAACCCAATTCACAAGGCATTAGTCGTTCTAATCAAGAGAAATTTGGAATTATTCCTAAAAATAAACAGAAACCTGCTGTTGATTCTAGCAAGCCAGTGCTTCCCATCCGAAGCAAAGAGCCTTTTGTATTGCAACAATAACCCTCCTACTACAGCAGTCTAATAAATAAAACTTGATACCATTCATTTTGTGATAAAATCTATTAGGTCTAGTTTTTATATAAAAATAATTTCAAGCAAGTTCGTTTTCCACAATGTTTTACATGATTGTGTTTATATAATCGTTCGAGTCAAGGACAAGCCCCTTGTCTTGCGCGCTCTACGGCAGCACTGCCCAAAAATAAGCATACTCCCCATTCTCTTACTCAAACTCCGCTTCATAAGAGGACAGGGTATATATCCGACTTTATTAGCGGTTATTCCTTGTATTTCTCAAGATAAATTTAATTTTTTGGATAACATTTTATGAAAAAAAATCAATAAAAACTTGAGAATTCAGTACAGGACAAAAGTTTTTAATCTTAATATTTTAAGGTTTAAAAATGTGCAGAACGTCTTTTTTTGAAATTTTACTTTTGTCCTATACTAAAAAATTAAACAATAAAGGTATAACAAAGCTGTTTACCCTTGTTAGGGTAAAGCTCCTTTAGATCAAAATAAAGACAACAGGTTTCTCTTTGCTGAAAAGAAGCTAAGTCAAATTCTACTTCTACCAAATCATCTTTTCGATAAATATTATTATTACATTGAATGTTATTTGGGGCAGATTTCCGAACTGTTCCATTCTGAGGATATACAACAAATGAGAGAACTGCCTCAATGTTGCGATTTAATAATGACTGTCCATAGACCAATTGAAAACTAAGACGGAGTCGGGTTCCATTCCTAGTTAAGCTCAAATCCTTCAATAAATTTTTCTTAGGATCATTATTTGTTTTTATCTGATAAACTGTTTCTAGCTCTAAAAACTCAGTATTGATAAGACTCCCAATTAAGTAGAAAACATCACAATAAGGATTTATCTCATAGTAACTTAAACCTTGAGCTATCTGACGAGCAACATAAGAGTTTTGCAAAAAAAGAGCATTTGGAATCGCTGTTTTTTCTGCATGTTCAAAAAAAACTTTGAATTGAGCTTTTTCTTCATATAAAAGATAGCCTTTTTTGAACGGTTTTTCATGTCCATTTTTACTATGCTTTAAATAATTGTTCTCATCAAAATATGGGAAATATTCTCTAGAATTATAAAAAGCCGTCTCATTATACTCATAGTGTAATAAAAGCCAATGCTCAAAGGAAATCGCACTAAAAGCTATTTTAATTCGAGCTAAATTCTTCTGTTCATTTTTATTTAAAGAGATTTTAATATTTGTTTCAAAAAAGGCAATTCGATCAGCTTCAAATCGCTCAAAAATTTCTTTTTTAGTCGTCAATTCAATAATTCTGCTAATTTCAGCTACAGTTAAATTAGGGAGCAGGTTCCTTAGGAAATTCTCATATTCTGACCGATGCAAAAAGTAGTGTATTCTTTTTTCCTTTTCTTCGTCTTCACGTACATTTAAAGCCTTAACTTGGTTAGTTTTTAAAATTTTGGACGAATTGGAATCTTCCTCTTTAATTCTATCAATTGAGGGGTCATCCAACTTATAGGCATTACCTTCATCATTATCCATAACAACCCAAACTTCAGCATAATCTTTTTCTCGCATTTTCTCTAAAGCTATTTCTAACAGCTTAGATAATACAGACACTCCAGATCCTCTTTCTTTATCTTGAGTATCTAAATCTGGCAGAATTTCAACACCAATAATCAGTTTGTGATCCAAAAATTTCTTTAAAGCAAAAAAATAGGCGGCCTCTGTTTCTCCTTCACAAACAATCAGAATGTTTTTTAGTAGACTTAAATTTCCTGCTGTTCTTTTATCAAAAGAATTTTCCCCAATAACTTCGTTGTGTTCTTCTACAACTTGCTTCCCCTTTTTTAAAGATTTTCTACCGCTCCGCCGATTTTTTTTCCTGCTGCCCATTTTCTAAATATTTCGTGATGATAGAATTGATATAGGAGACAAACAATTGAGGCACTCCTCCTACCTTTCCAGATTCATAATACTGAGCCAAGTTGGGACTTCTCATCTTACCAAAATTATAATCTGAAAAAGCATATAAAACACTTGCTCCAAACTCATCTTTTTCTGTAACATAAATTTGATCTCTATCAAAAAGCGAGCGATTTAACAACATCATATCATGCGTTGTTGTAATGAGCTGTGCATGTTTAGGATTAGTCTTAGGATTTTTAAATAAATTGATGATAAAAGTTGTTATTTCTGTATGTAAACTCACATTCAATTCATCTAGAAACAACACTCCTCCATTTTCTAAGATAGGTAAAACCTCAGGTAGAATGGCTAAAAATTTACGCATACCCGTAGATTGTTTACTTAGAGACAACTCTACTGTGTCTCCTGTATCTTTGCCCTTTTCATATAATCTATGAATGGTATAGGTCTGACTCTTCAACCTGTCTAACAAATCTTCTTTTATTTTATCGGGAATATCTTCAGGAAACTTAACCTTGCTAACATCCCTCGCTGCAGAACGTAATTCAATAATGGATTTATCAAATTCAGCAATTATTTGATCAATGGCTTGCTTAATTTCAGAATTTGGATCTTTTTGAACAAATTTGCTATAGTTCTTTGCCAAAAATTCCACATAGTCAGCTTCTGCTAACTGGTGTACTTTGAGACTAGAAAAAAAACTGTATACCTCTTGCAATTCATCATTCCCCTCAATGTCGCCTCTAGAAAGTACAAGTTGGTTTTTTTCAAAATTAAAGCTTTTGCTTCCTTTTAGGCTGTTTCCTGGAAATTTAACTTCTTGCTTATTTCTAGAAAATAACGTTAATCGTGTAGTTTTTTTGGGCCTACTCTCATACCGAATAAGTTCTTCATTAATGATTTCTTGCTCTTTAAACGCTACACTGTATTCATAACGTTTTCCATTCTTTGCTAGAAAATCAATTTCAAAAACAGTAGGTAAATCTTTGCACCTTAAATCCATTACAAATACTTCATTTGGTAGATCCTTATCTGAGTTAAAGTTTCCCGATTTTACTACTAACCAACGTAAAGCAGCAGCGGCAGTGAATAGATTACTTTTTCCTGAATTGTTAGGTCCATATAGAATAGCTGAAGGGAGTAAAGACAAATCACGGTAATCCTCTATAAGAATAGGAGTTACCTTTCTTTTTTCTCGTATAGCAGCTGGGAGTAAAGACAAAGTTACCTGTTCTTTAAAAGAACGGAAATTAGTTACTGAAAATTCTATCAACATAGTTAATTGCTATTTATTAATGGCTACTTTGTAATATTTTTACAAAATAGTGCTTAATACACAACAAAACAAAATGTTTTAGATAAAGTTTTTGTCAGTGTGTGCAATCTTGGAAAAATAAGCACCTTAGACAAAAAAAATGGATTGACACTCCCAAAAGCATCAATCCACCTATATTTATAATTTTTATTTTAGCTTAAATCGCCTGACAGTGATTCCACAACCAAGCTCTGTCTTTTTCTGCCAAATGAGGGGACAAAGCAGAATAAACTCTTCTATGGTAGCGATTGAGCCAAACACGCTCGGGATAATTCAGCAAGCTATTGTCAATCATATTGGTAGCAATCGGAAACAAGGTCAATACCTCAAATGCCAAGAAATCAGGGTTTTTATCTGAAGGCACACATTGCATTAAGTTTTCTATACGAATACCATAATCACCTGATTGGTAATATCCCGGCTCATTAGAAGTGACGGTATTTTCCTCTATAGGAGTATACCCTCTAGGACTTTTGATATTGGGTGCAAAACCTTGTGGAGACTCATGTACGCCCAAGAAAAAGCCCACGCCATGCCCTGTTCCGTGCCCGTAATTCAAGCCTTCTCTCCAAAGCGGAAAACGAGCCAAAGTATCTAATTGCGCTCCTGTTATTCCTTTCGGAAAATGTACCGTTTGTAGGGCTATATTGCCTTTGAGCACAAGCGTATAATGCTTTCTTTGCTCTGGAGTAGGTGTTCCAAAATGTACGGTTCGAGTAATATCTGTAGTGCCATTGATGTACTGCCCGCCACTATCCAACAACAACATTCCACTTTTCTCGATAGAGGCACAATCTTCTTCCTTTGCTCGGTAATGTACAATGGCCCCATTCGCTTCGTAGCCTACAATAGCAGGAAAACTCTCGCCCTTGTAACCTTCTTGCTCACTTCTAAACTTAGCCAATTGCTCTGCTACTTCTGTTTCTTTGACAGAACGATTGCCCAAGGTATCCTCCAACCAACGATACAGCTTGACCAATGCCACTCCATCCTTGACCATTACATCCTTGAAATGTTGAATTTCTGTTGGATTCTTAATAGACATCCAAGGAGTAATCACTGATTCGCCCAATACTATATTCTCGTGCATAGACATTTGACACCTCCAACTAAAGCTGTGCTTGTCGGCATACACCACCTTATGTGTAGAGATTGCCCCCAAACCATGTACAATAGAACCGTAATCCTTGAGTGCAATTCCTGCTGCTTTCAACTTATCTTTGAGGGCATTAGGGAGTTTATAATCCTTGACAAATAAAGTAGCATTTTTCTCACCAACCAATAAATAGGACAATACAACAGGTGTAAAATCAATATCCCAAGCACGAATATTCAGCAACCATGCAATCTCATGCAAGGCAGTAACAAAATAAAAATCAACGCCTTTTTGTTGCATAAACTCACGCAACCTAGCCAATTTATCCTCTCTGGAAACCCCTGCATATTTTACATCAAAATCATAAGCTATAGTACCCGGCATAGTAGGGCGTTTTTTCCATACAGCACCTATAATATTCTTAGCATCTTTTATCTCAATAGATTTGGGTCTACACAAACGCTCCAAATGATAGACTTGATGCACTGAAAACAGATCTGCCTCTCCTGCTATAGTAGCCCCTTCGGGCAAATTATCCACCAACCAATGCAAATGCTCTGGTGCCGTTTGTTGCTCCAGACGATGCAGTACAATTCCCGATCCTTCTAGTTCCTTTTCTGCTTGCAAAAAATAACGAGAATCTGTCCAAAGTGCGGCATAATCTTCCAATACAATCAAAACCCCTGCTGAACCTGTAAACCCTGAAAAATATTCCCTTACTTTCCAGTAATCTGCTACATACTCACTCTGATGAGGGTCATTAGAAGGTATTATCAAAGCATCAATTTTTGCTTTGGCCATCGCCTTTCTCAATTGGCGCAAACGCGCTTCTACAGTTATCATAATTTGATTATTTAATGGAGGTTACAACTACTAAAAAGTTTTGTCTATACAACTTCCCTTTTCTATTACAAGACCAATTTTAAGAACTTTTATAAGATATGACGAATAGTAAGAGTAGTTTTTATAATTTTGGAGCTAGTTTTAGTAGAATATTCTGAATTTTGCCTTCTTATTTCCTTTACTAATGGAGGTAATTATGAATAAATTTACAATAACTTATCAAAAGAGCAGGTAACAAAAAGATCTTTTTTTACGAATATCAATTCAACTTGATACCCCGTCAAAATCAGGAGGCAATGGACTCTAATTATCTGCCCCAAAGATTCAATCAAATCTGGCTCTTATGATTTTATTTATAATTATCAATAACCAACAAAAACATGTCTAAGCAACCAACTATTTTGATTTGTAATGATGATGGTATCACAGCAGGCGGTATTGCCAGTCTAATTGCCGTCGCCAAA
>CAYULH010000164.1:0-1134 GCA_964445645.1 uncultured Aureispira sp. | reverse complement strand
AAAGACACCCCTGTAGACCTGTGTTTATCGGGTATCAACCACGGCTCCAATTCTTCTATCAATATACTATACTCGGGAACCATGTCGGCCGCTATGGAGGCTTCTCTCGAAGGGATTCCATCTATTGGTTTTTCGCTGCTAGATTTTGCGCCCGATGCTGATTTTTCGGCAGCACAACACTTTGTAAGACAACTCGTCCAAAAAGCACTCGAACAAGGTTTGGGCAACACCAACTTACTCAATGTCAATATTCCCAAACTATCGGTAGATGCAATCAAAGGCATTCGCATTTGTCGCCAAGCAAAAGGCCACTGGGCCGAGGACTTTCAGGAAGGGAAAGACCCTATGGGGCGTAACTACTACTGGCTCAAAGGGAAATATGTGTACTTGGACGAAGGCGAGGATTCAGATGTTTGGGCCTTGCAAAATGGCTATGTTTCTGTAGTACCCATTATGCACGATTTGACCCAACACACGGCCTTAGAAAGTTTAGCACATCTAACCAACTCGTAACTTTTGGTGGATTGGGTAAATCCTAACTTACGGAATCATAAACAACATAAACTAACTGAACCTTAGGTGAGTTTATGAGAATTGCTATGCCGATAGTAAATTAATAATATTTTAAACGTATATTTACAACAACACCAGCTCCCCCCTCCTTGTCCCCACAGCAAGCCTAGGAGCTTTTTTCCCAAACAAACCAACCAAACACACCGTAATTCATGTACAAATTACTGCAGGGGACACTATGCCTATTTCTAGGCATCGCATGGAATACTCCCTCAGCTTCCGCCCAATTCCAACTCCACCCCGATTCCTCTTTTTACACCTTCCTCGATTCTTTTTATACCTACCACCAAGACGACAGCACCGAGGGCGGCATCTACAACCGAGTGCGCCGCGATGTCCTGACCTGGGGAACACGCCTAGCCCCCAATGGCAATATGAGCACCGCCACCCAAGCCCTAATAAACTATGCCAGTGCTTACAAAAATATAAGCGGCACGGCCAATGCCAATCCTACCGTCTTACCTTCCACTTACAGCCCTAGCGTGGCTTGGCGAGAGCTAGGCCCACTCACCAGCCCCAACGGCAGCAGTGCCGGCAAAGGCATGGGGCAAATTCACCGCA
>CAYULH010000163.1:0-8785 GCA_964445645.1 uncultured Aureispira sp. | reverse complement strand
ATAGGAAGCGAAAAGCGGGGCATTTAATAAAAATACGAGTATGAAAATACAAAGAATAAGCGAATATCAATACGAATTAGAGTTTGAAAGTCGTCAAGAACAACTAGCAAAATATAAGAGTAGTTTTCTGTCGAGTGAACTAGGCAAGATATACCAGTCGATACCCTGGGAAAAGTTAGTAGAGAGCTTTGGGATAAAGGATAAAAAGAAAGGCCCCCAGAGTATATTTTCGCCAAGAGGGAAATTGGGATTGATGTTTCTCAAACATTATGCATCCTGCTCGGATTACAAGTTGATAGAACAGCTAAACGGGAATCTAGATTACCAGTATTTCTGCGATATACTGTTACCATTAGGACATCGAATAAAGAACTATAAAATCGTAAGTTCGATACGTTGTGAGTTAGCCTGTAAATTGGATATATCGCAAGCCCAAAAGGAGTTAATAGAACACTGGCTACCCCATCTAAACAACTTGGATAGTATTAGCTGTGATGCGACCTGTTATGAATCTGCTATCCGTTATCCTACGGACATAAAATTATTGTGGGAGGCAGTGTCGTGGTCTTATGAACAGATGAAAACGTTAAGTCGGCATCTAAAAATAAAACGCTTACGCACGAAGTATAAGAAATGGTTACGTCGCTATGTTTCTTATTCGAAGATGAGGCAAAAGCGCCGCAAGAAACGCAAAGCACTCAAGCGCGGCTTGTTACACTTACTCAACAAGTTAAATCGTCAACTTGACTATTTAGAGAGCCAAATAGAAGGGAGTTATTTTACAAATCGTTATCATCGCAGACGCTCTGCTATCCAACTACTTTATGAGCAGCAACAACAAATGTTTGTAACAGGTGAGAAGAAAGTTAAAGATCGTATAGTAAGCATTGACAAGCCCTATATTCGTCCAATAGTTAGGGGAAAAGAAAATAAACCTGTTGAATTTGGAGCCAAGGTGAACAAACTACAGATAGATGGTATATCCTTCATCGAACATCTAAGCTTTGATGCTTTTAATGAAGGTACGAGACTAATCGAAACGATTTTTTTAGCCCAAAAACTGACTAAAAAAAGAGTAAAAGTGTTGGGAGCAGACGCAATTTATGCCAACAATAAAAATCGAAGGTTTGTGACCAAGTATGGAATTAAGACAGATTTTAAGCCCAAAGGAAGACCCTCCAAACATCGAAAACATCAAGATCAATTAGCTCAAATGATTACCAAAGAAAGAGTTTCTCGCTTAGAAGGCAGCTTTGGTACAGACAAAGAACACTTTCTCCTGAAAAAGAATTTGGCTAGAACTAAGGCAACCGAAACACTAATGATTTTTTTTGGTATTCATACCTCTAACGCATTGCTTATTGGCCGTAGAATGGAACAAAAAGCAGTTCTAGCAGCCTAAATTTTACACCTATATCTTAAAAATCCTACACTAACGTTGTTAGTGCAGGACTCTTTTTGTCTTTACTTCTGAATATCCCTACTTACCATAACTCCAAATAAAACATTATTATGAAAAATTTAAAATTAATTGTAGCAGGAATCATCTTTACTGTATTCTTTGCTTTTAGCGCACAAGCACAACAAACTACTGATGAAGCACGTGCAGAAGGTATTGCCTCTAGCGCACTTGTTGGCTGTATTTCATCTGCTCGTGCTGGCAACAATGATATTTTGGTAACAGTCTTTCCAAGAGAAGGCGAAGGAAACTATGCCGTTCGTTTTTGTGGAAGCAGACGTGATGTTAACTATGTTTCGGCTGTTGGATATGTAATTTTGGAAAACTGGCAAGTAGTGGAGACACTCTGCGAATGGCCAGCACCTACAGCCAATCCATGTGACTAACCTATTTTTGGGAGTGTGGATTATCATCTCCAAGATGATTACCCACGCTCCCATATCCATTGCCGAATACATACCACTCGGTAGTAGTGCCTTCCCTCCTTCCATTAACCAGTTGTTCCTCTAGCTTTTTGAGGCCATTGCCATAATAGCTTACTCGTTTAGTTTGTCCCAGCAAGAATATGTTAGAAATCAACAAAAGGGTTATGATACTTATAATATTGTTCATGGGTGCATCAATTTTATCTAAAAAGGCAAAGGCTCACTATACCTCGGAATTTGTTGCACAAACAAATCCTGCAATTGGCTCAACAAAGTACTACCTGCTCGATTCTCAATAGCACGGCCATCAATTTCATAAATAGGAGTCAGCTCCCCCATAGTGCCGGTACAAAACACCTCGTCTGCGCCATAAAACTCTGTTAGGGAAAGGTTTTTCTCTACGATTGGCAAGTTATTTTCTTGGGCAATATCAATAATTAAGCCTCGGGTAATACCGTGCAAACAAGCATCGGCATGAGGCGTATACAAGACCCCATTCTTGGCCATAAAAATATTGGTCCCATTCAACTCGGCCACAAAACCATAGGCATCCAACATCAGTCCAGCATCTGCCCCTGCTACATTGGCTTGGATTTTTGCTAGGATATTGTTCAGTAAATTATTGTGGTGTATTTTGGAATCCAGATGTCTGGACGAATTTCGATTGATGTGTGCTGTAATCACCTTGATGCCCTTATCATTGTCATACACAGCAGGTTTCCACTCGGCCAATACAATCAGGCAAGAGCCACTTTGGTTTAATCGAGGATCCATGCCCGAAGTGATTTTTTCGCCTCTCGTTAGCGTCAAGCGAATGTGTACGCCATCACGCATGGCATTGGCCTCTAGGGTCTGAAAGATGGCCTGTTTGATGCTTTGCTTGCTAGGAATATCCACAAAAGCCAATGCCTTGGCAGAGGTGTGCAGCCGTTCCAAATGCTTGTCCAAGCAAAAAATGCCATTCTGATACACCCGCAAACCTTCCCAGACCGCATCCCCCCCCTGCACCACGCTATCAAACACCGACACCTTGGCGGCCGAACGATGATAAAGCCCATCTTTTACATAAACCTGTAAGTCTTTATTTTTAGGGTTAAACTGCTGTAACATCTTGCTTTGTTTTTTTAGTTTGCTATAGTTGGAGTAATTCTGTGTGGGTACAAACGCTCATAAGCAGGGCGCAATTCTTCGTACAAAGGCTCTAAATGAGCAGGCAAAGGGTGTTCGCTGGTCGCTTGCTTTTTGAAACCTGTTGTTTGGTGTACATTGGCATACCAATACTTGGCCCAAACCCCATCTTCTGGCCTTGGCCCAGCCTCCCACTGTAGCATATCCTCATAAAAAGGAATAGCACAAGCCGCACACAATTGTTGCAACACCGCTTTGGGATTGTTGAGCAATTCGCTCGAATCCAGAACAATAGGCGGCTGCCCCTTTTGGCTTAGATAATCAAAAATGGCTGCTTGACGCAAAGTTCCAATTTGCCAAGCCGTAGGCGTTTCTACCACCCGTGCAAAGGAAGCCAAAATTTGTTTGGGATTGCGAATATACAGTACATTGGTTAGTGATTCCAAAAATGAAAAATCCAAATCCACCAAATGCGCCGTCATGTTCTTAATAAACAAAACCTCCTTGTCATACACGCCCTCAAAAATAGTTTTAATCACTTCTTCTGCCCTATTGCTTTGGCTTTGCAATACCTCGGCTTGTCCGGGGTGATCGACCACTACTTTAGAAAGATAATAGGCGTACAAAGGTTCATCTACCACTGTGGTATCGGGTCGTTGGGCAAAGGAATACATCAGTGCTGTAGATAGATTGCGAGGATTGGAAATCAGATGTATTTTTTTCATAGAATTATTGGCATTAAGACCCCAACAAGCTAGTTATTTTATGGCTAATTATGGAAGTATTCCCCTAAAAATTCCACAAAAAAGATGTCATTACATTCAACGTATAAACAGACGATTATTATAACTCATAAATTCATCTGTTCAACCTATTTTTTAGTTGTTTCTCTTTTTTTTTCAAAAAATAAAATGCGCCCTATTGGTACTTTTGACCAAAAAAATAAAATTTTTCATTTTTGTTTATTTTAAATATAATAAGCATTAATTTTAGACTAAAAAAGCAGAAACCAAATTTTATTCTGTTTTTCTATTAAAAAAGCTACACGTAATTGTCAAAATATGAATTAAAACCAAAGAATTATTTCCCCACTCCGTCATCTTTTAATATTCAAAAGTCGTTTTTTTGTCAGAAAAAGACTTAGTTTCGTGGTGGCGAAAGCAATCATGATTACGATTTCCACTCATCCCAACTACTTCCCACACAACTATAAGTTGTTATATTTTTTACTTTACAAAAGTTTAAACACACACACAAATGAAGAATTCAATTTTCACCTTGTTACTTATGTGTACAACGATGCTGTATGCACAGCACAACAATGTACGCACTGCTGCACAAAATACACACACGCAAGCACAGGCGCCTATCAAAATTGGGGATGAAGTAGCCGTCAATATTCAAACGGCTCATCCATACAATACGACCAATCAAACAGGAGTTGTATTTGAACAAGAATTTTACAACAAAAACTCGGCTTATATCAAGTTGTACTTTGAGGATTTTGATCTAGGCCCTAAGGATTATGTAGAGATTTCTACCCACAATACAGGTGCCTCTATTCTTTATGCTGCTCAAGGCAAAATCATAGACCAAAATGGAACCATGATTAGCAATTTCTGGTCGCAGGCATTGCTAGACGAGCGTGTAACGGTACGTCTACATGCTGTAGGCGGCACCAACAGCCACAGCGGTTTCAAAATTTCTCGTGTAGCTTATGGTTATTCAGAAGCACAAATCGAAGCTTTGTCTGCTAAGTCAATTTGTGGTAATGATGACAAACAGCCTATTATATGTTATAATGGTACAACTATGTATCAAAAAAGTAGAGCCGTTTGTCGTTTGCTTATGAATGGTTCTAGCTTGTGTACAGGTTGGTTGTTGGGTTCTGAAGGACACATTATGACCAATGAACACTGTATTGGTAACTCTTCTACTGCACAGAACACTGATTTTATGTTCAATTACCAAGCAACAAATTGCTCGGGAAGTGGTAGTGCTACTTCTACTGTGGTGGCGAGCACGTCTACTTTTATCAAAACTAATAGCAGCTTAGATTATACCTTGGTAAAATTACCTGTTAATCCTACAGGTACTTATGGTTACTTGCAGTTGAGCCCTACCGCTCCTTCTGTTGGCGATCGCATTTATATTGTTCAGCACCCCGGTGGAAGACGCAAAGAAATTTCTGTAGTGACCGACCAAGGTGGAACAGCGCAAGGATATTCTATGATTAATACGGTTAGTACCAATGGTGCTCGTTATTATGCCGATACAGAAGGGGGTAGTTCTGGTTCTCCTGTCATTGATTACAATTCTAACTTGGTAGTAGCCATTCACAATACTGGTGGATGTACCAATGGTTCTTATGGCCGTTCTGATAGATTAATTTCTAGCATTGGAAACGACATGCCTGCTGATGGTTATCCTGGTTTTAATGGTGGTGGTGGCGGAACGCCTCCTGCATGTAATGACAATGAAGTAGTTTTGACACTAGTTCTTGACAATTATGCTTCAGAAACTTCTTGGACTTTGAAAAATGCTAGTGGTGCAACGGTTGCTTCTGGAGGTGGATACTCTACTAATAATAGCACTGTTACAGAAACATTCTGCTTGCCTGATGGTTGTTATGACTTTACAATCAATGATAGCTATGGAGATGGTATTTGTTGTACTTATGGTAATGGTTCTTATGACCTTAGTAGTGGTGGTACTTCTTTAGCTTCTGGAGGTCAGTTTGCTTCTACTGAGACAAAAAATATTTGTGTAGGAGGTTCTGGTGGTGGAGGTACTACTCCTTGTCCTACTATCAACTTGTCTGCTCAAACCATTAAAGCGTATGGCAATGGCCAAGATGTAGGTTCTGGATCAGTTAGTAATGGTGTATTAACATTGGCCAACAATGCTTGGAAGTACATTGATTACAACTATAACGTAACTGCAAATACAGTAGTGGAATTTGATTTTTATAGTACTAGCCAAGGAGAAATCCAAGGATTAGGTTTTGATACTGACAATGGCATTTCTAGTAATTATACATTCCATGTTTATGGTACTCAAAATTGGGGTATAAGAAATTATGACAATTACAGCACTCAAGGTACTTGGAAATCTTATACGATCCCTGTAGGACAATTCTATACTGGCAGTTTCAATCGCTTATTCTTTGTTTGTGATGATGATGCCAATGGTGGTGGTAATGCTTCTTTCCGCAATGTTAAGGTATATGAAGCGGGTACTTGTGAATCTGCTACTGATTTGGCAGTAACCAACATTCTACATGCTGCTGAAGGAGAATTTAGTGGCGAATTCAAATTGTTCCCTAACCCAACTAATAGTGTTTTGAATGTACAATTGAATGCTACTGGTGCGGTACAAACACGTGTTACCGATGCTTTGGGTCGTGTAGTGAGTGAGCAAATCATGCAAGATGGTATCAACCAATTGAATGTAGCTGCACTTCCTAATGGTATCTACCAATTGACACTCATCAAAGAAAATGGTGAAATGATTACTGAAAAATTCATCAAAGGTTAGAGCATTCGCATTCTTCTAACTAGTATTGATATACAGGAGCCAGCCCATAAATGGGTTGGCTTCTTTTTTTTGGTGCTTGGGCATTTTTTTTAGCAGTGCATGAATTATTTTTTGTATTTTAGTGTATATAAAAACATAGAAATATAATACTGTTTCATCAATCCTTTCTTACACCTATCAAACAAACATAACATGGAACCTACCTCTGCTGTAATGATAACCGCAATAGTCGCCTACATCGGCCGAAAACTATCCAAAGAAAAATCCGTTCAAAGCTTTTTTTCCGAATTAACCACCGAAACCGTCCAATGGGTGAAGCCGCTTTTCCTCAAGGAAGATGGCACGGCCAATGATGCCCTCAAAAAGCTTCAGGAAAAGCCCGATAGCTCGGCACGCAAAAAAACGGTAGAAGCCATTTTAGAAGAAGAATTAGAAGACCATCCCGAAGCAGCCCAATACATCAAAGAGATGTTTGATACCATCTCCAAAACCGAGGATGGCGCAAGCATTACCAATACGATTATCAATAGCAAAAATGTAATTACTGGTAATGTCAATACAGGAGGCGGAAATTTTCACTTGGGAGATACAAAATAGGCTATGCAGCATAACAAAAATATAGTTACTGGCAATCTCAACACAGAAGGCGGAGACGCTCATATAGGAGACATTTACTACAATAGTGTTGATTATAAAAACCTAACTGAAAAAATAGCTGACCTAACTGAACTATATACCAACAGTACAGGAGAGAGAAAAGCAACTCATTTTCAACGACTAGAGACGGCAAAAAAAGAATTAGAAGCCTTCAAAAAAGGGGTCATTTCCCTAGCAGAAACCTTCCAAAAAATTGAACTAAACACCCAACGCCTACAACAAGCAAAAGCCTATTTTGAGCAGGGGAATTTTGAAGCTGCTAGAGCCATACTCGATACCGAACAATTGGAAAATGACCAAGAGCAGCTCCTAAAACAAAAAGCAGCATTAAGCCAAAAGACCCAACAAAATGAAAAGGACTTGCAGCACAATGCCAATGAGTACTTGGTCAAAGCCCAACTGACAGCCATTGATTATACCCTGCCCAATAGATTTGAGCAAACCATAGCCTTGTTTGAAGCGTCTTTGAAATCTGATAGAAATGTGGAGAATCTATTTGTTTATGCTCATTTTTTGCAGAAACATAATCAAGATAACAAGGCTGTTCCCTTCTATGAAGAAGCCTTGGCAATCTATAGAACATTAGCCCAAGCAAATCCGCAAACCTTCTTACCTCATCTCGCTGCCACCTTAAATAACTTGGGGCTTTTACATAGTAATAAAAAAGAATATAAAAAAGCAGAAAAAGACTTCTTGGAAGCTTTAAAAATCTATAGAACATTAGCCCAAGCAAATCCACAAACCTTCTTACCTTATGTCGCTACCACCTTAAATAACTTGGGGGTTTTACAACGTGCTAATAATGAATATGAAAAAGCAGAAAAAGACTTCTTGGAAGCTTTAAAAATCTATAGAACATTAGCCAAATCCAATCCACAAACATTCTTACCTCATCTCGCTGCCACCTTAAATAACTTGGGGCTTTTACAATTTGATAAAAATGAATATGCAGAAGCAGAAGAAGCCTACTTGGAAGCTTTAGGAATAAGAAGAACCTTAGCCCAAGACAATCCACAAACATTCTTACCTCATGTCGCTGCCACCTTAAATAACTTGGGGGCTTTATATAGCAATAAAAAAGAATATAAAAAAGCAGAAAAAGACTTCTTGGAAGCTTTAAAAATATATAGAACATTAGCCCAATCCAATCCGCAAGCCTTCTTACCTTATTTGGCTGGCACGCAAATAAACATGAGTATATTCTATCAAAAATCAAAAATAGACAAAGAACAATCGTTTCAATTGGTAGACGAGGCCATCACCAATTTATTGCCTTTTGGGCATATCCCCTATATTCAAAATTACTTAAATACAGCTTATCAAGTACTTGAAGCATGGGACATTGATGTAGAAACCTACCTAGCACAAAAACTAAAAGACCACAAAGCGGTAAAATAGCACCCCCAAAAGAGCCGTTAAGCCCCACCCCCCTATTACTCCACACAGCCCGTCCCCCCAAAGTCCCAACGAGCAGGGCCGGGCGAATCCTATCCGCCCCAACCACACCCCAACAAAAAGTCCCAACGGGCAGGGCTGTTAAGTTCTAAATTTAGATTATAATTAATACTGCGAAATGTTA
>CAYULH010000162.1:0-8806 GCA_964445645.1 uncultured Aureispira sp. | reverse complement strand
CTTCGGATGCACTCATTCATGCCTTCAAGAGCACTAAAAATAATCTGTAAAAATATCCACTTAAGTAGTCGTTCAAAATTCTTTACAACAAAAAACGGATATTTTCCTCCAGCTCATCGTTGAAAATACTCGCCTTAGCCCACTAAGGCTGCGTTTTTCGCCTTGATCTGAATAAAAATCTTCCATTTTTTAACTTATAATTAATTTTGTCCACCTACTTACTTTTGTTAAACTGTATTGAACTTCACAAAATAAATTGAACTACTTTTGTTAAACAACTTAGGTGCTTCATGGTCAGATGACCATAAGCACAAAAATACAAATCTTCATAAGATTCTCCTTTTGCAAGGAATACTAAGCCTTAAAACAGTGTAAAATTTATATCATAAGCCAGTTCTAGGATTTTTCAAAATAATGGTAATGTATCAATGCTTGTGGGGAGCCATTGTATCTACAAACCATATACGTTATAGACAAGCCAATCGCTGCTTTAGTTGGAATTCTTGGGTAGTATTCTTATCAATAAGGTCAAACAAAAGTAATTTTGCTTTGGGACACAAAAAAAGTCCCTCCGAACAAAGTTCGGAGAGACCCACACTATAAGAACACCCAATTAAAACCTTTATTTTATATCTTTAGAATTTCAATTATTGTGCCAATGTAAAACAACTATTTTGTTTTTGAAAGAAGGTATTGTAAAATGACACTAAATTGATATTCAACTGTTTTGTGTATTTTTTGTACTTTTGTATTTAAACAAAAAAAAGCTCGAACAGTTCACCCTATGATTTCTCAAAAAACAATCCAAACTGTCTTTGAAACTGTTAAAATTGAAGATGTTGTTGGAGATTTTGTAAAATTGACCAAAAGGGGAGTCAATTTTATAGGCTTGTGCCCTTTTCACAACGAAAAAACACCCTCGTTTACGGTTTCGCCTGTCAAGAATATCTACAAGTGTTTTGGTTGTGGAGAGGGAGGCAATGCCATTAACTTCTTAATGGAGCTGGAGCAATTGTCTTATCCCGAAGCCATCAGAAGCCTAGCCAAGAAGTATAATATTGAGTTGGAGGAGGATGAATTGGACGAAGAACAAACGGCTCAATTAAAACTGGCCGATAGTCTTTATGTGGTCAATCAGTTTGCCAAAGAGCATTTTCAGCAACAGCTTTTTGATACAGATTATGGTAAGAGTGTGGGTTTGAGTTACCTCAAAAAAAGGGGCTTTCGGGAGGAGATTATCCGAAAATTTGGGCTGGGTTTTGCCAATGGGGGAGCCAATGACTTGATGCAGCAGGGCTTGGCGCAGGGCTATGAAGAGCAAGTATTGGAGCAAGCAGGCTTGATTAAGAACAAGCGTGACTTTTTTAGAAATAGGGTGCAGTTTCCTATTCACAATATTTCGGGCAAGGTGATTGGCTTTGGCGGCCGTATTCTCACCAACCACAAAAAAGCTCCTAAATACCTCAATACGCCTGAATCAGATATTTACAACAAGCGAAAATCACTCTATGGGATTTACTTTGCTCGCAAGGCGGTGGTACAATTGGATGAGTGTTATATGGTAGAGGGCTACACCGATGTGTTGTCCTTGCATCAGGCTGGTATTGAGAATATTGTGGCTTCTTCGGGTACTTCGCTCACGGTTGAGCAAGTGCGATTGGTCAAGCGTTATACCCCCAATATTACCATACTCTATGATGGTGATACGGCTGGAATCAAGGCGGCTTTGCGTGGTTTGGATATTGTTATTGAGCAAGATATGAATGTGCGGGTGGTCTTGCTACCCGAAGGGGAGGATCCCGATTCGTATTTGAGCAAGGTGGGTGCTACGGCATTTAAGCAGTATATAGAAGAAGAGGCCCATGATTTTATTCTATTCAAGAGTAATTTGCTGCTCAAGGATGCGGCCAATGATCCCATCAAAAAGGCGGATGTGATTCGGGATATTGTGAATTCTATTGCCAAAGTGCCCGATGCGGTCAAGCGTTCTTTGTATGTAAAGGAATGTGCCCAACTAATGGACATGGGCGAGCAATTGCTGCATACCGAAGTGAATAAACGCCTGAACCAGCAAGCTACCAAGGCTTATGAGCAGCAAGAGCGTCAGGCGAAAGCCCAAGGCCGTGCCGCCACCGATGTCCCACTGCCCGAAGTTGGCCCAATCAAGCCCAAAAAACGCAACGAAAGTTACCAAGAGCGGGATATTGTACGCATTCTAATCAATTTTGGCGATCGGGCATTGGATGAAGAAACGTCGGTAGCCGAGTTTATTTTGCTGGATATGCTGGATTTGTTGGAGGAGTTTGACGAGGAAATTTGCAGCAAAGTGGTCAAGGAGTATTTGGCGCAATTGCAACAGAATAAGCAGCCTGATAGTAGCTATTTTATTACCCACACTGACCCCGAAATTGCCAAACTGGCCGTAGATGCTGTAGCAACCCTGCAAGAACATGATTTCTCAGAGGGCTGGGAGCGTCTCAATGTTTTCCTGAATACACAAGACTTGCCCGAACGCAACCATGTGGCCGATGCTCAAAGTGGTATTCTGAGATTTAAATTGCGAAAAATTGAACGGCTCATTCGCAAAAATCAATTGGAAATCAAAGCAGCACAGGAGGCCAAGGATATGACCAATATGATGATTAGCCTCAAGATTAATCAGAAGCTACAGACTATGAAGATGAATTTGGCCAAGGTGCTGAATACGGTGGTTTTGAGATAGGGGATAAAAAAAGCACTCTGATTTTTCAGAGTGCTTGTAAACATTGTCTTTGGTAATGGATGCTTATTTCTAACTAGAAAGGCAAGTCATCTGCAAAGGAATCGGCTGGGGGTTCTGCATCAGCCGTTGGGAAAGGAGCATCAGCAGCCGGTGGAGCTACCGCTTCTTTCTCCAAACGCCAAGCATTGAGCGAGACAAAATATTTGTCTTCACCATCTTTGCTGGTCCATTTGCGGCCACGCACATTAAAATGCACGGTCAATTCCTCTCCAACTTTGTAGTTTGCAATGTCATCACATTTAGCTTGGGTCAATTCAAACTTCACGGTTTGAGGATATTGCTCGTCTGTTTCTACAACAAATTCGCGTTTGCTAAAAGTATCTGTGATTTGCATTTTATCAAAGATGGCAACAATTCTGCCTTTCAATTTTAATTCTGACATGATAGTGGTAAATGGTAAGTTAAGTGAAAATGTGTATAATCTTGTAAAATAAGTAACTCTGAGCGGTCTTGACTCATGAGATATGCCCTATTATACGCAGCATTACACAAAAGGTGTCAATATTGGCGACAAAAATAAGAAAAAAAAGCAAATTACACGAAATTTTTCTTTTTATTAAAACAATTTGTTTTAATAGAAGCCTATTGATTGATGCGCTTTTTTTTAGGCGGCAGCTTCTTCTTCCTTACCACGCTGTTGGTTGATTTTCTCTACCTCTTGGTCAATGAAGTACAAACTTTGTCCACCAGTGCCAATAATCTTGATTTTGTCCAAGATGCCACGAACTTGCGTTTCTTCTTCGCGTTGTTCGGCCACATACCACTGCAAGAATAAATGTGTGCTGTGATCTTTTTCTTGGTCGGCAATAGTAACAATTTCGTGAATAGAACGGGTTACTTTTTGCTCTTGCTCATAGACTATTTGGAATAAAGATTGGATAGAGTCAAACTCTCTAGGGGGTTGCTCCATAGCAGGCACTAGCGCATGTCCGTCCATGTCATTGATGTAATGAACAATTTTGAGCATGTGTTCGCGTTCTTCTTCGGCTTGTGCATAAAAGAATTGGGCACAACCCTCTAGACCTTCACGGTCACACCAAGAGGCCATAGAAAGATAAGCAGCAGAGGAGTAGCCCTCTAGTTCGATTTGTTGATTCAGTGCGTCTAATATTTTTTGGCTTAACATATAAGTAGTATTTTTTACATTGGGGTATTCGCTACTGCATGAGGAAAGTAGGAGAATACCAAATTATTTAAATAAATAGTGTTGTACTAGAGTATTATTACCATTATCAATCAATATCTTCTGTAATAGAAAGAATTTGATCGGTTAATTTTTTTAAAGCGGTGGGTGGGTTTTTGTGATCGAAGGTAGAAGAATCAAAGGTGTCTTTTTGGTGAATAATTTGAACCCGTGCCGACATGGCTCTATCACTAGCATGACCGCTACTAGGAGCTGCCAAATTGCCAATTGTGCTCAAATCCATTGCTTCTACCGCTTCTACTATCACTTGCCACTCTTGCGCTGTAATTGCTTGTTTTATAGGTTCTGCCACCCCATGAGCGGTGTACAGGTCTATTCCTTGTGCTGTTGCCTCAATACGCAGAAATCGGCCTCTAGTACTTGCCTCATACACGACCAACTCCAAATCTTGGTTAGTAGTCTCTTTACTTTCTTTGATAGTTTCTGGTTTTTCTGCTACTTCCTTGTAATTATCATTACAACTGCTCCAAAAGGGTAACATTGAATATAAAAAAAGTGTTATAATCCATGAATGGTGCATACAATAAAGTATTGATTGAGTGTGTAAAATTGCTATATATAGCATTATTTTTGTAATGCGAATATCTACTTTTATAACAAAAAAAGCAACCTTTTGTTTTTGATTTGCTAGTGGTGGAGGCTAATATAGAATGAGACTACATAAAGGGAAAGAAGCGTTGATTGTATTGGTATTATCTTTCATGTACCTGCTTTGTTATTTAATCATCATAACACTACCATACCCTTGTGGCTTGCCATAAAAATGCACAATATTGATGTAAGTACTCTTGGACATGCCGCCGGGGTTTAGCCCCAATTTGCCCTCTGGAATAGGAACATTTAGCGCTTGAAAATAGTTGGCCCAAATCGAAAAAATACTATCGGTATCAGGATCTTTGTAGGTCATGGGCTGCAATTGAAAAATGGGCTGGCCATTATTGGCGTGCTTAAAGGCATCATAAATCAATTCGGAGCAGTAGTATTTTTCATTGGCTATATCAAACACCTCATCATAGGGATAACCCAGCTTGGTTTTGGCAAAATCAATGGCTTGAGGAACAAGTTGTCGATGAGCTGGCTTCATTCTGCCCACTACAACCTTGCTCTGCTGCTTGGCATCCAAGGCTCGGCTAAAAAAACTATCCAAAGGGGTTTCTACGACCCCTGCTGATACGGCCTCTATCACCACCAAGCCTTCTTTTGGGTTGGGTATCAACATGCCCACATGCGAGAATTTGGCCCCACCAATGCCCGAAGTTACTTTCTCTATAGACTCACAAAAAGGCCCACAATCCACATCCTGAAACAAAATATCGCCTGCTTTTAATTCAAAACCTAGATAGTTGATGCTTGTGGTTGTTGGGTCAGAATCAGTAGGCTGCTCTTGTGCTGGCTGCTGGGGTTGGCAGGAGAGGCAGAGGGTGGTTAGTAGGCTTATGTAGAGTGCTTGGAGGGTTGGTTGCATGTTGGTTGGTGTTGTGGTAAAAGAAAATAATTTTTCAATATCAAGCATTATCAAACTTAAGCTTCCCTACTAAATCTTTGAAATATTGAGGACTCCAAATAGTCAGTACTTCATCATTGGGTATAAATCGAACAACATCCTCTTTGATCTGTTCAAAAGAAACAGCATCTATTTTAGCATGTAGCAACTGAATAATTTGTTCCGTACTAATAGTATTTTCTTGCCAGTCATTGGTATCTTTTGCTCTAGTTAAGAAATGATGGACATCTAAGGGAATGCCTTTTTTGATGTACCATTCTAAGTCATACCAATCTCTCCCTTTGACTCTTCGTTTCCATTTTCTAAATAGTAGGGCGTGCATTTTGCCTGCAAACAAACTTGGTCGGCTAAAGGACTTCACATAAAAAGAAAAGGGACGAATTAATAACTTTTCTTCGGTTTCAAAATGGAGTGGCGGTTGTCTGTCAACTTCTATTTTTATTTTTAATGTTTTGTTGGAACGAACACCAATTTCTTTGATAATATCTTCCAATACAATTTCTTGCCATATCGTTTCTGCCTTCAGAAAGGCTGAATCAATAGCTGTCTGTTTGTTTTTTTTCTTTTCTTTAATACTAACCGTCAATCCCAATGCTTTGAATTCATCTAAAATGGGCTTGAAATACGGCGTAATCGAAAAATTAGCATCTGGTTTTAACAAAGAGAAATCCAAGTCCTCTGAATATCTGTCCAATCCATAAAAAATACGTAGAGCAGTTCCCCCATAAAAAGCAGCTTTTTCAAAAAAATCTGTTCTTGACAGAGCCGCCAAAGCAATTTCTTGCATGATTTCACGCAATGCCGCTAATATCTCCAATTCATTTTGAGGGTTGTATTCCTCTAACCATTCTTTTATCATAATTCTACTAGTGTTTTAAGGAGCATTTTTAAGCTGCTTTTTTTGGGGGCATTGGCAATCCATAGTTCAATAAGCTGTGTGTCTAAGGTGCTTAACACCTCCGCATCTATACGAAGATCTTCTATCAAAAACTCTTGTGTTTGTTTAATACTTCTCAGATTGACTTTTGGAGTTAGTACAATTTTATCACACAACGCTTTTTCGGGAGTGGCAACGAGCATCGTTTGTCGAGGAGCATGTTTTACATATTTTATTCCATAAGAATAATAAGGGAGTTTTAGTTGTCGATAGCTAAACCGTCCAACAGAAGTTTTATATACCGTGGATGTTTTGATGGTTACAGAACTAATTTCATAACTGTGTTCTGGTATCATATTCCAATACGATAAGGCCGATTCTAAGGATATATAGCTAGGGCCACGGAGGTGGTTGGCTATTAAAAAAGGTTCGGGAGTAGGTACATTCATTTCGGGGCCTGCTATGTACAGTCCTCTTCTAAGCGAAATCAGCTCTTTACTTTTAATCAGTGTGCTAATTTTGTCATTGGGGCGTTTGTAGTCACTTAATAACTTTAGAATTAAGTGTCTGGGCATGGGAGCTTCTGCATATTTTTGTATAGTCTTTGTAATATCCATATTGTCATTATTTGATAGGATAATCGGATTTTTACCGATTATCTGTCTCAAATATAACAATTAAATGTCAAAATAACAATAGATAATCGGATTTTTGCCGATTATCTACCCTAAATATTACAATAATAGACACATCCCTTTTCACCTCTTCTATAAAAGTGGCTATAGGAGTGTTTGTTTTTATCGTATAATTCCAAAGTAAGCCTTTTAATTGCTATTCAGCCAAGTATTTTTAAACAACTTCAAAGACTTATATGTTGAGGTGTGGAAATTAGGATAGGGTGATTTATATTAGCAAGATAAACACCTAACTTATTAAAAAATAAAACATTATGAACTTACCTCAAACTAAAAATTACGAATGGGTGCATCAAGTTTCTATGCCACAAACCGCCAAAGAACACTTTATTGCACTAGTAGCTGATTTAGATTTTAATCCTTATGAATTGCTTGCTGGAACAGAGCGTGGACAAAGCAATACCGCCCTTTATGCCAAGGTGGCGCAATTGTTAGAAGAAGCGTGGCCAGAAGCTAGGCAGACATTAGGACTTATTGAAAATAAGAACAGCCCTGTACAGGTAGTGGTGCTTAAAAATGCGCCTGTTGATACCAATCTAAAAGATATTCCAACCCCCAATGATGGCATACGGCCAAGCTCCAAATCCTTTGTTACTGAGTATATGATGGTGGCCGTAGCAGGGCTTATCAAGGGCTACCTGCGTGCGCCCTCTGCCGAAAAATTTCCCTTCAATTTGCCCATTCATCAAGTAGCTCCCCAAGAGGGTTTTGAGGCAGAAGAAGCCACCAATAGGGGCGTGGGCAATTTTCCTTTTCACAATGATCGGGTGTTTATAGAGCAGGAATTGATTGATTATCATCTGTTGTATGGCTTGCGGACAGGTGCCAATCCAACAACAACCAATTTTCTGCGGGTAGTGGATTTGCTCAACGATTTGGATGCCGACTTGCTGCATCCTTTATTGGAGAAAAATTACAAAAATCCCAATTCTGAGGTGCGAGTTGCTGCGCTTCATGGAAATTTGGATGATTTGGAGGGCATTACTTCTTCGGTAGATTTGCACGAGGGTTGGATGCAGCCTGTAAGTGCCGAGGCGGAGCGAGCGTTGGCCGCGCTGTTGGCGATGTACAGTCAGGCCTTGTGATCGCGCCCGCAAGGTCGTCTGACCACAAAAAACTACTGCATGGCCGTGGGAGCTTCAAGGCAGGCAATATAGGCGAGCGACGTTGGTTGCAGCGAGCGCATTTGTGCAAGGCCAATTAAGCCACTACCAAGGGCTAAAAACGAATTTGGAGGAGCTTTTGGCTCCTCCAAATCTTGATTTTTATAGTTGTTGTCCTGTTTTATGGGCAACGTTTATTTATCTTTTAATTTTCCCATGATTGTGGTCAGGGAAGCTTTTATTTTCTTGGTGGCTTCCTCCAATGCTTTGCCTGTGGTTTCGCTTTTGCTGGTGACGGTTACAGGTTTTAATTTTTGTAGGCGCGCCTCTATTCTACATTGAATATCATCTGCGCCACCCTTGTCGGCATTCTGGTCCGAAAGATGCACTTCTACACGTGTAATATGGTCCGAAAAATGCTTCAATGCCTCTTCTACTCTTTGGGTGACATAAGCTTCCAATCTTTCTGTTCCTTCGATATTCTTATCGGTATTCAATTGTACTTTCATAAAGTATTATTGTTTTTTATTTTAATGTGGGTTAATGAATGAGTAAGTGTTATACCAATCCATATTTAGAAGTAGGATAATAGGTTCAAAGAGATTGGATGTGGATACAAGGCATTTTTATCAGCCATAGCA
>CAYULH010000161.1:0-8955 GCA_964445645.1 uncultured Aureispira sp. | reverse complement strand
CTAACCCAGCTTGCTGGCTCACGAGCAACGCGAGCTAATCCACGAAGTATTAATTCCTAAAAACCGAGAAGATTTAACATATTAAAGTTTAAATTTTATTTATTTTACAAAAAACACTCAATTTTATACTTTCCTAATTAGTAAACCATTCAAAAAAAACATCAATCTAAAATTTCAAAAAAAAACCTTCTGTATTGATAAGCTTTTAAAATATTAAATAAAACTGTACCTTAACAACTCGGTGATATTCCGACTGGTCTGAAATAAAACTATATATACACCATATCTAATCATGCAAACAAGTCCATACAATTTATACATTGATTTTGAGGTATTAAATGACTTATTTAAAAGTAGCAACAATAAGGAAGAAAACCTACTCAAATGTGGGCTTACAGCATTAGAACTCTCTATAAAACTTCTGCACTCCTTTATCAAGGAAACATCTGACTCATCCAATGATAAAATTGATGTTTTACTCAAAGATATACAGAGCCAATTGATATTACTCAAGACCTTTGTGACACCATTAGAAAAACAAAATCCAATACAACCTTATTATTCGGATGCAGTAGCTGGTCTACAAGAATTGCCAGCTACCTACATAGACCAAGTAGCTACAATCACACAATTGTACTTTGATGTGGCCCAAAAAGCCCAACTTTCCTTGGGTTTGGAGCAACAAATCAATCGTATAAGAATTCATTTTGGGCTTTCTACCCTTCATTTAGAATTTAAGCATAGTTTAAACTATTCCAAATTTATTTCTGCTGATGTTCTCCAAAAACTGTATACTAATCATTACTACAATTCTGAAGATGAACTTTTTATAGCCGTACACCAAGTATCTGAATGCTGGTTCAATGTAGGACTGCAAGAGTTGAATCTTCTTATACAATTATTTCAATCTTCCTCTAGTGATTTATCTACTACTGTATCTATTTTTAAATTTTTGATTAAAATTTTACTTTATTCAAGCGATCACATTCTTCTACTAGAACAGATGGTTTTGGCAAATTATCACCCTCTTAGGGTTGCATTGCGTGGAGCCAGTGGAGGGCAGTCTCAACAAGCACATCAATTAATTTATAAGGCTACCAGAGCCTTTTCGCTCTTTCTTGCGAGAATTCAACAAGAACAACTCACCTTGATAAAAATTATAGAAGCCCCCACTGAGTACCCTCTTTATTTATCTATTATTAAGCAATTTGAAAAGCTAGAACGCACCCTTAAAAATTTCTTTTTTCAACACTATGCCCTTTCTGCAAGTATTATTGGCGCCCAGTCTTTTGGTTCTATTGGACAAGAGATTGTTTCTTTGGCCGATAGATTTGTAGAGCCATTATTTCAAGAATTGGATCAAGCAAAATATGAATTGACCCTAAAAACTAATTTTAAATATGGTGAAACCTCTGGTGTTATCATTCTAGCCAAAGAAAACAGAACCATACCAACACCCCCTAGCCAGCAAGTTCTCCCACCCCCAGCAGAACAAACGGTGCAACATTACTTTGAGGCTATTAGCGAATTGAACGCCTCCAAATGGATTGGCTTGTTTAGCAAAAAAGGCTATATCGAAGATCCTGTAGGCAGTCGCCCCTATTTGGGTTCTCAAGAATTGTCTGTGTTTTTTAAAGGCGTACAACGAACTTTTGCTGCACTAAATATGACCATCAAACATAAAAACATCCGAGAAGAATCTATAGAGGTAGCTTGGCAAGCCAATGCACTGGCTTTTAATGGTAAAAAGCTTGTATTTGAGGGTAAGGAAGTTTTTCGATTTGATGAACAAGGAAAAATTTTGAGTGCTCAAGTACATTGGAACCCTAGTAGTGTAGCAGACCAATTGTAGTATTTTTTTAGTATTGAGGTAGTTCTTGTAACCTATTCATAGGTCTTACGACCATAAAAATTATAAACACCATTCGTCAAGCTGATTTTGAAGGTGTAGGAACTGGACTAATAGTAGTAATTATACTCTTTATAATTTTCATAGCAACCAAACAATAAAACATTGAATGAGTAAAATTTAACCTTAACGTAGTTTATTCTTTTTCTTGATTTTGTTTATTATTGTTAATTATTCAACACTTGTCCATTGATACTAGACACCTTCTAATTATGAGAGCCCAAAAATCTATTGGTATTATTCCTTCTCGTTATGCTTCTAGCCGTTTTCCGGGCAAACCCCTTGCTGATATAGCAGGCAAGCCTATGGTGCAACGAGTTTATGAACAAGCCATCCGATCCGACTTGGATGATGTATTGGTGGCTACTGACGACCAAAGAATATATGATGTGGTAATGTCTTTTGGAGGTAAAGCTATCATGACAGGCAACCATAATAATGGTACAGCTCGTTGTATGGCTGCTTTTTTTGAAAATGCCATGAAGTATGATGTATTGGTTAATATTCAGGGCGATGAGCCTTTTATTGCCCCCGAACAAATCAATACCGTATTGCGTGCTTTTGAATTGCCCAACACCCCCATTGCTACCCTCATGAAACCCATTCACCAGTTAGAAGAATTGAACAATCCTAATGTGGTCAAGGTGGTGTTTACCAAAGAAATCAAAAAAGGCATCCGAAATGCCCTGTATTTTAGTAGAACACCTATTCCTTATGTACGTGACCAAGACTTGGAGCAGGCATTGGCCCAAAACCATTTTTACAAACATATTGGTTTATATGGCTTTAGCCGTTCTTTTATTACCCAACAATACACTTTTATGCAAGAAGGACGTTTGGAGCAATTGGAGGTATTGGAGCAATTGGCTTGGCTAGAAGAACACAAAACTATACGCCTCTTGGAAACGCATCTGGAAGCACCCAGCATTGATACGCCTATGGATTTGCAGGCTGCCTTGTTGTGGATGGAACAACAACAACCTTATTGATTGCTAACAATCCAATAATCGTGTGGGCGCAATTGGTCATCTGTCGATTGATGAGCTACTTTTGTGGCCTCAAAGGGCAAATTGGCGGCTGCAAACAAACCCTCTAATTCCTCTATTCCTACGGTGCCTACTACCAATACTACAGGCTGCTCCGATTGCAATGCTTGAAAGGCTTCCAAAGGACTAGCCGTTTGGTAGCTTCCAAAAGTTTGTTGGGCATAAAACACCAAGCTAATCTTAAATTGCTTGAGATCCAAGCCTGTTAGCACCAATTGGGCTTCGGTGGGTTTAGGCACTTGCTCGGCAGCAATGGCAATGATGTTGTCAAAGGATTTGATGGGTGATTGCTCAATCAAGGGTGCTACACAAAGCCAAAGCCCCAGCATAAAACTCCCTCCAAATACCGCCAAGTGCTGATAAATACTGTTCAAGGTCTTGTTGGAACGCCAAAGTTGGATCAAAATGCCCAACAATACAACCGTCATGGGTAGGAGATAGCCCAAAGCTATGCTGCCAAACACATAATATCCGCCTATTGGCAAGCCAATTATTACCACCAAAAACAAACCACTGTATACCCACAATCCTAGGCGTACCAATTGGGGCAAGTCTCCTTTTTCTTCTATTTTTGATAATTGCAAGGCCATCAATAAGGCCAAAGCTGGTTGTGCTGCCAAGGCATACGATGGCAGTTTGCTGCTCATCAATTCCCAAAAAAACCAGCCCATTACCAGCCACAATACCAGCACCAAGCGCTCGCTCGATCCCTTGCTGATTATTCGGCTGCCCAATGCCTTTAAAGTACTCGGCCAAAACGGCAACCAAGTCAAAAATGCCACGGTCAAAATCACCAGATGATAGCCGGGGAAACCCGTTTGCCCCAGCACTGCGCCCCCTACACGTTTCAAGACATACCAATCCCACAAAAAAGGCAACAAATAAATCTTGCGCCCATCAGAGGCCGCTTGGTTCCACCACTCCACAAAAGGCAAAGGGCTGTTGCTGCTGCTCCAAAGGGCATAATCTTGTTGGTACGACAAATAAGCCCAATAAGCAAAAGGCAACAAGGCCAACCAGCCCCACAACCAAGGATGCGTTCCTATCAAGTTCTTGCGCTGTGGATGAAAGATTGCCAACAGCAACCATGTTCCGCCCACCAATACCACAATGGGAGGCCCTTTGGTGAGCATTCCCAAGGCCATGCTTGTCCAAAGCAGCACATTCCAACGCCAATGAGGCTGGTACAAGTAGCGCACTAACCCAATCATAGCCCCTGTTTCAAACAAGAGCAAAGTGGCATCTGTAAAGGCTATTTTGCCCATTAGGGGCAGTTGAATGGTCGTAGCCAAAATAACGGCTGCCCGCTCCGCCACGGTCTGCCCCAGCCAATTGCGTGTACCAAAATACACCAGCAAGCAGGTCAAAAAAATAGCCAAAGCACTGCTAAAACGCACCCCAAATTCGTTCTCCCCAAACACCTGATAACTGCCGCCTATCGCCCAAAAATGCAAGGGGGTCTTGCGATGAATCACCGATTGTGGATAATTGGGATTGACCCAATCGCCTGTAGCTACCATCTGCTGGGCAAAACCTGCATAGGCGGCCTCATCCTCGTCCCACAAGCTCACTTGATGGTTGTTGACCAAGAGATTGACGGCCAATAATAGGCCGATCCATAGGGCAAATTTAGAAGGTTGGGTGCTGCTGGTGCTGGTCATTCTGGTAGAATTGGTTGGATGATGTGTGGGCGTAAAAGTACGTTTTTTTTAGTTTTTTAGAACAAAAAAAGAGAGCAACAGCCATAAACTGCGCTCTCTAATATACTTGATATTGTTAAAAATAATACTTCGTGGATTTTTTACTTTTTTATAAAAAAGCTAAAAAATCCACGAAGTAAGGTAAAAAAATAACAATTATAATTTCTTAAACTAAAAGAAAGATTATCTACCCCTCAAAATGCAAAGAAATAGCAAAACCTCTCGAAAATAGCTCATCAATTACAGAGGAATACACCAATTGGTTTCTTCTAGCGTGGATATTAGACACTCCATAAGAGAATTTGATCTCTGGCGAAAGGATGAAATAAGGGAAAAAGACCTGAAAGCCAACCCCAAACTCAATAGCCAAATCGCTTTGGTTGATTCTGACCAAATCCTCGGTCTGGCGTGCTCTCGAATTGGAAGCCAAATCAATGCTGTACTTGGCACCTGCCACTACAAACACCCGAAAATCCTTATAGGGCTTGGATTTGTACCTAAAATGTATGGGGAATTCCAAAAAGACCGATTCTATGCGTTTTTCTACCATAGAATTATTGGTCATCTGGTACTGCAATTTGCGGTCGGCAAACGACAAGGTGGGCAGCAAAAAACGAAAATCAAAGCGTTTGCCCAGCTTGACATTGGCTACAATACCCAAATTAAACCCCGGCCCTGCAAAGGAATTGACACTGCGTACAGAATCATTGTTGATGAGGGCCAAATCTCGGTCAATACGATAACGAGTAGAATTGAAACCCAATGTAATTCCAAAGTAATAAGCCTTTTTAGAGAACTTATTATCATAATTAAAAGAACCTTTTTGAGCGGTAGCTGTAGGAGCAGCTATGCCCAAAAGGATTGCAATTAAAACTACTTGGTAGCCGTGTAAATAGAACAGATGCCCAATGAAAGTTTTTTGCATGTAGCATTTTTTAATCCAATGTTTGTCAGCAAGTCTACAAAGTCTTGGCCTTCTGGAAATGCCTGAACAGATTCATAGAGATAATCATAGGCACGTTTGTCCTTGGAGGTAATACGTCCAATAAAAGGTAAGATGTATTTAAAGTAAAAATTAAACCCTTGCTTGAAAGGAAACATTGTTGGTTTAGAAAATTCCAATACCACCAGCTTGGCATTGGGCTGCAAAACGCGCACCATATCTGTAAGACCAGCCTCTACGTTTGCAAAGTTACGTACACCAAATGAAACGATCGCAGCATCAAATGTATTGTCCTCAAACGGCAAATGTTCAGAATCACCCTCTTGCAAGGTAATGACCTCATCCAATCCCATTTTTTGCAGCTTCTTGTCGCCTACTTCCAACATCTTGACAGAAATATCAATTCCTGTAATTTTTTGGGGCTTCAATTGGCGATACGCCTCTATGGCCAAGTCGCCTGTGCCCGTTGCCACATCTAGAATGTGCTGTGGTTGGTCTTCGGCTAAAGTTGCAATGGCTTTTTTGCGCCAACTGCGATCAATACCCAAAGATAAAAAATGATTCAAAAAGTCGTAATACTTAGCAATGTTATTAAACATGGTCGATACTTGCCCTTTCTTGGCAGCATCTTCTTCATAAGGTTTAACCGTTTCTGCTTTTACTTCTTTTGTTGACATATAATTTGTTGATCTTTAGTACAAAGTTGTTTAATAGAACTTTAGGGAATAATAATTGATCTTGTTGTTGTTTGTAAAACAAATATTCGTGCTAGTCGTTCACTTTTGTTGAGCTTTCTTCCTTCAGTTTATGCTTACTTTTGGTGTGTAAACGTCTATTTTTTTGTCTCTTTGTTATGAAAAAAGTAAAAAATTCATGGAGTATTCTTTTTTATAACAAGTTGTTTATCTTTACCCCTACAAATTTACGAGATTCGCCTCGAATATTGCGCCAACAACATACTCTTTGCCAACCATCATTCTTATCTAGACAAATTCTAGACTATATAAGGTTGGGCAATCGGCTTACTCTCCTAAAACAGAAGGTTTACTTTTGCTCCATTTTTGGAAGCCGTTAACTATTTATACTTCATGGAAATACATCACGCCAAATACCTATCCAGCCATACCAAAATAAGTCAATGCCCTGCTGCTGATCGTCCAGAATATGCTTTTATTGGTCGTTCCAATGTTGGCAAATCCTCGCTCATCAATATGTTGTGCAACAATAAGACACTTGCCAAAACATCTAGTCAGCCGGGTAAAACACAAACCATCAATTATTATGATATAGATGAAGAATGGTATTTGGTGGATTTGCCGGGTTATGGTTATGCACGTATTGCACAACGTACCCGTCAGGTTTGGCGCAAGATGATTGGCGATTATTTTACCACTCGCCCCAATGTACAGTGTGCTTTTTTGCTGGTGGATAGTTGTGTTCCTCCCCAAGAAAAAGACATAGAATTTGCCAACTGGATGGGCGAAAATCGAGTGCCTTTTGTTATTGTATTTACCAAAAATGACAAAAAAAAATCGGCAAAAAACAAGAATTTCTTAGAAGATTTTGAGGAAAAATTCTTGGAGTATTGGGAAAGAATGCCCGATAGTTTTGTTACTTCCTCCAAGACCAAACTAGGAAGAGAAGAAATATTGGCTTTTATTGATGATGTGAATGCACAGTATTTTGATTACTTGAAACACAGTGAAGATTGAGCCCATTAATTTGTTTGTGTGTATTAGACATTATTCAGCCTAAAAAGGCAACAACTAGGAATATTTATCCTTGTTGAGCCAACTTCTAAATACAATAATACAGTTTGAAAACCAGCATTTCCTATACCAATATCTTTAAGTTGTCCATTCCCATTATGATTGGTTCTGCTGTGCAGAATTTTATCACACTGACAGATACTATTTTCTTGGGACGTGTGGGCGAGATTGAATTGGGGGCAATTGGATTGGTGGGTGTGTTTTATTTGATGATTGCCTCTATTGGCTACAGCTTTTCCAAAGCTGGTCAAATTATGATAGCCCGACGTGTGGGCAGCCAAGAATTGGATCAAATTGGCAGCATTTTTTATTCTATGCTGGCCTTTGCCCTCTCTTTGGCCTTTGTGCTCTTTCTGTTTATGCAGTTTGGTTCCGATTACTTTTTTGCTCTATTTATTAATAATCACGAAATATACAAAGCCTGTATTGCCTACTTAGATTATCGTTCCTCGGGGATTTTCTTTAGTTATGCAGGGGTGATTGTATTGGCCTTGTATACAGGAGTGGCACGAACACAGGTGATTATTTACAATGCCCTGATGTTGGGTATAGCCAATATGCTGCTCAATTATGCGCTGGTATTTGGGCATTGGGGCTTTCCCGAAATGGGGATTGCAGGAGCTGGCTTGGCCTCTACTATAGCCGAGGGCTTGGCCTTTGTGGTGTTTGTGGTTTATATTTTATTAGACAAAAAAAATCGTGCTTACCATTTATTCCATTTCCCCAAAGTAGATTTAGAAATCATCAAAGCCCAATTGACCCTTTCCATGCCTATTGTATTGCAATCCGTAGTAGGTATGGGCAGTTGGTTTATTTTCTTTATTATAATAGAAGATATGGGCCAAACAGAGTTGGCTATTTCCAACATCATGCGCGCTGTTTATTTGCTTTTTATGATTCCTTGTTGGGGATTTGCGTCTAGCATCAACACCCTAGCCTCCAACCTAATTGGCAAGGCCAAACAAGAAGAAGTATTTGCAGTCACCACCCAAACCGCCCTCTTGTCTTTTGGAGTAACCATGCTCTTCACCAGCACACTTATATTTATGCCCGATATTGTTCTAAGAGTGGGCACCGATACCCCCGCACTAATTGAAGAATCCAAACGCCTAACAGGGGTCTTGTCGGCTACACTCGCCCTGTTCTCTATTGGAGCTATTTATTTTAATGGTTTGGTGGGTACAGGAGCGACCCAAAAGGCTCTTTACTTGCAAATCATAGGGGTCATTGTCTACCTCGTTTATATCTATTTAGCTGTTCGGGTTTTTCATTGCAGTTTGGAAGTGGCTTGGTTGGCCGAATTTATTTATTGGGTGGTCACCCTATCCACTGCCCTCTGGTATCTTCGTTCCAATAGATGGCAACATATTGAGGTCTAGGACACAATAGTAACCAAGAAAACATTCCTTCCCAAAAAAACACCCAAACAAAGAGTCCTGAAAGGACGTTATAAAAAAAGGAAGGAAACATTCCTTCCGAAAAAACACCCAAACAAAAAGTCCCGTAAAGGCATATAGCATACGCCTCATACGGACACCCAAACAAAGAGTCCTGAAAGGACGTTATAAAAAAAGGAAGGAAACATTCC
>CAYULH010000160.1:0-9290 GCA_964445645.1 uncultured Aureispira sp. | reverse complement strand
CGGGGTTTTTCCAGCAGCATTCAGATTAGTTTTTTCCAGAACTTAACAGCCCTGCGTTAGGGGATAATTCTGACATAAGAATTTGAATTTTTGAGCCAATTTGAGCCAATTTTTTTGATTTTTGAGCCAATTTTTGCTCTATTATCAATTATAGGCTTTCATTTTTAAACTTTCGTTGACACACTTTTAAAAATGTGAGCACATTTTAATTATAGTTTACTTTTTTATAAATGGAGTTAATATTTTTATAAGTCTCTCAATTGAACCTATAGAGATGTCTTCCCCTTTTTTGCTGTCTAAATCATTCAATAGAGTCCCACTGTTCCCAAAATATTTTTCAACCAATTTTTCTTTTATAGCTTGTTTCTTTTGTTCTGGAAGTAATTCAATGAATGGATTGATAGCAGTTAATTCAAGTTCTGCTTTTCGATTTAGAACTTCAAGTTTTCTATGTTTGTTTGACTCTCTTGCTGCATAAGTTGCAGGATAGGAAAGAGCAGCAGCTGCTAAAATTCTAATTAATGATTTGGTCCAATCAAAATTTTCACCCATAATATACCCTTATCTAAAAAACTCTCAATCCCCCCAAGAAAAAACAACCCCTGCCAATCATCCTAAGGACAATCCGACAGGGGAACAATGTTTATTGGCTATGAATGTAATTGTAAGAATGTTCTAATGAATTACACCAATTTCTTTGACAAAATCAATGCTTACTTGGGATAAATCTGCAAAGACATGTTTGGCATGAGACAAGACATGTTCTTCGCCGATACCAATACTAAGCATATTGGCAGTATTGGCTGCTGTAACGCCTGCAACAGAATCCTCAAATACAATACAGTTTTCGGGTGCGACTCCTAGCTCTGCTGCTCCTGTTAGGAATATAGCAGGATTGGGTTTGCCCTTCAGATCGTATGTACCATCTACAATCACCTCAAAGTGAGATAGCAAATTAGCTCGTTCGAGTATTCGCCTACTGTTTCTGCTGGCAGAGCCTAGTGCAATTGGGTAGTTGTTTTCAAGTAAATACTCTACCATTTCTTTGGCTCCGGGTAGCACATGGCTACCATCTAACTGATTGATATAAGATAAATAATCTTCGTTCTTTTGTGCCAATAGCCTTGTAAACTCATCTTCTGGAAGCGTTATATTGCCCCATTCTAGTATTTTCTCAAAGGTGCCTGCTCTAGAAACCCCTTTTAGCTGTTCATTTTGTTCAACAGAAAAATCAATGCCAAGGCTATTGGCCAGTTTTTTCCATGCAAAGAAATGATATTTAGCAGTATCTACTAGAACACCATCTAAATCAAATATAAACGCTTTTTTGTTCATTTTGTAAGAATAATTTGGGTGGATTGGTGATTTTTTTGGCTATAAGGGAACGGTAGTAGTTTTTTCTGAAGACAATATAACTTCTTCCTCATTAACTTTAACCGCTAAAGTGTCCTTGTTATCCGAAATCAGATTAAACTGAATATTCTCCTTATTAATAGTAGTTTCAACAACACTACCTCGCCATTTAATTTTAAACTGAATGCTGTCCCATGATTTGGGAAGCCATGGTTTGAACGTGAGTTGAGCATCTTTGACTCTCAAGCCTCCAAACCCATTGACCATAGCCTGCCAAGTGCCACCAGCCGAAGCAATATGTATACCCCAATCTGTATTTCCTTGGTTGTTGGCTATATCTACATAAGCCGAACGTTCAAAATACTGAAAAGCGCGCTCATAATTATCGGTTTCAATACCCATAATGGTATGAATACTAGGACTCAAGGACGATTTGTGCATGGTGCGTTTTTCGTAAAAATCATAATTGATTTTCTTGACTTCACTGGAAAAAGCATCAGGTAGTAGATACATCAACATCAATACATCGGGCTGCTTGAGTAGAGTAGTGGTATGACAATTGAAGTGATCGTAGCCTTCTGGATAGAGCGGCATACTATTTTCATCCCATTCCACAATAGGCTCATCTTTGAGGTCAAAATAACCCTCAAACTGCTCCACCAATTTCTTTTCCTCGTCAAATGGAATATAGATTTTAGAGGCTTCAGCTCTCCATTTATCTACTTCTTGTTGATTTACGCCTAGCTTTGATAATACCTTTGAGAAGGCTTCGTTTGGTGTTTGGGTATAATTATCATAAAAAAGACAAGCTTGCTCCAAACTCCACTTGGTCAACCAATTGGTGTACACATTGTTGTTGACTAATTCATGAAATTCATCTGGCCCTTCAATATTATTCAATTCAAAACGATCTTCAGCTTCATTGTATTCCAATCGGCTGCTCCAGAAACGAGAAATCTCAAACAGCATTTCTAAGCCATAATTGAGGAAGAAATCTTCGTCTTTGGTGATGTTATAATAAGAAAGCACCCCAAAAGTGACGGCAGAAGTAATGTGCAATTCTCGTTCGCCACACCAAATTCTGTGCGCCCCATCGGCTGTCCAAGGAGGGGTAGCTTCTGAGCCAGTATCAGTAGCTTCCCATGCAAAACGAGCACCTTCACAACCATTTTCTTTGGCGTATTGCTTGGCATCATCCATGGTATTGTAACGATACATCAGCAAGGCTTTGGCTGTTTCGGGCTGGGTGAAGATATAAAAGGGCAATAAGAAGATTTCTGTATCCCAAAAGATATGCCCCTTGTAGCCTTCGCCCGATAAGCTTTTGGCCCCTACATTGGCTTTGTGGTCTTTTTCATTGGCAGTAATCAATAGATGATAAATATTAAAACGCACTGCCTGATTGGCTTTATCATCGCCCACTATGGTAACATCACAGTCCTCCCATTTTTCTTGCCAAGTGTTTTTGTGTTGTGCAAAACGCCCTTCAAAACCCAATTTTAGGCTTTCTTCTAGCACAGCTTTGCCTGTGGCAACCAATTCTGTTTTGGCTACCTCTCTAGAGGTAACTATGCTTACAACCTTCTCTACTTGATAACTATTGCCTTCTGCTGCATCAAATACTACTGTTTGAGCAATACGGTCATAATCAAAAGCATTAAAAACCTTGCTACTGTCACCGTCCACAGACAAATTGCTGTAGTAATTGATCTGATAAGGACGTTCCAAGGTTGCCAAGCTCAAAAAGATGCCTGCGTCACTGCTCCCTGAATCTACAAATTTCAAGTGCTTGCTCTTTGTCCATTTATCCCATTTGACCTCAGGGCCAAAGTTTGGTTTTTCCTTGTAAGCAGGCTCCAAATCCAGATTAAACGAATTGCCATCAATAGGAGCTTCTACTCGTATGCTACCCGAATAATTTTCTGGTGTAATGGACACTTTTATTTCATACTGGTTTTGATTGGCAAAACTAGCATAACGAATACTTTCATAGTTCGTAATTCGGCCTTTTCTATCCTTGAAGCGTGTACTTCTGTACAACGCCCCTTGTTTCATATCCAAGGTTCTAGCGTAGTCCAAAACTTCACAAGTGTGTACACTCAGTTTTTCCCCATCCACCCAAACGGATAAGGCAGTCCAATCGGGTGTATTTACCATATCAATAATGAACGAATCGGAAGCATCAAATACACCATTGATATAAGTACCTGGTAAACCAGCATAATGCCCTTCTTCCAAGCTTCCTCTAGTGCCCAAGTAGCCATTACCTATCGTAAATAAAGTTTCATTCGCATTCAGCTTATTTACATCAAAACCATTTACAGTTACCAACCACTCGGAGTTGCTCAATAAGTCTCTTAATTTATTTGTCATAATTCTCGGCAATCATTTTTTCTGTTTCTTCTAATGTTTTAAACACCTCAAATGTTCTGCCCTGTGTACGCTGGGCACCCATTGCATTACCATATTGTGCAGCTTTGATATAATCCCCTTCATGCACCACCAAGCTGTAGCCTAGCCCAGCAGCAAAAGAATCACCACAACCAGTAGTGTCTATCACTTCGTCTACTTGGACACATTTTACAAGGTCTTGTTTTAATTTTCCACCTTCAGAATAAAAAACCAAAACCCCTCTAGAATCCAAAGTGATGTATACCGCTTTAACCCCTAGATTAATACAGTGTTGTGCAAATTTGGGGAGCTGCTTTTTACACTCCTCATCATAATTGTACAAATCCTTTTTGTGAAAATCATCCTCAAACCAACAACAGTGTGATTCTTCCAAGTTCATTTTTAGCACATCAATATAAGGCAACCAAGCATCTCTATTCACCCACACCTTCATGTGTCGTTCACCACCAATAGTTAAGCAATTGGTAGGGCCATGTGCATCAAATACAATTTTTGCACTAGGATTATTGGCTTTTATAAATTTTAAAGTAGCCAAGGGCACTTCAAAATCTGTAACAGGCACCATGACAAAAGCATCAGATTTTAGAACCTCTAATACATCCAATTGTTTAATAGGATTCATAAAAGCAGTTTGCTTTTCTTCACGCACATTTTGGTTTTTGAAGGTAAGGGTTATTACATCACCTTGATCTGCTGAAGATTCAATGTGATCGGTGACAATATTATTGTAAGGTTCAAAAACCTCTTTAACTTTTGCCTCATCCTTTTTCTGTACATGTGTTACTGGATAAACAGTCCCATTATCGCCTAGCAACTTGGAAAGTGCTATAGTGGTATGGGTAGCACAACCATACTTTTCTATCACCTCTTTAGAAGGTGTTATAATTCTGTCTCTTGGAATTGGCCCCAGAACTGCGATTTTGTAGTGTTTCATGATATTACTGCATTGTAGTTGCTGCATGTACACGCTCTAAAAGGGTGTCAATCATGCAAATTAAATTATAGCTTCTTATATGTTTTGTTGGTGGTTGTTCCCAAAAACAGCCATGTTGGGCTTCATTGTTTGTATCAATGTTCTTGTCCAAAATCCAAGTTTTGTAGATTGGCTCAACTGGGACGCTTGTGTAGTTTGTTGGGGAATCTCACCTCCTCAAGTTAGCAAAAAAAACTAATTATTGGGGTGTTGTCTGAATTTTCCAGCAGAAAAATCATCCATAATAAACTATATACAATGTTATTTGCTGTGAATATACATAGTGTACATTAAAACCATACGTATCTTTTTCAGTTTGACCAGTTAGTCAATCTTTTAGGTTAAATTTTATGACAATATTTTATTGTTAAGTTTGGTGCCGTTTTTTGTACTAACAGTGGATGCTTGCACAAGTATGGAATACTGTTTTTATATTGCTTATGCTTTGCTTTGGATTTTATTAACCAACTCCTGATTGTTCTGAAATGCTTTGATATTTTCTAAGGTGGTAACAGTAATCTCGGTCATGGCTTCTTTGGTAAAGTAGGCTTGGTGAGAAGTAATCAATACATTTGGAAAGCTATTCAATCTCAGAATCAAATCGTCCTCGATAATATTTTCGGACAAATCTTGATAAAATAGGTTTTCCTCTTGTTCGTATACATCAATGCCCAAATAGCCAATCTGCTTATTTCTCAAGCCCTCAATAGCATCCGAAGTATTAATAAGTGCGCCTCTGCTGGTATTAATAACCATAATCCCCGGTTTCATCTTATCAATAGCTTGCTTGTTGATGATGTGCTTGGTGTCAGGTGTTAGAGGACAATGCAGCGAAATAATATCCGATTGTTGTAAAACTTCCTCTAATGTTTGATATTCAATGCCCAAGTTGGAGACTTCCTCTGATGGATAAGGATCAAAAGCAAGCACCTTGCAACCAAAACCACTCAAAATTCTACAAAAAGCAAGGCCAATTTTGCCTGTGCCAATCACCCCAATGGTTTTTTTATGCAGATTAAAACCAATAAGCCTATCCAATGAAAAATTACCTTCTCGAATTCGATTGTAAGCTTTGTGTGTTTTTCTATTTAAGGTTAGAATTAAGGCGAGGGAATGTTCGGCAATGGCTTCGGGCGAATAGGCAGGTACTCTTACCACAGGTATACCCTGTTGGTTGGTAGCCTGAATATCAACATTATTAAAACCAGCACAACGAAGCGCAATGAGCTTAACCCCATTCTGGGCTATTTTCTCGATGGTGGCCGCATCAATTTTATCATTAACAAAAACACAAACGGCATCAAACCCCTCAGTCAGATTAACTGTGCTGTATGTTAAGGATGCTTTGTAAAAGGTGAGTTCCAACTCATATTGCTGGGCGTATTTTTCAAAGTATTCTTGGTCGTAAGACTTGATACTAAAACAGGCTACTTTCATCTTTTTGGTTTAAAGGATATGCTAATAGTACAAAGTACCAAAACTATAATAAAGAAACCAATTTTTTGCGGTTATATATTTGTGAAGTTTGGTGGGCAGGCGCAGGGGTATCTTTATGTTTTCTATTCAACAACAAAAAACTTATCAACCAACAATGCTTTGGTATTGGAAGAGCCCCCTACCAATAGTTCATACTCCATGGCTTCCACTTCCCAATCCTTGGCCGAAGGATTATAGTAAGCAAGCTCCTGAATGGGCAATTTGAAAGTAATCGTCTTTTTTTCCTTGGGTTGAAGGTCTATTTTATCAAATCCTCGCAATAATTTTAAGGGACGGTCAATTTTAGAATTTTGAAACCCAATATAGAGTTGGGCGACTTCTGCCCCTGCTCTTGTGCCTGTGTTTTGGATGGTTACAGCCACTTGTAGCGTGTCGTTTGGTTGCAAATTTGAATGGACAACTGCCAAATTAGAATATTCAAAGGTGGTGTAACTAAGCCCATAGCCAAAAGGATAGGCCACTGGTTTCTGCGCTTTCTCAAACAAAGTATAGCCATGATAATAGCCATATTTGATACTATCTGTATAAGGATTAAATGCTGGATAATCGTTTGCATTGGCCGCAATGGTGAAGGGTAATTTGCCACTTGGATTGGCATTTCCATATAAAATATTGGCCAAGGCATGGCCGCCTTCCATACCCGAATACCAAGCAAAAAGAATAGCGGGTGCTTTGTCTTCCCAATTGCTCATATCTATGGCACTGCCTCCTACATAGGTGACTACTGTATTTTTATTGAGTGGTGCCAAGCTATTGATAAGCAATTCATCGGCTGCCAATAGTCGGAGACAAGAACGGTCGCCACCCGTTCCTTTTTTTCCAATCAATTTTTTTGCTTGGGCCGATTTCACCATCTTCTTACGAGAAAGAATGATATATTCTCCTTCATCCTCATAAGTGTAACCGACCACCAATATCACCTCATCTGCTTCACTGGCTATTTTTTGAGCCTCCTCCAAATTGGAACCATCATTAAAGATGACTTCATTGCCCAATTGTTCATGCAATGCTTTTATGCCCTGATAAGGCGTAATCACATAAGGCGGCTTGGAATTGCTACTTCCATGATCGCCTGTATTTTCCACATTAGCCAAGCGTCCAATGACGGCAATTTTTTTGTTTTTTGTGGCTTCAAAAGGCAGCACATGGTTGTTTTTTAACAATACCATGCTCTTTTCGGCCACCTCCTGCGCCAATTGAAGGTGCTGTTTATGGGCAATCCAACCTTGGTCATAGTCCATAGTATCTTTTGCCAAGGCAAATCGCAGCCTTGTTCTCAATATTCGAGTAACAATGGTATCAATCTGTTGTATAGTTATTTCACCCGATTTAATGCCTTTTTTTATAGTACCATATTGGTATTTTTTCTGCCAAGGCATTTCCACGTCCAAACCTGCCTGAATACCCCCAATGCCATCATACAAGCCATACACCCAATCGGAGCTTACAAAACCCTCAAAACCCCATTCCTCCCTAAGAATATCCGTGAGCAATTCTTTGTTGGCACCACACTGTTCCCCTCGTACATAATTGTAAGCACTCATAATGGATGCCGCCTTGCCCTCTTGCATCACCTTCTTAAAATGGGGCAAATAAACTTCTCGCAGCGTTCGCTCCTCCACCTCTACATTGACCACCCATCTTGAATTTTCGATACTATTCAAGGCAAAATGCTTGGGGCAAGCCATTACATTGTGTTGCTGAATGCCCTGCACGGCCGCTACTCCCAATTGGCCCAAATGCCAAGGGTCTTCGCCATACGTTTCTTGTGCTCTTCCCCAGCCGGGATGTCTCAACACATTGATACAAGGCGTGGCAGCATAATTGGTTTTATTGGCCCGCATCTCTATGGCAATCGCTTCATTTACCCGTCGCTCCAAACCAACATCCCAGCTTGCCCCTCTTGCCATCGCCACTGGAAAGGTGGTCACGCCCTTCACTTTTTTATCCCTCACTCGTGCCCCTCTTGGCCCATCAGAAAGCACCCAAGAAGGAATACCCAAACGCTTATTCTTACCCACATATACATAAGGAAACCGCTTTTTTATAAAGAAATTAACAAAAAATTTAGGCATAGAATGCCAACGTTGTTCCCCATACATCTGATCAATTTTCTCTTTCAAGGTCATTGCTGCAACCAACTGGGCAACTAAGGTATCTATATCTTCTTCTGTTGTAAGGGCTATAAACTGCTCTTGATTGGGAGCTAGTGTGTGCGTGGTGTGATGGGGAGTTTTGAAAGAGGTATTTGTTACAACAACTGTCAGGAGGAATACCCCCCCTACTAAAAACTTGAGCATTTTTTATGGTTTGTGTTTGGGTGCTTGGTGGGGCAGGGTGTCGTGAAGTGCTACATGTGTCTTATCAACAATTGACCTTAAATATCCTTCAATCAGCTTTGAAAAACTGAGATGATTCTTCTTAGCAAATATTTTGGCATTTTCAATGCTGCTTTCATTGCCTTGAATGGTCTTGTGTATGAGCCGTTTCCCGAAGGGGAATGTTAGTCTTTTGTTATTTTTTATTTAGAGCTTCAATTCTTTCTTTATAATAATCGTCACCACTTATTTCATAGGCCATGTTTAAGTATTTTAAGGCATTCTCTTTGTCGTTTTGAGATTCATAATACTCAGCCATCGAATCATAAGCATTTGCACTTGTTGGATTATACTTAATATTCATTTCAAAAAATAGGAACGCCTTTTTAGGTTGTCCCATTTCCAAATTCATGTAGCCATAACCATTTAACATTTCGTCTATCATGGGTGCAGTGGGAACGCCAAAATGTTTGGTATAGATTTGTTCCTGCTCCTTCAATAGTGAAACCAATTCTTCTACAGGGGTTTCTGGATTATTATATTTTTGTGGAGATTTAAACTGATACCATTCAAAAAGAAATATCAGCCCATCTCTTATGGTTGGTAACGGAACTGTACCATGTAAATCTTCCTTATAAACCTTCCATGAAAAATTTAATCCATTCTGTTGTTGAGATTTAGTATAATTTGAAAACTCAATGATTGAACGCGCAAACAAAGTAAATTCTGAAGAGTCA
>CAYULH010000159.1:0-9487 GCA_964445645.1 uncultured Aureispira sp. | reverse complement strand
TGAGAAAAAATCTCTCATTTTTTATTGTACGGTTACTTTTTTGCACCTACTTAATTGCTTGGAGTAATTTTAGAATTGTGCTCCAAATAAACAAAGAATGCCATTTATATTAGAAAAGCAAGGGTTGTATTACAAAAAAAAAGGAAACTTAATTATCTTGTTAGGCCAATAATAGAAGGTTTGGAGAACAACTTTTGAATTAAAAAATAAGTTGTATAAATCCTATTGGGCAAACATTTTTGATAAAAAGTGAATTTTCTAGCTTCAAATCAAGTTGTTTAACAAGAGTAGCCCACTAAGTGGCGATCTTCTAACTGAACCTTACTGTCAATTACCTACCAATTCTCATTGGTGAATTAAGAATAGAACTGGCTATGCGCGAAACTCATTTCATAGAGCAGAATAAAGAAAAATGGGCCAAATTTGAACGTAATTTAGGGGGCGGCTATGTCAACCCTGATGAATTGAGCGATCAGTTTGTCGAAATTACCGATGATTTGTCTTATTCCAGAACGTTTTATCCCAATCGTTCGGTAAGAGTGTACCTCAACAATATTGCTCAAAAGGTTTTTTATAATGTTTATAGAAATAGACGTGGCCGTCTTTCTCGGGTATTGAATTTTTGGAAAGAAACCGTACCACAGATTATTTACGAATCGCGCCGTTCTTTTTTGTTGGCTTTTGCCGTGTTTATTGGGGCCACTATTATTGGGGTGTTCTCCACGTACATGGACAGCGAATTTCCACGGGTTATTCTGGGCGATGAGTACATTGATATGACCATGGCTAATATTGAGAACGGCAATCCTATGGCCGTTTATCAAGACCCCAACCAGCAAGAAATGTTTTTTAGAATTGCTTTTAACAACCTTCGGGTGTCTATTGGCTGCTTTGCCTTGGGGCTAATTTTTGGGGTGGGATCTTTGTTTGTATTGATACAGAATGGGATCATGCTCGGTACTTTTCAGTATTTATTTATTAGAGAAGGGATTTACATGGATTCCTTTTTTACGATATGGATGCACGGAGCCATTGAAATCTCTTGTATCATTATTGCAGGTGCAGCCGGCCTAACCTTGGGCAGTGGTTTAGTTTTTCCAAAAACACTCACTCGATTGCAGAGTTTGCAATTATCCGCTCGGCGAGGCTTGCTCATCTTATTAACGGTATTACCGCTAATTGTTCTAGCGGCCTTCATCGAAGGATTTATTACACGCTACACCGAAGCATCCTATATTATACGGGGAATTGTTATTTTTGGCTCTTTTGCTTTTATTATCAGTTACTATGTAATTTATCCTTATCTCAAGGCACAAAAAGGCTTTATTTTGTTTATTGGGGATGTCAAATTGCCCCCTGCACAGCAGCTCGATATTCAGTACAATCAAATAAAAACTACCCCACAGCTTTTTAGTGATGCCTTTATAGCCTATAGAAATTTTATCAAGCCTATTGGAGTTTTGGCGGCTGGCATAGCTACCCTCATGACTACTATTTTGTTATGGGGAGATGATGTGTATCGGTTCAAAACCTTGGAGAATATAGAAAATCCGTTTGAAATTCCTTTTTTATTGGTAGAATACACGGTAGAAAACCTTTATCAACTTTTTTCTAGCAGACACGATTTGTTTGTTATGCTCTTTTTTATGGGTTTTACCGTTTGCGTGTACACCGCTTTATTTTTGTCACAACAGGCCGTCAAAATAGTGCAGAAGCAAAAACTGAGTTATGGGCCTTCTTTTTTTATTAATACGATCGTTTCTACAGGTTTGGGAATGAGTTTATTAGCTTCGGTATTGATAATGGCAGAGGAAGGCGTTGGACTCTTCTTGTTGATTTTGGGTACCCCTCTTGTATTGATGTGGTTGGTGGCTACTTTTAATGAAAATATCAACCCTATAAGTGCCTTGGGGCGTACCCTAAAGGTGCTAGGAGGCAACTGGATGGTGATGATGGGAGCCTATTTTATTATTATAGGAATGTGTACGATTTTTGTATTTATGGCTACGGCACCATTGGCGGGTTTTTATTTGGGGGTCATTGTCAATTTATTTCCCGTAGAAGATATTTTAATGGTAAAGCAAGGATTCTATATCTTTGTTTATACTTTTTTATTGTCCTTTTTGTTGCCACTCATTGCAGTGGTAATGAATATGGCTTTTCATAGTTTTAAAGAAATCAAAGAAGCTGATAGCTTATTGTCTGCCATTCCAACGATTGGCAAACGCAAGATTTCTTATGGTATGGAACAAGAAAACTAAGCATTTAACAGGTTGTTATTATGAAAATAAATTATCAGACACTCCTATGTTGTTTGGGGCTTTGGTTGTTGCTGGGGCAGTCTGTGCTATGGGCACAGGAGAATGATGCCACCCAATCCTACCAAAAAGAACGTTTACGCACACAAGTTTTTGATGCAAAGGTTTGGCAGAATACAGCTAAGGATATGAAGTTTTCGACCAAGCCACAGGTAAAAAAAGTCCCTAGACAGGTCAATAATTCGGCACCTATTCAAACTACAACCAATCGTTCAACGGTATTTAGTGCGCGGAGCTTATTGCTGTTTATTGCGGTTTTGCTCCTTATTTTTGTCATCTACAAAGCAGTTGCAGGCAATGCTATTCTAATTAATAAACCCATAGAGCATCGCCGGCCCATTGCCCTCAAGGATATTGAAACCAATTTGCAAGAGGCAGATGTAGAAGGCTTCTTGGCCGAGTCGCTCCAACAAAAAGATTATCGCCTAGCCATACGCTTGTACTATTTGGCAATTATCAAAGAATTGGCCGCCAAGGGCTTTATAGATTGGAAGCGAGACAAAACCAATGGGCAATATCTGAGAGAATTGCGCCGCAAACAATACCCGCAGCTCAAGGCATTTAAGAGTGTTACCCGTGTGTTTGAGTATGTTTGGTATAGCAATATGGCTTTTGATGGTGGACAATTTGAAGAGGTGCGTATTGATTTTAATAATTTATTACAATCCATAAAATAAACAGCATGAATAAATTTGCTCCTATAATTGTTGGTGCTTTGGTGCTGTTGGGATTGATTGCTTTCTTTGCCCAAAATCAAGCAGATCCACAGTATTGGCAAGAAAAATATACCACAGATGGTAACAAACCCTATGATGCACGTATTCTATATGAGCTTCTAGAACACCAGTTTGATTTGCAGGTTATGGAAGAGCGTTTGGATAAGACCTTGGCTCTTGATAATCAAGAGGCTTCTAAGACCAGTTACTTGTATTTGAGTAGCAGATCACCTAAGTATACCGAGGATGAAGCTTGGCATTTGCGTGATTATGTTCAGGCAGGAGGCGAGGCGTTTATTATTGCCCCCAATATCTCCGATAGCTTGGCCGAATTGCTACTCTATCCAGAGGATTGTGGCGGCAAAACAACGTGGCAAGGGAAAAACAATCCACAAATCTACCGTCCACAGGTAATGTCAGCTTTGGTACACCCTGATATGACCAAGAGTTATTATAGTTTTAACTACTTGAAGTTGAATTATGTAGAAAATAGAGCTTGGAACTATATTCCAGAGGCTGCTTTTTGTGATACCCGTCCTGAGGATGATTATAATTACTATGGCGATGGCGATACCCCCGTGCGTGAATATGCTTTGGCCAAGCTAGGAACATTCAAAACACTGGCTAACGGAGGGGATAAAGAGGAAGTGGAATTGGCCAATTTTGTGCGTATGAAAGTAGGTGAGGGGTATTTTTATTTTCATACCAATCCAATTATGTTTACCAATATGTATTTGGTAGATAGTGTAGGGTTTGAATACAGCAATTATGTATTTTCTCATATCTTGGACAAAACCTTGTACTGGGATCGCCAAAGTATCGTATTGCCTAGCAAGCGAAAAGACAACCGAAAAATGTTGCCCAAAGTAGCGGCACAATCGCCGTTGGAATATATTTTTGCACAACCTGCCTTGCGTTGGAGTTGGTACATGGCGTTGGGCTTGGGCTTGATTTATGTGTTGTTTGGTGCCAAACGCCGTCAACGCATTATTCCAATTTTGGAAACCAATAGAAATACCTCTCTGGAGTTTATTGAAACAATCGGGCGGTTGTATTTTCAGCAGCAAGACCACAAGAGCATTATCAAAAAACAAATGCACCTATTTTTGGCACATCTTCGCCAGCGTTACCATTTGGTAACGAGAGACATGGATGAGCGACTCATTGATCGCATTGCGGTACGCGCTCGTGTAGACCGCAAAATTGTCAATGACATCTTTGTAGAATACAACCGCTTGAATCAATTGATGCAAAAACCACGTGCCGAAATTACCGCTCAAATGCTCAATAATTTTTACTTATTGATTGAGCGTTTTCATACGGCAGCCAATGAGTATCAAAAAGCCAATGAAGTAAAAGCTTAGGAATTAACACAAGAAAACCAATATTAAAACAACTGCTTTTTGCCAAAAATCCTGTAAAAAAGGGCTGGTGAGAATTTTTAAAAATAGCAAACATGAGTGAAAATTATGCTTGGGGAGATAATGATGCTTCCGTAGCCAATATCCAAGAAACGGTTGATCGTGTACGCAACGAGGTACAGAAAATTATCATCGGACAAGATGACTTGATAGAGTTGATTATGGTTTCGATTTTTGCAGGAGGCCATGTGCTTCTGGAAGGAGTGCCCGGAGTAGCCAAAACCCTAGCTTCTAAGCTCCTAGCGCAAACCTTGAGTGTGGAGTTTTCACGTATACAATTTACGCCCGATTTGATGCCTTCGGATGTAACAGGTACAAGTGTATACAATATGAAAATGGCCGAATTTACCTTCAATAAAGGGCCAATATTCTCCAATATGGTACTCATTGACGAAATCAACAGAGCGCCGGCCAAAACACAAGCCTCGCTATTTGAGGTAATGGAAGAAAAGCAAGTGACGGTAGATGGCAAAACCTACAAAATGGCTTATCCATTTATGGTTATTGCTACACAAAACCCCATTGAGCAAGAAGGAACCTATAAGTTGCCCGAAGCCCAATTAGACCGCTTTTTGTTCAGAATTCAGCTCAGTTATCCGCAGTTAGAGGAGGAAAAGCTCATTTTGCGCCGTTTCCGTGATGATTTTAATAAGCGTCAGGTCGAAAAAGTGCGTGCAGTACTCAATGCCGCAGAAGTAAAACGCTGTCAGGAATTGGTAGAAAAAATTCACATCAAAGATGAATTGCTAGACTACATTGCAGCCTTGATTCACAATACCCGTAATAATGGTGATTTGTTCTTAGGAGCTTCTCCACGTGCCTCTTTGGCAATCATGCAAGCCTCTAAGGCGGTAGCTGCTATCAATGGACGTGATTTTGTTACGCCAGATGATATTCAGTATGTAGCTTATCCTGTACTCAACCATAGAATTATTCTCACACCAGAACGAGAAATGGAAGGTTTGGTTGTACAAGATGTCATCAAAGATATTATTGCAAAAGTAGAGGTGCCCAGATAATGGTTGTTGGGCCTTATTCAATTATCAACGGTTTATGTTTGGATTTTTGAAGAATAAAAAAGCTGATAATGATAAGCAAAGCACAGCTCCAGAAACACCAGAGCCACTGGTAGAAGGTAGAGATTTCTATATAGAAAACGGTTTTTATGTGTTTACCGAATACTATCATTTAAAACGTGGTTACTGCTGTGGCAGTGGCTGTAGGCATTGTGCTTATAAGGGAAAATAATAACTGTAAATTGCGAAGCATCAACTGAAAAAGTTGGTGCTTTTTTTTGTATGTTTTTAATGCTACAATATTGCATTAATGCTTTGATAACCATTGGGAAACTAATAGGCTCTATTGGGAAATCTATCTTGTTTTTTCAATTGAAAAAACGTATATTGTCGCCGATCATAAAAATTGACCTCGGATGGAAAAGCCATCCCATTATTACAACAAAACTGAACTATGAGAAAAAGTAAGATTGCCAAGCTTTTTGACTGGAATGCCTATGTACAAGCTCAAGAAGATCTAGCCCAGTCTCCCGACCAAAAAACAACTATCAAAAAAGCAGCCGAACAAGACAAGGCTCTACGTGCTTTTGAGGCTTCTGTAACCAAAGACATTAAGCTTGGTTTAAAAATGCTGCAAGAAGCCGTCAAGAAAGGCGAAGCCGCAGAAGTGCCTTATTTCTTACACTTGGATTACTTTACCAAGGCCAAGGAAGGCACAGGAAGCTTGCTAATTTTTGGCACACAACCAGCTATACGCAAGGCATTTGTAGCGGCTGGCAAAACGCCCGAAAAAGTCAATTTGTCTTACGGCATGGCCAAATTAGATGCCAACAATATCCTGCGTTTTGTACCCGAAAACAACGGCATGAAGGTCAAGCCCAAGCCCTTGGTTGATAGCCTCAAAAAAGCACCGATTGCCAAGAGTAATCCAGGCTTTTGGTCCAAGCGCAAGGTGAATAATGTTATTATTGGTGCAGAACAAGCAACCGAAGCCTTGACGGGAGATAGCGATTTGGTAGAAGAAGAGGTGACGTATACCGAGCGTGGTGTCAATTCAGAAGTGTACGATGCCTTTAAGTCCTTTGTGAATAGAGATTATGTGAATAGCAATGGCACACGCAATGCGGAGTATTATGCCCAAACCTTGCAACAAGTGGATCAGTGGGTTGCCAAATTGCAAGCCGAGTTTAAAGCCAAAGGCGATCGAACACTTCAAAAAGCCTATAAGAAAATGGGTACAATGATGTTGGCCTTTAAGAAAAAGGTGCAACAAGAAATGCAGGCTGGCAAAACACAGCATATCAATGAAGAAAGCAGTTTGTCGAGCATAGAGCAGGTATTTATGCGTACTGTAGAGGAGTACAAAGCAAGTGAGGATGCTTATCAGAAGTCCGTACTCAAAGGTAAGTTGGAGCGTATTTTATTAGAATTGGAACAACAGATTAATGGAGATGAACAAGCGACAGCGGCATTGGCCTTGCAGACACGCTTGGAGGGTGTATTGGCTGGTCTGAGGGATGAAGATACCGAAACTAATGAGGATGTAGATGCAGCGGTACAACAAGAGTTTGTACAAATGGTACAAGAAATGCAGCAACTAGCACAGCAATACACTGCAGCTCCTTTGAGCTAATTAAACCTTTTATCAAAAACTTATTGTTATGAGATTATACATTGTTTTATTACCATTCTTATTCTTTGGACAAAGCAATTTATGGTCTTGGCCAATAACAAATACGACTAATACGACCAATAATATGACCAAACAAGATATAGAAGCGCAATTACGCATCAAAAAAGAAGCCTTAGAGGCATTGCTCAAGAAAAATAATTTAACTGCATCTGCTGTTTTTAATACACAACAATTGGCTGTGATTGAGCAAGTCTATAAAATATTAGGTGTAGCAGAAGCTCCTCAGGATATTGGAAAAAAGACCTTTGTGGATTATGTGCAAGATTGGGTAAAGGATTTCATAACAATCCTAGATGAAGAAAAACGAACAGATATTGTAATAGATGTGGCAGATATTATCACTTCATTACGAACTGAAATTAAAAAGCCTGATTTTCCGATCTCTATAGTGCTTTGGAAAAACCTTAAAGCAGAAATCAATCAACTTGCATCTCCTACTACTGCCGAAGCTCTTCGAGTAGCTTTATTAAATGGATTCAATAATTTTAATACAGAAATGGGGTCTAAGTTTATGTTAACCCAACATTATAAGGATAATAAAACAACTTATCAGGCGATCAAGAAGAAAGATTTGAACAATCAAACAATGATTGCTAATGAATTTGAGGTTTGGTTGACAGGTATTTTAGAAGTTGCAAGCGAAAAACAAGAAAAACTCAAGGAGAAGGAAGAAAAAGATAAAGATGCCTTTAAAGTAGCTTACGCAACTTGGCTAGAAAAACAACGAACAAAAATTGGTGGAATCATCAGTACAGATAAAGGAACAGATTCTATTAATACTATGTCTAAGGCGAAGTTTATGGCTATATTGGTTGACCAAAGCCAAGTATGGGAAAAGCAGCAGCCAGAATTAGGCGCAGAAATTAAAGGAAAAATATTGGCGGAAATTCAAGGCGATTCTTTGGAAATTAAGGATTATGTAAATGCTTTAAATACCGCTTTTACGAATATTGAAACATCTAAGGAGGTTATAGCAAAACACTGGTATGATAAAAAAGAATTTGTTGATGTTACTGGTTTAATTACAGGGTTGACCGCCAACAATGATGGGACAAGCAAATACGATATTGTAGAAGAATATATTCAATGGTTTGGAAAAGTGGGGGGTGCTGTAGATAGCATGAAGTTATCGCCTAATAGACAATTTATTGCTACAAAATTGATAGAAGGGTTTGGAGGACTACTAACAACACCTGAATTGAACTTTTTTGTACCTAAGCTCGAAGAAAACATCAAGGCTTATGACAAGAAATATTTATCTCTACAAGAAACCAGCGAACTTTGGAAAAGTGCTATTATTCATTTTATCAAAAATCCAGATAAGATTTCAGCTGCATCAGCAGTCAAAGGAATGCCACCTGAATCTATGGATACTTTAGACAGTTTATTAATAGGGCAAGCAGGTGTTGATTCTTTGCAACAAATGTTTAAGCTTGCCTTACGACCATTGCCTAAACCAGACGCTCTTGCCAAGGGAGAATTTATTCGTTTGGTAGTCAATCTGAATGATGGAACTATTTTGACTAGCAATTTGATGACAACAATTGCTAAGGAGGGCAAGAAACCTTATGCTTATCCAACTGCGGTACAATTGGATGTAAGTCAGGGAAAAAGCCCTTATAAGTTTGAAGCCAAGCCTATTTTTACACAAAGTCCTGTTATTGCAAATGAAGAAGTGAAGATTGATTTTGAGTACACTATAGCATTTGCTAGGGATAGAGGCTCCTCAGAAATAGGAGGAGGTAGTTCTGTAGAATATTCAGAGACAGTGAGTGTAGAGCGTACTACAGAAACAAGCAATACTACTGGAACAGAGGAAACGACTTCTAATGGCTCGAACCAAACCATAAGTGGGTCAACTACACATGGTTTTCAGTGGGAGGCAGAGGGAAGCTTTTTTGGACTTTTTTCTGGTTCGGCAGGCACTAGTCACGAAGTGACCGTAGGAGGAGAGCAAGAATGGACATACGAGCATTCAATGACAGATGTTAATACCACGACCAACACAACAGGTACAACAGTTGGAAATAGTACAAGTACAGGTGTTTCTAATAGTGATTCTTGGAATAGAACTATGGAACATGGCCAAGATGAAGGTTATATAACTGTCAAAGGAATTTTAACTTCTTCAAATATAGAAGGAGATAAAATGACACTTTCTATCCATAAAGTAACTTTCTCTTCTCCAGATATGAAAGGTCTGGGGATTACACAAATCAATGCAGAAGCAGGCAAAGAGGTGCGCTGGAAAAAATAACCTATTTTTAGAATAAGTAGTCGTTCAAAATTCTTTACAACAAAAAACGGATATTTTACTTCGTGA
>CAYULH010000158.1:0-9538 GCA_964445645.1 uncultured Aureispira sp. | reverse complement strand
GAGCTGGGGAAAAAGAATCGTTTTTTAGCCCGTTTACTTTTTTAAGACTACTTAAACTAACACTATTACTATGATACGTTTTGCTGTAGGTTTGTTGATTTTTGTACTTTGGACAGGATTTACACGACATTATTATGTTTGTGAAATCAAGGGAGAGTGCGAACCATTGGCACCAGAGGTCGATTCGAGCTTTTTGGATTCTTTGCCCAGAACATTGGATTTGACAGCAGGAACAGAAGTGCTCTTAAATGATTATCCTCAATTTTATTTTGATTATGCCAGCCATGCCTATACTTATGTAGATGGCAATGAAAAATTCTTGGGCTTGGTGGCTACTTTTTTAAGAGAGCATCCCGATCCCTCCATCCGATTGCAAGTAACGGGTTATCAGACCCAAGCAGAGGTAGCTGCTGTTGCCAATAGCAATTTGTACAACAATTTAGGATTGGCGCGCGCACAAACCATCATAGACAAATTGATAAAGGAATACAATGTGCCTGCTACTCGATTGTTGGCCAGAGGGGCACTGACCAGTCAAGATCCTGTTGTTACTCCTTTGGCATTTGAAATTTTGGGCTATATCTCTGTGGTAGAGGTGGCAACTGCCGAGGACACGGCTTTCTTGGAGCAAATTAAGATTTCGGTCAAGGATATTACTTATGATAGCAAAATTGCAAAGTTTGATTACAATTCAGGAGAATTCAAACCAAGTCGTTCTTTTGGGGTTTATGTAGATTCTCTACAGCGTTATTTTGACCGAAACCCAGATGATTATTTGCTCATTATTGGACATACTGATAGCAAGGGAGGAGAGGAGTATAATCAGCGATTGGGGCTGCGAAGAGCCCGTTCTGTCAAGGCATATTTAAAGGCACATGCTATTGATGTTCCTATCAAAACCCAATCTAAGGGTGAACTAGATCCTTTGGTGACAGACCACGATGCACAAGGACGTTATGATACAGAAGCTATGGCCAAAAATCGACGGGTGAATATTTTGGTACAAGAAGGCCGTACCAGTGTACAAGAGCGGCAATAAATACAAATATTGGGATAGACTTACAAGTCCACAATTTTTAGTATTAGAGATTATTTTCTTAGCTTAGAAGTTAGTTGAGCATCGTTTATATTGATTTACAATAATGTTCGATACCACATCAAATTAATACACATCTTATGAGTGAAATCTTTGCACAGTTATTTAGTGGTGACCATTCTGCAGATTTAGCCTTTTGGATTATAGTAGGGCTAAGTTTTTTGCTCGGAATGCTGTTGTTTGCAATTTTGTCTTATTGGCCTACCAAAAGACGTTTGAACAAAGAAATAGAGGAGTCCAAAAAAGAGCATGAATTATTAACAAAGGATTATAAGAATCTTTCGGAGCGGTTTAATGTGGTAACAGCGCAGTACAAACGCTCTCAGGAGGAATTGCGGGTAACCGATTCTAAATTAAAAGAACAAGAAGGGGTAGTAAGTCGTCAATCCAAAGAAAATCAGTATCTCAAAGAGGAATTGGGGGCATACAAAGCACAAGCTAGAAATTATAAACAAGCTCATGATAAGCTTTTAGAACAATTTCAAAAGGCTGCCAAAGCTAATGAAGCTTACCAACGCAAACTCGAAGATCTGAAGGAACTGATAGAAGAGGTAGAGCAAGAACGCGCCCAATTGCAACAAGATTATAGAAAAAGTCAACGAGAAGTAACCTATGCCGCCGAGCAGTTGCAAAATCTGAAATCTAAGCAACAAGATTGGGAACGTAAACAAGAGCAATTGGAGCAAGATTTAGCGGCTTCCTTGGCACAACGACAAGAATTGACCAAATTGCTGCAAGAGCTAGAAGATAATCAACAATTGGGCAATAGCACAGATGCAGAACTCAAACGGCAATTGTTAGACATTCGGGCGCACCTAAAGTCATTGGAGGCCGAGAATACAGAATTGATGGAGCGTCTAGCACCTTACTTGGCGGCAGAACAAGCAGAGCAAGAAGAGGATGAACGCTTAGAACCCTTGTTGGTCGATTTATTGATAGAAGCAGAGGAAAGTATGCAGCAAGAGGGCTTTTTTGAAGATTGCAAAGAGGAAGACCTTATTGAGAATCCTCAGCTATTGGCCAGATCCCTGAGAGAAATGGAAGTTGTGACTCAAAAAGTAGGGCTGATAGAGCAAGAAGAACCATTGGTATTAGAAATGGAGGAAGAAGAGGAATTGATGGATCGTTTGGTACAGGCATCGGTAGCTATGGAGCGTCAGGGGTTTTATGAGAATATGGAAGAGGCGGTTTTGGTGCCTTTGCCTGACAAAATACAACAACTCAGTGATGAAGAATTGTTGCAAGAACGTCTCATAGATACGGCTCTATTATTAGAGCATTCTTTTTTTTATAATAACGAAGTAGGCGAGGAAGATTTGGTAGAGAAAAAAGAGCTGCTAGAAACAGAATTGGCCAAATTGGATGAAGTGGTCACTCCTAGAGCATTGGATGAAGAACAAGAGGAGGAATTATCAGAAGAAGAACAACAGCATTTGGAGGAGGCTACTGTATTGGCGCAAGAAGCCTTGGATCAACCAGGGCTTTATGAGCCTATGGAGGCCGCTCAATTATTGGCAGATACCAACTATGACGAAATTGGCATTGCACAACAAACAGAGCAGCAGCAACGAGAAGAACGTGTACGCCAACTAATTGGGCAGGATATTCCCAAGGCCAATCCCGAAGAACGCAACAATTTGCAGGAAATTGATGGTATTGGCCAATTCATGGAGCAACAACTCAACCAATTGGGTATTTACACATACCAACAGATTAGTTTGTTTGATAATGAATTTATTAATATCTTAAGTGCAGCTTTGGACTTCCCTGCTGGGGTCATTCATGAAAAGCAGTGGATTGCTCAAGCAAAAAATAAATTACACCAAGACTAAAACCCTGGCATTGTACGTAAAGTATAGGGGCCAATTCGAGCAATAAAACCTTAAATAGACCATAGCCATCAATTTTATAAGCAAAGATGGCTATCTTCACTTATACAGTGAAAACTCACGAAGTAAAAACGAATAAATATATGCCACAACGTCCTGTCTTATTGCTGACTTTTGCCAACCAGCAGGATGCTTATCTAGAGCACTTGAAGGAGGAGAGCGACAAGCTCAACTATACTTTGAGTACACTGCATGATAAAGGAGCAATAGAAATTTACAAAGAAGATCGTGCCACGACCGAAAACGTCATTGGCATGTTAGATCGTTTTAATGAACGCATTGCGCTGTTTCATTATGGTGGTCATGCCGATGGCAGCAGCCTGCGTTTGGAGGGGGGCGATGGCAATGCAACAGGGCTGGCAGAAATGCTAGGTCGACTTCCCAACCTAAAATTGGTGTTTCTCAATGGTTGTGCCACACAACCACAAGTTGAACAACTGTTGGCGCAAGGTGTGAAAGCCGTGGTTTCTACTGCTGTTAAGATTGATGATGAACGAGCGGTTGTATTTGCCGATAATTTTTATCGCTCTTTCTCTAATGGACATAGTATTCGCTCTTCGTTTGAGCGTGCTGTCTCTAACATGAGATTTGTATATGGGGGCAATTTTGATGCGACCATTGTACGCAAGGACGAAATGGCCGTACATGCCAATACGGATTTGATGCCTTGGGGCTTGTACATCAATGAGAACGAAGACGATGTATTGCAGTGGGAATTGCCACTGGAGAATGTAGCCACACTTGCAGCTAGTAAAAATGTGGCTCAGGAAAAACTACAAGATTTTAAGGTCAATAAATTTATAGAAGAAGTTATTTTTGGCATGTTTGATGTCAAGCCCGAATTGGAAGCATTGGTGCAAACAGAAGATGCAGACGGCACATTAGAACCCAGAAAAGTACTGCTACAAATTATTCAAAATTTCCCTTGGCCTATTGGAACACAAATTCGTTTGTTGGTAGCCAATGATGGAGGTATGAATACGCCCTCTATGGAGCGTCTCAAGCAATTGGTGAGTGTGTATACCGTCACGAGCCAGTTTCTGTTTTATATTATAATGTCTCAAATTTGGGACGAGAAACGCAGCAATACCTTCAATACCAAGAGTTATTTAATTGATATGCTGCATATCAATAAGAAACAATTTGGCAGCTTCGATTACTTCCGAAATTTTATGGAGGCCATCAAACTGCTTCGACAATCCAATCAAGCGCTCAATATTGCCGATTTTGCCGATTTGGCTATAGAATATGAAGAGCATGGCGATTTGTACGAATCCTATTTGTACATGGAGTCCTTGCGTGCGGGCATCAAGCATGGCGATACTGCAGATTTGGAAGCCAAAATCACTGAAAAGTGTGTGCAAGGAGAAGACCACTTGTCTACCATCTTATATAGTTTAGCTTTCCTAATTCGTTACGATTTGGTTACCGTGCGTGACATTCATGTGGTCAATTATCGAAACCTAGATACAGAGTTCAATCACTTTATCAGCCGGCTCAATGTAAACGTTGGTGATATTGCAGTAAGCGAAGGCAGTACTCGTATGAAATCTAGAGTATACAAAACCTTTACCAATAATGCCTCGGTAATTCTAACCGAAGACTTACAAGATCCAAGTACCTTTCTAAATCTATCTCCTTTTATTATTGATAAAAATGCCTTTAGAGATGGATTGACCGAAGATCGTGCTACACAACAACAATTGTATATGTATGCACATCGGGCAGATGGAGATGATCCCAATCGAGACTACCAGTATTATGCTACGTTTCATAATGTATATGTAGCACAAGAACGTACGTCCGACCAGTTTGCTATTCAGGCGAGTTTTAAGGAGGGAGAGCAAGAAGAAGACAGCGGTGCTCGGAGTAGAAGACGCTCTTCTAGAAGGCGGAGGCGAACCGTAGCTACGACAGAGGTTATTAATCCTTATGCAGTGCTCAAAAGACAATTTGAAATTTTAGAACAAGACCTCATGGGTCATTAAGAAAATATCGTTTTACTAATTAATACAACTTATAATTAAGTATTGTATTAGAATTCTACACTTATGGCGAAACAAGTAAAAAGTCCGTTCAAGTTCTTAGATTCGTATGACAAAGACGATAAAGATATTTTCTTTGGCCGAATGCAAGAAACGTATGAACTCTACGATAGGATTAGAGAAACAAATCTCGTGTTGCTTTATGGTGCTTCTGGAACAGGCAAGACAAGTTTGATTAATTGTGGCTTGGGCAATCAGTTTGAATCTACAGATTGGTACCCCATTTTTATTCGTCGCAAAGACAATATACTAACATCTATACGCGACGAATTGCAAGCCTGTGCCATCAAAAAAATGCCTTACGATACGCCCCTTATCAAGCGTATGCAATCCTTGTACATGGATCACTTCAAGCCTATTTATCTAATTTTTGACCAGTTTGAAGAGATTTTTATTTTGGGGAGCAAAGAAGAACAAGAAGAGTTTTTTGAAGAAATTTTTCACCTATTAGAATCAGATGCACAGTGCAAAGTATTGATCTCAATGAGAGAAGAATACATTGCCCACTTATCTGAGTATGAGGATAATATCCCCTACTTGTTTGACAATCGTTTGCGGGTGGAGAAAATGAACATGAAGAACTTAAAAGATGTTATAGAAGGAACAGCCAAACAGTTTAATATAGAATTGGCAGGAGATGATGAAAAAATTTCGGAGCTTATTATTAGGCGTTTGAGAGATAAAAATGGAGAAATTGACCTCGCCAATCTACAAGTGTACTTAGATCGCTTATATCGATTGGACTTGGAACGTATGGAGAAGAATCCTACTAGAACCCATGTGGTTTTTGATGAAGAATTGATTAAGCAAACGGGGGATTTGGAGGATGTAATGTCAGAATTCTTAGACGAACAATTGGCAATTCTAAGTACAGAACTAAATGAGAATTATAAGAACGTAGATGGTGCTGTTCCCATGAATATTTTATTTGAGCTAGTAACAGATACAGGAACCAAACAAGCAGAAGATGTCGAGCAAATCAAAAAACGCTTGAAACAATCAAAAAATATTGATGCTGCTGTAGTAGACTACTGTATTCAACGGTTTAAGGAAATGAGAATTCTAAGAGAGTTATCATGACCTACAACAAGGTAGTCTTAAGATTACTTTAGCTAGAAGGACACAATTGAACAAGTATGAAAGTAGAATTAGTAAATGATTTGATAGCCAAAAGGGTGTATGAATCCGCTTCTGTGGAGGATAAAGCCCGTGCTATAGCTAATAAATTCATCAAAGATCGCTACAACCATTTTTCTAAGTCAAAAAATATGTTGCTTAGTCGCCAAGAATTGGCGTTTATTCAGCCTTATATAGATACGTTGGTATTGGATACCAAACACAAGAACTATATTACACGTAGCCGTCAGAAAATTGAAAAAATGCGTAAGCGCAAACGCTTGCGAGATGCCTCTGTTGTAGCATTGGTTTGTGTGGTGTTTTTGAGCAGTTGGGGACTTTGGGAACGCAATCGTTATAATGTAGTACACAATAACCTAGCAATTGCCAAAGATTCTATTGGAATTTTGTTGCGTGATGCCAAGACTGATATTAGCCCTGCCTCCACTTTGCCAACAGCTCCTATCGTAACCTTTCACACCATTTATGTACACGGACGTATTACCAATAGGCAAGGTGCGCCCATTCAGAATGCAAGTATAGAGGTATTAGGTGCCACTATCAAAAGTGATAAAGAAGGATTTTATGGTTTTAATTTGGTGCTTCCGCCTCCTTATTGGAAAGAACCCCCATTGGTTACCATCAAGAAAGAAGCTTATCAAGAAGTCGTTTTTCCGCTCGATATGGACGAAGATGAAGTAAAGTGGAATCCTGTGCTTGCCCCTCAACATTAAATCATGGCCTCATAATGGCCTTATTGGAATCTAAACAATGATAAAGAAACATTACTACTTGGTAGGATTGGCACTAGTTAGTAGTATCTTATTTGCTTGTAAAAAAAAGGTACAAGCAGATTATGAGGCAGCCTTAGCAGCAGGCACGGTATTAGAGACTAACGACACCGTTCAAGTCAAGCTGAACCAAACTATTTTATTTGATTTTTCTTTTGCAGATGGGGTCAATCCCATTCATTATGCTTGGTACATTCATGCCCTCGATAGTTCCAAATTTCAATATCAAACCACCCAAGAATTTCACTTTGCAGCCCCCGATGAAGTAGGAGGCCCAGCCTCTGGTATTCACAGCTACCAAGCCCTACAAACAGGCTTGCACCAATTGGTCTTTTACAATCCTTATTACAATCAAGAATTTTGGCAAAAAGAGCTAGAAACAGACGATCCCTATTTGGTTTGGCAAGCATTAAAGCAAGATTTTTTGGCTGAGAATACACTTCCAAATGACCATTGGGAACGCCAAACATTCGAAGAGTACTGTATAGCCTTGCAAGAAGCAGGAGCAGCGGCTAAAGATAGTCTTTGGCAAGCACTAAAGGAGCAGACCTTTGCCACCAATCGCATAACGGACTCCATAACTGTACAAAATTTGTTGATAAAGTGGGCAACTGAGAACACGCCTTTTACAAGCAGCAATCTCACCTTAGAGTTATTAGATACTTTATTGGGTGGCCAATACGAGCCAACCAGCATAATTTGGCACGATTTGCGTCAACAACAAAAGCAAAAAATACTTTTACATGATAATTTAGATACAAAAGTTTGTTATGTTGAGGTAATTGAATAGCTATTGGTGGCCGCCGAGTCATGCTGCAAAATAAAACTATCTATGAGAATCCTATTGTTATGGTTTTGCTGTTGGGGAACTGTATTCGCACAACCTTTGAAGGTCTATACACCCACAGAATTGTATCAAGACTTGGACTACCTAGCGCAACAATTACAACAAAAAATACCCAATTGGCAGGTATACCACCCTACTAGTGCTTGGGAAATACGCCTCAGTACCGTAAAAGCAAAACTCCAACGTCCGCTAACCATCCTAGAATGGTACCAGCAACTTAATTATGTACTAGAAACTGTCCACGAAGGTCACCTAACCATAGGCCAAAAAAATGATGTTTTTTATACAGGGTTTGCAACAGGCAAATTCAGAGTTTTGCCGCTGATTGTGCGTGCAGTAGGGGCGCAGGTGTATGTGTGGACCAACTTGAGTGATAATGATGCCCTCAAACAAGGCGATGAATTATTGAGTATCAATGGACGCTCTATAGATGAGGTGCGCCGCCAAATTTTTGACCATACACTGGCCGATGGCTATATCGAGAGTTCCAAGCAATTGTTTTTTCAGGAGGAATTTGCCGCCCGTTATTTTTGGTTTGTAGAGCCTGCTGACGCTTTTGTATTAGAATACCGGCCTTGGGGGCAGGCTGCTTCCAAAACAATGACTATTCCTGCCCTCACACACCTAGAAATGGCCGAGTGGATGGTCGAACGAAAATTAGTACGCCCTAGCCGTCGCATGGGCTTAGAAGCGTTGTTTAGTTGCTCCTTTCACGATGAAACAGCTATTTTGACTTTACGCAATTTTAATATAGATAATTGGGCCGATTATGACAAAACACCAGCCAGCTTTTACGCACAAGTATTTAAGCGTTTACGCAAAAACAACATCAAGAATCTGATTATAGATTTACGTGGTAATAATGGAGGGAGCAAGGATTTTGTAGATGCTTTTTTGCCGTATTTGTGGTTGGAGCCAAGGCAGGGCACTTACCGAACCTTATCGTACAACAATGGCTACTCTGTAGAGAGTATTTTGCCCAATAGAAACCCCTTGTATTTCAAAGGAAAAATCTATGTCTTGATAGATGGTAAAACCTATTCTACAGCAGCCCTATTGGCACAATATGCCGTACAGTATGCAGGAGCTATTAGTATTGGTACAGAAACAGGCAGCCGCCTAGAGGGCTTTGCAGCAGGTGGACACGATGTCATCACCTTGCCCAATTCTAACATCAACATCAATATACCCAATGCTTGGGTCAAGAATCGTTTGCTCAAGACCCCCAATTTAGCCAATAGAGGGCTGTTGCCTTATTACAAAATAGAACCTACTATAGATGATTTGCTCAAGGGGGAAGATGTAGTCTTGCAAAAGGCTTGGGATTTGATTAATGAGCCTTAAATGGATGCTCTTTATAGTTTAAAGCTATCGTTCTTCCTTTAAGTTTAAGGAATCTACCCCTTCACAACCCGAAAACTCAGCGAACGCTAAACACCGCACTCCCCACCAGCACACCATCTTGCCGCACTTCCAGCACATACCAGCCCCCCAACAACTCCCAAACAGGAAAAATATAGGTCTTATCGGAAATATCTCTAGTAGTATGGCTTTGAATAACTCTACCTTGCACATCCAAAATCCGAAAAGTCAATTCCTCGCCAATCTGCTTATTTCTATACAAAACATTCAAATAATCTACGGCTGGATTGGGATAGAGCTTTAGCTCGGCTTGGGGCTGGGCATGGAGCGGCACAAGGCTGTTGGTGGTGTCGGGCAGGTGACAACCCGGTACTAAGCAGCCGTGTTGGTCG
>CAYULH010000157.1:0-9714 GCA_964445645.1 uncultured Aureispira sp. | reverse complement strand
ATGGTTTGAGTATTTTGCGCCAAGGGGATTTTGTAGCCGAGCAGAATGATTTTGTGCAGGCTGTTGGTACGCCTTCTAGTCGTTTGAGTATTGGTTTTTGGGTGGATGATTTGGGGAGTGGGTTTAATGAGATTAAGAATAATACGTTTACCAATCTGACGATTGCGAATTTGGCGCATGGGAATAGTGGTTCTGATCTCAATAACCCTCAAGGTGGATTATCTTATTTTTGCAATGGGCAAACAGGGAATGCCTTTGATATAACTGTGATAAAAGCTTATCAAGCTCCTACAGGAGCAGCTATAGCAGAAGACCAAGGGGAAATTAACCAACCAGCCTACAATAGTTTTTCTTATCCTCTGAATGGGAGTTATGGCATAGATTGGCATTTGAGTAATGATGCTTCTATTCTATCCAAAATTAATTATTGGACTCCACCTAATCCACTTCAAAAAGAAGAACCTACAGATACCATTAATATTAACGTATTAAGATCATCTGGTATTGGAGCTTTAGGTTTCTGTAATCTCCGATATACCAATTTAGGTGTATTCAAACCTTTATCAGACAATGGAGATATAACTACTCTGTCAGGTTTGAAATCCGACTATTATCAAGTCTGGAATGAATACCAACAACTGAAACAGGATTATGAAAACAATCCTACTAGTACTACTCTTTCTAGTGAGATTGGAACAAAAGGGCAAGAATTGACAACTAAAGCCAATGAAGTGCTATTTTATTACAGAAATGACACGACTAGTAACAATTGTGATAGTATAACTGCATGGATTCAGAATAAAATAGGACTATATACTGAATATCAATTAGTGGAACATTATTGGAGTTGTAAGGAATATGCAACTGCTCTTCATCATCTCTCTACCATTGCAGATAATTACATCTTAACAGAGGCCGTTTTAGATAATCACCAAGATTATGTAACACTCTTGAATATGCTCTATGAAGCATATCAAGACAATAGAACAGAAGCAACTCTAACTAAAAATGAAGTACTTATTTTGAATGAATTAGCAGTGCATAATTATGGTTTTGCTGCTGTAAAAGCTGCTAATATTGTAGACTTTTTCTATAATGATACTTATAGGTATCACCCAACACTGCCAGAAGGCAGTACAAAAAACGCACAAAAATCACTGACTAAAATACAGCAAGGAAATCTGTCTATCTATCCCAATCCTACAACAGATTGGGCTGATATTAGCTATAAACTTCCTGAAAATTCTACTAAGGGTAAATTAGTAGTTACTTCCACCTCGGGGCAACAAATATTGACTTTAGAATTATCACAACAACAAGGGATTGTGACCTTGAATACTAAACAATGGCTGGCAGGTATCTACTTTGTGGTATTGTATACAGAAGATGAAGTTGTTGAACAAGCACAACTAATTATCCGATAAGCATCTAAATTTTAGTATCTTATAAGGGCATCTTCAATAAGATGCCCCGGTTGAAATTTAAAGGTATGAAGTATATATTGATATTATTAACGATGTTAACAGTTTCTAAAAGTGAAGCCCAAACTACGTTTAACAAAAGAATACAATTAGGCTGTGGAACAACTATTTTGACAGGATTAGAAGTGACAGATTCTTGTTATTACATTACTGGAATAGCACAAGATACGCCTACTTGTAATTTAGGGGGATTATTTTATAAGATAGATACACTAGGAAATGCCTTGTTACATACTATTCATGTTGTAGAAAACAGGTTAGATTTTTGGAGACCCTGCTTGAGAACAGATGCAGATGGGAATTTAGTAGTAGCAGGAGACGTGTTTGATACCACTCAAGTTTCTGCCCTAATGATAAAATACAATAGCAACGGCGATACGATTTGGACAAGAAGGTATAGAGATCAATTGGATTTACAGGGTTTCCTTAGAACAGATAATCTAGTACTAGCACCAGATAGTTCTTATATTTTAGTTGGTCAAACAGGGAATGGTCACAACAATAGCTTTCAGATTCTAAATATCGAGCAAGATGGAAATATCCGATGGAATAAAACAATAGGACATGGTCATAACTACAACGGAGACCATAGCTTGGTGATGTTGGAAGATGGTTTTGTAATAGGATATTTTCATACCAACACTAATCAAACGCCTATTAATTATAATGTTTTTTGTAATATAAAAAAAATAAATTACAATAGTAGTTTGTTGTGGGAATGGCAGAATGATACGAGTATACAGTTACTAGGAGCAAATGACCTAATACAAACCAAAGACAAAGGCTGGGTTATAGGAACAGCTATTGGAAAAGAAATTTTACGTACAGGAGGGACTAGCTCTATTCTCTCACGTGAATCTTATGTATTCAAACTAGACAGTGCTAGAAATTGGTTGTGGGGAACTCCTTTAAGAGCTTACTCCTACACTGGTAAGAGTAAAATCATGAAAGTCATAGAGCAACCTGATAGTAGTCTTATGACCTTTGGAATTACGATAGATAGTTTTTCTTTAAATGGCTCTACTATTGCCCAATACAATTGTATGGTGGCTAAGTTATCTCCCAATGGAGACAGTCTATGGTCGCACCAATATTACTACATACAACAAGCATGGGCCGAACACGAAATATTCGACGTAGAGCAAACCCACGACGGCGGCTACCTTATAGCAGGGCAAGCTTTATTTACAGGCCAAGGCCCCTACCAACAAGGCTGGCTCCTCAAACTCGACCAACACGGCTGCTTGGTACCAGGTTGTCACCTGCCCGACACCACCAACAGCATTCTACCGCTCCATGCCCAGCCCCAAGCCGAGCTACAACTCTACCCCAATCCAGCCGTAGATTATTTGAATGTTTTGTATAGAAACAAGCAAGTTGGGGAGAAATTGACCTTTCGGATTTTGGATGTGCAAGGTAGAGTTATTCAAAGCCATACTACTAGAGATATTTCCGATAAGACCTATATTTTTCCTGTGTGGGAATTGTTGGGAGGTTGGTATGTCTTGGAGGTGCGGCAAGATGGGGTGCTGGTGGGGAGTGAGCTATTTGTGAAATAAACCATACAGCTTATATCTAAGATTAACGCAAAGTAATCCAAACAAAAGTTACAAAAGAAAAGATACTAAAGGATTGAAAAAAAACAGCCCAATGGTGGTAAATAGATTGTGGCGCCAACCAGAAATAAAACCCTGCCCCTATGGCAAAGGCAATTAGCCACAACAACTGCCTTCCTGTTTTGTAGATTCGGGCAAATTGTTGGTGTATGTCTCTCACTTCTACTTCTAGGCGGCCGTGGTTGGCTCGTTTGAGAAAACGTTGGGTTTCGGTAGGCAATGTAGAAGCGGCCTGTACTTGCTGTTTTACACTATTGAGTGCCATTTTGGCTAGACCAGCTTTGCCGCCAAACAATTCCTCTTCGAGATAAGGTTTGAGCGTGTTGACAGGGTTCCATTCTGGTGTTAGAATAAAAACCACCCCTCCTACCAATACTACTGCCCTATTGAGCAATACCCAGTCTTTGGGTATTTGCATAATTTGAGTCATTTCCTTGATATTGATTAATTGCAAGGCCATGCTCAACTGGTCGGGCGTAATCTCTTGAAAGTTGAGGTTTTCTATTTGCAGCTCATTGTTTACAAAATCTTGCACATCATCTAATAGGCGAATAGCAATTTGGCTGGCTACTTCCCCTTCTGCAATGAAGCCCAAACGGCGCAAGAGTCGCACCACTTCGTCCACATTTTGCTCTAGCGAAAACTGCAACAAGGAAGGAATGCCTTCTCGCATTTCGGTACTGAGCTTGGAGACTGCTCCAAAATCCAATAAAATGATTTGCCCTGCTTCGTTCACCAGTATATTCCCCGGATGTGGGTCGGCATGATAAAAACCATCTACCAAAATCATCTGGCAATACACCCGCACTAAGTTTTCGGTGAGCGCAGAACGGCTCAAGCCCCATTCATCCAATTGTAAAACATCATTGATTTTGACACCATCACAGTATTCAATAGTCAGCACACGCTTGGAGGAATAGGCCGTATATACTTCGGGAACATAAATAAATGCCTCGTGAGATAAATTTTGTTTGATGATTTGCATGGAAACAGCCTCTTGCACATAATCCAACTCCTCCTCTATCATTTGCTCTACTTGCTCATACAAATGCTCAATGCCCTTGATTTTCATAAATCGGGCAAACAATCGTACAATGCGCTCGATAATAGTAAGATCTATATGAGCGAGTTGATCTATTTCGGGATGTTGGATTTTTACGACTACCTCTTTGCCATTGAGATTGGCACGATGAGCTTGACCAATAGAAGCGGCGGCAATAGGTTCAATATCAAAGCGACTGTAAATGGCTTCAATGGGTTTGCCCAATTCGCGTTGAATGACCTTGGAAATGACCTCGTAAGAGTGTGGAGGGGCCTGATCTTGCAATTCTTCCAAAGGGCCTCTAAACTCATCGGGAAGCACATTGGAAAGTGTAGAAATTAGCTGGCCTGCTTTTATAAACAACCCTTGTAATTCTAGCATTGTATTTTTTAGGCGTATAGCATTAGCACTATTTTTGTGTCGAATACGTTTTTGCCAATACTGCTGCCCAAAAATTTTGGAACGAAGATACAACCAAAGATAACTCAAACCCACACGGGTGGCAGTCCAATAAGCCTTTCTTCTCCTTACACTTGCTTTCTGCATAATTCTGTTTACAAAAGGCTTTTTGCAATACTTTATACCTTCTGCTAATTTCTACACTTGTTTTTTTAATGCTTGTTACTAGACACCTAATACTTTGGCATCTACAGCAAATATAGCACGTACTTCAATTTCGTGATCTGCTGAAATTACTTCATCCAACACGGTACTTACACGCAATGTAAATTCCTGTGCTTGAATATATTCTTTTAAGTTTGCGCCAGAAACATCAAATACTAGTTTTCCATCTGTTGTAGCTGGTACTGGATTTTTAGAGGCAATGGCTATTTCTGGCAAGCCATCTGCTTTGATAAATATTTCTGCTTCTTCTAAGAAAGAAAAATCTTCTCCTGCAGGGGTCAAGATAGTCAATTCTAGTTCCTTCAAAGAAACTTCCTCCAACATATTTGAGGCCGTATTATAAGCCTTATATTTTTGTTCGTTGTCGTTGCGTAAAGGTGGCGTAGCCAGGTCAATTGGCAAGCCCAAACCAGACAAAGGAGTAGCAGGAATTGTAAAAGTGGTAGTGTAAGGAATGTCAAACTGTGTCAGTTTATCAATAACTTCACAAGCACCTAAAGAAAATAGCAAAGCGGCAAAAATTAATAATCCTTTCATAATGTTCAGAGAGGTTCTAAATTGTAATAAAAAATGTAAATGTTCTGCCACCAATTAAAACAGCCAAATGTATATTTGGTTTGCTCTTAGCGGACTTTTTTATAATAATTCAAGCTAGTTTGGGGCCATGAATTGTGATATAAGCCTATTACTTTTTCGTTTTGGATGTCGTAATAGAGTCTTGTTTGTTCGTTTTTTTGTCTAAACCCAATGCTCATGCCATCAAATGTATGCAATACACTTAGGTTTTTTATTTCTTTAAAAATGGGCAAATTGTGTGTCCAACTCCATTGTTGCACCTTGTTGGGTTCTTTGGGCAGTGCTGCAATCGACATGGTATCGCCTTTTTCATTGTAATATGTTCCTGCAAACTCGGCACTGTAATCTAGTTTAGGATTGGTTAGGTCATTTTGTCCTTTAGACAACCAAGCGGTCAAGCGTCCTAGATTGAGGGACCAACTCTGGTCATCATCTTTGCCGGTGCGTACAATTACTATTTTTGATTGGGGATCCACATAAATGTATTGCCCCTTGTAGCCTGCTGCATAATAATACTGCTGCGCTGCATAATTGGGTTCTACATAACCATTGCGCCAATAACTATTGACATAACCAAACCAATGGTTCAAATCTCGACCTTCTAATTGCTCTATAAACCATATAGGTATGATTTGCTGCCCCTTCCAGTTGCCTCGATGCATCAACAACTGCCCAAACCGTGCCATATCTGTTGCGGTGAGTGCCAAACCTCCAAAAGTTCGGGCATGTCGTCTTTTTTTATTGTCCAAAGTCCAATAAGCATTGTATTTCATGCCTACAGGCTGCCATATTTTGTCAAACATATATTGCGCCAAAGGTTGCTCAATGGCCTTTTCTAAACAAACACCTAGTATTTGAGTAGCTAATGATTGATAAGAAAAATGTGTGCCAGCAGGATGTTTGTATTGGGCACTCTGTGCCACAAAATGTTCTTGATTGCCAGTATAATACAAATGCCCCAATTGCCACAAATCATCAAAATCGCCCCATCTCAACCCCGAAACCATATTCATCAGGTGCTGTATTTGTAAATCTCCTCGATTTTTTTGGGCAAAAGCAGGCAAAAAATCAGCTACAGGCTGGTCTAGGCGCAAATGCCCCTCTTCTATGGCAATGGCCGTGAGTGTAGCCGTAAAAGCCTTGGTAATCGAAAAAACAATAATGGCTTTGTCTGCTGCTCCTTCATTAAAATAGTGCTCATACAACAAGGTATCATTCTGTATCACCAAAAATGCTGTGGTTTCTTTTCGTTTCAAAAAATCATCCACAGACTCTCCTTCTAACAACAATTCGGGTGCAAGCCACTTTGGGGCAGTAGGCAAATCTTGCAATTGGGCAACCCAACTTGGTTGATAAAAACCTGTATTTTCTGTAGCATTGGAAGTAGTTGGTATTGGCTGTTCTCCACATCCACGAATGGTATCACAAACAAAAATACCATTGTTGTGATCGTCAAGACTGGGTTTCAAATACCAAACAATTCTTCCGACTGTACAACTACTAATAAGATAAACAATACATAAGGAAAGAAGTAAACGGGTCAAAGACATAGTTAAAATATATTAATCATTGGATGTTTGCATAAAACAAACCTTAACACATTAGAATTATAAAAATAAAATCTAAAAAACAGGAAAAAGCCTTCAAAATTAGACGAAGCAGTTGTTTAAGAACTAAAAAATGCACTATTCCTTTAGCAATAATTGAGGCTCATGCACCTGCAATAAGAGTATTTTATCAGAACGATAAACAGGAGTGGTTTGTGGTGGACAACTGCGCTCATAACAATCCCTCAACATGCGTGGCAAGCGCTCATAACTGGTTCCAGAACGATAAAGCATGTCGCCATTTCCGATGAGATAAACGGATGTGTGTTCGGGAAAAGAAAGCGTAGAAAGCTCTTGGTAAGTATAAAACTGTGTTGGAGCCTTTGGGTCATAAGCCATCCAATAACGCCCTATATTGCAGCCAATTTGGTCGGTAATAACCATACTTGATTCTTTTTTATTTTGAAAATGCTCCTCAATAAGTGCCCGTTGTTCTAGGTAAGAACTATCCTTAACAGCCGTTCTCATAGAAGATAAAACAGGTAAGAACAATATTCCAATCAAGAGAATTAGGAAACTTCCTTGGCTATATTTGTTATTAGGCAAGAGCATACGTACTACAATTAGCAACAATATGCCTACATACAACCAACGCATATTGCCTGCTGTAAAGGCCAATCCCAACAAGGAACCCAAGGCAAAACTAGCTATAAAGTAGCCTCCTTTTTCTTTGGTTGTGGCAAAGTTGGCTACACTGGGTGCAGCTACTACAGCCGCCAAAGGAACCAACATTAGGAAGTGACGAATATCGGGACATATAGGCAGATAAGCTTCATAAGAGGTGGTCATAAAATTGGCCGAAAGTAAGGCCAGTATAAATACAAATGACCAGTAAGCTGTAAAACTCTGTGTTTGCCAAAGATTGCTCCAACGCTGACTAATTAGGGTGGGCATAGCCAACAAAAAGCTCAATGCCATACCAGAATCTATAAATTTGAGCCCCATTTCTGCAAATAGACGATAGTAGAGTACACTGCTTGCTTGAATACTATAATTGCAAAAAGAAAAGGATCGGCCCGCTCCCAAATTATCAACCACGCCTTGATTGACCGCCGCAAATCGTTCAAATGGATTGCCTGTAAGCATATAAATCCATACCAAATAAGCCACACCTATTATAGTACAATTAATGATTGTGTGTACCCAAAATTCACGATAGCGTCCTCTCGTTATATCAATAATTAATAAAATTAAGAATACTGGAAATAGGAGTAGTATGGATTGCTTGCTCAAATAGCCCCAAAAAACAGAGGCAGACAGTAACAAGGCATTTTGCCAGCTTTTGGAGGCTTCAAAACGCTCTCTAGCAATGGCCGAAAAAGCCAACAATACAGCCAATGCTACAGATGTATCGGCCATCAATTTGTCTGAATAATACATGGTCCAGCTATCCAAGCCATATATCAGCATGGCCAGAGCTGCCACCCCGTATTTTTCTAGCCGCATAATTCGCGCCACCAGTGCTGCCGTTGCTATGTAAACAAAAGTGGGAAAAATAGCCGAGGCATGGTCATTGACTCCAAACAAGGCATAAAAAATACTTGTGGGAGCAATAAATCCCCATCTGTAAGAGAAAAAATCCTCGCTGAGAAAAAACAATTGGCCTTGCGCCCACTCATGGGCATAATAACCATAACCAAGCACATCATCAAAGCCATAATGCCCATAATAGCCCCAAAAATGATGCAGGATCAACAACAGTCCAATCCCCAACCACACCCATAGGCGCAAATCTCTATACAAGGAAGGGCGTTTCATGTACGTTCTAGGTCAAAGATGATGCAGGTAGGGCTTGCATTAATTGTTTTAATAATATCTTGGTAGCATCAGTAGGCCCAACTAGTGGCAAACGCAATTCTGAAGAGCAGATTTCCATTTGTTCCAATACATATTTTACACCAGCAGGATTGCCATCTATAAACAAGGCATTGACCAACTCCATATAATGGTAGTGTATGGCTCTTGCTGTATTCATATCACTAGTTCTAGCAGCTTTTACCAATTGGCTGTAGGCACTAGGATAAGCATTGGCTACCACAGAAATAACCCCATCAGCACCACAAGATACCAAAGGCAAGGTTCCATTATCATCGCCCGAAAGCACAGCAAAATGATCGGGTTTTTCGCCATTGATAATTTGCATAACCTGAGCTATATTGCCCGAAGCTTCCTTCACAGCTACAAATTTGTCGCTGGCATTGGCTAGGCGCAAGGTGGTTTCGGCAGTCATATTAGAAGCGGTACGGCTTGGTACATTGTACAAAATAATAGGACAAGGTGCAACAGCCTCTATAGCCATAAAATGCTGATAAATGCCTTCTTGAGTAGGCTTATTGTAAGAAGGACTAGCCGATAAAATACCATCTACTCCATCAAAATTTGCTGATTTTATTTGTGCTACTAGAGCGGCTGTGTTATTGCCACCATAACCTGCCACCACAGGTACTCTACTATTGGTAACATTTACGATATGACGCAAAACTTGCTGTTGCTCTTCTGCCGATAAAGTAGCTGTTTCGGCTGTTGTTCCTAAGGCTACCAAAAAATCTAGTCCTCCTGTAATACAATGCTCTACCACACGTGTTAGTGCTGGATAATCAACAGCTTGATCTTTGAACGGAGTGACTAGTGCTACCCCTGTTCCTCTAAAAGGGTGATTCATAAACTAAAATAACTGTAGATAAGTAAGTGTTCTAGGTTCAAATAAATGTAAGTAGGTGTACAAAATTAATTGTAAGTTAAAAAATGGAATACTCGCAAAGCGAGCT
>CAYULH010000156.1:0-9777 GCA_964445645.1 uncultured Aureispira sp. | reverse complement strand
AAAAATGGCGCTTTTAATCACTGATTTGTGAGGGTTTTTGCACAGTCTGACGGTTAGTGTAAAATGCGTTTTAATGCATTTTTACACAGTGTTGTAAGCTGTTTTCTTTTTTAAAATGTTTTTACTGCCCATTCTTCTTCCTTCGGAACCGCTCCATAGAAAAGCCAAGTGGCTGCCTTACCATCTGTCTCTTGTAGTCTTCGCTCAAGGTAAGAGCTATCTTTTATAGAAAATTGGCTTTCATTTAGACTTCCTTTAAAAGGTCGACTAACAAAGATATTTTCACCTACTTCAAATCTAACCCTCATATCAGTTTTATAATCTCCTGCATATTTTCTCATTAAGACTAAAATGAATTCCTGAGGATGAATAATTAGTCCCCATCTTCCATTTCCGCAAAAATCGAAACCTCTTCCTTCGATAGGTCGCCATTTTCCATACTTCTCATTGTCCACAGCTTCTTGAATTCCAAAAACGTAACTGTCTTTTCCGTAAAACACTTTATCCGTTTTGGTTGAATTGACGAAGTAGACAGGGTAATGGTCATATAAAGTAGAGTCAAACTGGTAGTATCTATTGTACCTAACAGTATTATTATAATCAACGATTAGTTCAAGTCCATTGATGTCTATGCTATCTGTTAAGCTTCTACGAGAGTATTCTTCAATAAAGTCTCTGTAAATTGTCGTATCTCTTTTTTCCGGATTTACATCAATTTTTTCTTGGAACTTAAATTTTCCCACAAAAGATGGAAATACCTCTGTTACAAACTCTGCCTGATAAGGAATCGATTTTATTGAATCACTGAATTGAGTATTAATAATTTGAGGTGCTTCAAATTCAGCCAATTCACTTTTATCGCTGTTCGTTTGGCAGCTTAACAGTGTTCCAATGACAATGGTTAATATGATTTCTTTCGTTCTCATTTCAATAGCTTACAACGGCCCCGCTATGAAACGTGTCCCGAAGGGCATGTTTTTATAGCGATTGTTATGCCTTGGCCTTTTTTTCTTTATTCCGTTTTGTGGTCATTTCGAGTCATTCATGGTGTGTTGGCTTGGAGGCTCTTCCCGATTTTTTCGGGATGTGCCACCAAAAGCGTTGACTATTTACAGTCGGGAAGATTTTTATTAAGAATGTCAGTCTTTAAGTAATCATTTTTGGTCTTAGGATTCCATTCAAAATTTTGAATTTCTTTAACCGTAAAAAGTGTTGTCGGGGCTGATTGGATTAATGTCTGAGTAAAATCGTCTTCCAGTTTTCGTAAGTAGTCAATGTCGCAAGGGGATAGGTTTTGCTGTATTGCAATATTTCCCAAACTGTCTATCGAAGTTGGTTTAACTCCATCGTTTAGTGAAACAGAAACAGTTTTTAGGTCATCAATTCGTTGGATGATGTACAGCCCTTCAAATTCTGTGTCCACATAAAAAGTATTGAATTGGTATCGTCCACCTGTCAGATAAATGGCAACATCTGTCAAGCAGGGTGATGGCTTGCTTACAATTCTCAAATTTGTTCTGTCAATAGATTGATCTGGATAAAGCTCTTTCATAGCTTCTTGCATAGCCAAAGATCCAACTACTAAGCCGTCACATAAATGACCGTGAAATTTTTCTAAGTCCTTAATTGTGATTGTCTGCTTGTGGTTTAGCCGTCCTTTTGAAAAATCGGTGTCTATGGTGTCAAACTCTGGATATTTTTCCGAAGTGTTGCAAGAAGCAAAGGCAAAAAGTATGACTATCCAATAAAACTTCATAGTATTTTGAAATAGATATTGATGTAATACAATCCTGTTAGAATGAAAACCAAACCTGCTACAAAACGCATTACTTTTTCAACTTTGGTAATGGCTTTAAAATACATTCCCAATTTTTCTAAACTGAATGCAATCACAAGGGCAAACAGAATTACTGGCAATCCTGTGCCGAATGAAAAAACAACCGGCAAAGCCAAACCTGCATCGGCAGAAAGTGTCATTGGAATAAGCATTGCAAAAAACAACGCTCCGCTGTATGGACAAAATGCCAAAGCAAATAAGGCTCCCAACAAAAATGAGCCTAAAAGTCCTTTAGTCTTGAATTTTTCAGATAGCTTATCGGTAAAGTTGCCGCCTTTTATGAAGTTGAGTTTGATAACATCAAGCATAATCAGACCTATGATAATTAGAACAAAGCCAATGTATTTTTCACCATTACCTTGAAAGAGTTTAGCAACCTGGAATTTGGACGCACCAAAGTAAATGATGGTTCCAATTAGTGTATAGGTAAATACTCTGCCCAATGTGTAAAGTAGACCGCTCAACAATACCTTTTTTCTGTTGGTTATTGTTTTCGCAATGTATGCTGTTGCGGTAACATTGGTGGCCAACGGACACGGTGCAATTGCTGTTAGCAAGCCCAATGCAAAGGCAGCTAAAATTGGAGCTTCTTTGTTTTGTGCTAACTCGTTAATCCAATCCATATTTAGGATTTTTGAAAGGCTTGAATTTCCTTTTTCAGTTCTTCAATAAATTTCTCTTCATTTCCCGCATTCATAAAAGCAAATTCCGTCAAGTTCTTTTTCTCTCCTGTTGCAGGGTTGTATAAAAAGAGTGCAGTGCCGAAGGCTTCAAATTCTTCTGCTTTTTTTTCATTCTTTTCATCATCTACGCTAACCAATGAAAAAGGAATGCCTGGAAAATCTTTTAATGCTTCTCTACTGAGTTCCTCAATCTTGTTACAGGTCTTACAACGGTGTTCAGAATGAAACTGAATAACTTCAATTTTAGCGTCAGATGTCGCAGTTGAAGTTTGCTTGGTGTTTTGTGCTTCGCTGTTGCAAGCGGTAAAAAGCAACATCATTAATGTTGCAAATGAGAGAAAGATGTTTTTTGTGTTCATTGTATTTAAAATTTAATTTTTTCCGTATTTGTTAATGATTGCCAACTGACCTGCGTGGTAAGCGGTGTGTGATACAATTCTTCCAAAGGCTTCTGCTTTGGTTTTAGTGCCAAATTCTTTGGTGCTTATAGTGGTTTCCCAATCCGTTTCGGTTTGTTTTTCGACTATGGATTTCAGTTTTTTGAAGGATTCAGACACATAGTTTTTCAAAGCTTCTAAATCTGGCCATTCGCCTGTATCTCGCTTGTCAATTACTGTTTTTGCCGTTACTTTAACTGAACTGTCGCCAAATACATTTTTAGCAAAAAGCAATTCTACATCACCGATATGGCGAATGAGAAAACCAACCGAATTAGGTGAATTGCCGAGTTTCTTCTTCAAATCATTTTCGGTTAGATTTTCTAACTGATTGGTAAAACGTGTTCGGGACTCAATCCAAAGTTCAAGCAATATTTCTGTTTTTGTTTTCATAATAAGATGTTGAATAAAAATCCTGAAAGGATGATGAATAGCGTAACTACCCCGAAGTACAGCGCAATCAATTTCATGGTCATTACTTTTTTAAGTAAAGTCGCTTCCGGTATCGATAAACCTACGGTTGCCATCATGAAGGCAATGGCTGTTCCGAGTGGGACGCCTTTAGCAACAAAAACCTGAATTACAGGAACAATTCCTGCTGCATTGGCATACATGGGAACGGCAAGAATTACAGCAAGTGGAACGGTCCACCATTGCCCACCACCTAAATATTGTCCAAAAAAGTTTTCAGGAACATAACCGTGCATTGCTGCACCAATGGCGATACCAATAATGACGTACAACACAACTCCTTTTACAATGTCCCAAGCCCCACGAGTAATGTCGGGTAGTCTTTGGCGAAATGTCAATTTATCTTCTTCGTATTCGCCTTGTTGCATTTTATTGGCTAGGATTTTCTTGACCCAATCGGAGAGAAAAGGTTCAAGGTTGAATTTGCCTAAAATCCAACCGCCAATAGTCCCTAATAAAATGCCTGAAATAGCATAAATCAGCGTAGCTTTTATTCCAAACATTCCGATAAACATGGCAATAGCCACTTCATTTACCAAGGGCGAAGTGATGAGAAAGGCAAAGGTTACACCCAAAGGAATGCCACCTTGCACAAAGCCTATGAATAAGGGAACAGAGGAGCAAGAGCAAAAAGGTGTTATGGCTCCAAAGATGGAAGCAAAAAAGTACTCTAATCCGTACAGTTTTTTACGATGCAAATAGTCTTTCAGCTTTTCAATTGGGAAATAGGAATTTACAATTCCCATGATGAAAACAATAAGGAATAAAAGGATTAGAATTTTCAGTGTATCATAGACAAAGAAATTCAAGGCTGTGCCTAAATGCGTTTCAGCACCTATCCTAAAAAGGGAATAAATGAGCCAATCAGCGAAATGTTGTAACCAATCAAACATGACTCTTAGAATTAGCAACAACCACCGGAAGAGCAACAACTATCGCTATTCATTGCAATTGATGTGTCTCCTACAGTGGGGAAACCTTTTTGAACCCATCTTTCAAGACCATGCTTCATGTTCACCACGCTGCCATAGCCATGATTGATTAAGAAGCCCGCAGCCCGCAGACTTTTATTAGAATCACTGCCAACTACTACAATGTCTTTGGTTTTTGGAACTTCATTAAATCGCTCTTCAAATTCACTTAGCGGAATATTAATGATGTTAGGTACATCATAAGCCAACTTGCTTACTTCATCTTTTTCACGGACATCCACTAATAATACTCCGCTTTTCACCCATTCTTGTGTTGTAGTTGGGCAAATTTCTTTTACTAAAGTTTGATTCTCCATTGAGTTATTATTTCAAGAGATCAACAATTTCACTCACCTGAGCAACTCTGCCTTTTATTTTGATTTGTTCGTCAATCATCAAGACAGGGGTGGTAAGTACATTGTATTTCATCATTTCTTCAATGTCTTCTACCTTTTCCACATTGGCTTCAGCAGAAGTTTGTTTGAGTGCTTCGAGCACATTGCTGTAGGTGGTTTTGCACTTTGGGCAACCTGGACCTAATACTTTAATTTCTTTCATCTTGTTTTTATTTAGTTCATCGCAAATCAACGATTGATTTATTCAAATTTTTTTAACCTATTATATCTGCAAACAGCTTTTTAGCTAATGACCAATTTTCCTTATTAAGGCAATACTTCACCTTGGGTGGCTGAATTTCACCTTGAATAAGTCCTGCATCCTTCAAAGCCTTTAAGTGTTGAGAAATGGTTGATTGTGCCAAAGGAATTTGTTCGGTCAAATCACCCGTGTAACAACAGGCCTGACTATTGAGTAATCTGAGTATTTGAATCCTTACCGGATGCCCCATAGCCTTTGCGTAAGATGCTAATTGCTGATCTTCAAGCGAGTATTCAATATCGGATAATGTTCTGCTCAACTCTTTTATTGTTTGTTCATCGCAAATGTACGATGATAATTTTTAGAGGAAAGTAACATTTGTCACCTTTCATCCTGTTATTAGTAATATTTCTTTCTTAGCCAAAAAGCTACTCGTACCAATAAAATCAATGCCGGCACTTCTACTAAAGGGCCGATGACACCTGTAAAAGCCTGACCTGAATTTAGACCAAATACGGCAATGGCCACTGCTATTGCTAGTTCAAAATTATTGCCTGCAGCAGTGAAAGCAATAGCTGCATTTTTATCATACTCTGCACCCATTGCCTTGCTGATGAAGAAACCAATTAGGAACATCAAGGCAAAATAAATTAATAATGGAATAGCTATTCTCACTACATCCATTGGGATCTGCACAATCAATTCACCTTTCAGTGAGAACATCACTACAATAGTGAATAGCAAGGCAATCAATGTCATAGGTGAGATGGTTGGGATGAACTTAGTTTTGTACCAATCTTCTCCTTTTGCTTTCACTAAAATGATTCTACTCAACAGTCCTGCTAAAAATGGTATGCCTAAATAGATGGCTACACTTTCAGCTATCGTAGTTATTGAGATGTCTACAATTGCTCCTTCAAAGCCGAAGTAGGGTGGAAGAATGGTAATAAATAACCAAGCGTAGAAGCTGTAAGCAAAAACCTGAAATATGCTGTTGAGAGCTACTAAACCTGCGCCATATTCACTACTGCCTTCAGCCAAATCGTTCCAAACCAATACCATAGCGATACATCTGGCTAAGCCAATGAGTATCAACCCTACCATGTACTCAGGATAGTCCTGCAAAAAGATCAATGCTAAGGCAAACATCAATACTGGGCCAATAATCCAATTAAGCAAAAGTGAAATGGATAATACTCTTACATTTCGAAAGACCTTTGGCAAGAGTTTATAATCAACCTTTGCTAAGGGCGGGTACATCATTAGTATTAACCCAATGGCAATAGGAATATTAGTACTGCCGCTACTGAAAGAATCAATGAATGAGGAAGATGAAGGAAACAGATAACCAATTCCTACTCCAATGGCCATTGCAAGGAATATCCAAATGGTTAAGTATTGATCGAGGAAACTGAGTTTTTTACCTGACATTATTTTTCTAACTCTGCTTGAACAATGATTTTATTCTTGATATGATGCACGAGGTATAACATTTCAGTGCCAATCAATGCTACGGTTTCATCATACTTCTGTTTTTCGGAGGGTGTATTATCAAAATACCGAGGGTCGTTGTATGGTATGGCAAATCTTCCAACAGCGCCATCAACAGCGGGGCATGATTTATCTGCATCTGAGCATACCATGACGGCTACAAAATTTGACTTGGGATTTACTTCGTGCGAGTAAACCTTTGATTTCATTCTCCAAACGGGATAATTCTTTGGTGTAATAGACACTACAGGGTTTTCTACCTTCTTGTCATACACAACAGTAAAACCTGCTCGTTTTATTGCTTCAATTGCCTTTGGGTTAAATGCGGTAGCTTCTGTACCACCTGAGAAAGACTCAAACTGATTTACACCGTAGTAATACATTCCATATTTAAACCACAAATCAGCAATATGGCTTCTTCTTGAATTGTGGGTACAAACGAATAATGCATTAAACTTTTCCTGACCCTTGAGTTGTTCCACCATAAAATCACCAAGTTCTTCAAGCTCTTTTTTGCGTTTTGCGTCAATCTCATCGAAGTTGGCAATGAGCCTTTCTGTAGTAGTTTCAAGTTCTTTATTGATTTCTATTGGTAGCGTTTGGGAATGAATTGGATTTCCAAATAATAGAATAACCAAGCAAAGGAAACTGGTAATTGTTGTTTTCATTTTTATTGAGTTTTTAGATTTGAGAATACATAGAACATTTCATTGGCAATTTGAAGAGACCTTTCATCGTACTTTTCAGATTCTACTGGAGTATCGTCAAATTCCTTTGGGTCATTATAATTAACTGCTATCCGTTTTTCTGTACCTGGAATAAACGGACAATTTTCATCGGCATGAGAACAAGTCATTATTGCAGCAAACTTTTCGGCACTATTGACAGGGTCGTCAAATAATTTCGAAAAGGCAACCAAAGGTTCGGTTTCATCTGAGATATACACCTTGTATCTGGGGTTTTCGCTTTCATCATGCTCAATTTTAAATCCGCTTCTTTTAAGAGAATCAACTGCTCTAGGATTAAAAGCTGTTACTTCTACTCCGCCTGAAAAGCAATTGGCATTGATGCCATAGTAATTTGCTGCGGTACAGGCCCAAATTTGAGAGAATTGACTTCTTCGTGAATTATGCGTACAGATGAAATTTAGGTTAACTGGCTCCTTTGCTTTTAATTTTTGTTGTACGTACTGAATCAAGGGAGTCAAGGTAATTTTCCTGTTATCAGGAATTTCGATATTGAGAATCGAGTGAATTGAGTTTTCTATTTCGTTGTACATTCTATTTAGGTTATTGCAATATTACGATAGGATTCCGTAAATTTTTTTAGCAGCAATCTTGTTCTGAAGGTGATGGGTATTGATCAAACATATTTAGGAATTGGTCTTTTACTTCTGCCCAACGAACAGGGTTAATGCAGTAGCTAACGCGAGAACCTTCAATGGTTCCCTGAATGATACCAATATCTTTCAATTCTCTCAAATGTTGGCTAATTGTGGCTTGCGCCAAACCAAGTTCTTGCACTAAATCGCCATTCACACAAGCATTGCTTTTTAGCAGAAAATGCAGTATGGCGACTCTAGCAGGATGGGCAAATGCCTTTGCGGCAAGCGCAATTTCATTGTCTAAGTCTGTGAAAAGGTCTGTTTTAGTTACACCCATGGTTCTTGTAATGACATTGCAATATTACGATAAGAGAATTAAAAGACCTAAAAAAGGCAAATAATTGTCTTGGTTGGTGGGTTCGTTGGGGCTAAATCAAATGTGCTGTTTGTGTCGGCACGTGTGAAGGGAAACAGCTCTTTTGATTTTGCGAAGCGTTGGCTTCTTGTCTGTCGATTTTCTGTTCGTTATTTGGTAGTTGTGTCGTTTTTTTCGGTGAGGCATAACGGTTAGTGTAAAATGCGTTTTAATGCATTTTTACACAGTGTTGTAAGCTGTTTTCTTTTTTAAAATGTTTTTACTGCCCATTCTTCTTCCTTCGGAACCGCTCCATAGAAAAGCCAAGTGGCTGCCTTACCATCTGTCTCTTGTAGTCTTCGCTCAAGGTAAGAGCTATCTTTTATAGAAAATTGGCTTTCATTTAGACTTCCTTTAAAAGGTCGACTAACAAAGATATTTTCACCTACTTCAAATCTAACCCTCATATCAGTTTTATAATCTCCTGCATATTTTCTCATTAAGACTAAAATGAATTCCTGAGGATGAATAATTAGTCCCCATCTTCCATTTCCGCAAAAATCGAAACCTCTTCCTTCGATAGGTCGCCATTTTCCATACTTCTCATTGTCCACAGCTTCTTGAATTCCAAAAACGTAACTGTCTTTTCCGTAAAACACTTTATCCGTTTTGGTTGAATTGACGAAGTAGACAGGGTAATGGTCATATAAAGTAGAGTCAAACTGGTAGTATCTATTGTACCTAACAGTATTATTATAATCAACGATTAGTTCAAGTCCATTGATGTCTATGCTATCTGTTAAGCTTCTACGAGAGTATTCTTCAATAAAGTCTCTGTAAATTGTCGTATCTCTTTTTTCCGGATTTACATCAATTTTTTCTTGGAACTTAAATTTTCCCACAAAAGATGGAAATACCTCTGTTACAAACTCTGCCTGATAAGGAATCGATTTTATTGAATCACTGAATTGAGTATTAATAATTTGAGGTGCTTCAAATTCAGCCAATTCACTTTTATCGCTGTTCGTTTGGCAGCTTAACAGTGTTCCAATGACAATGGTTAATATGATTTCTTTCGTTCTCATTTCAATAGCTTACAACGTCTTTATATCGGGAATTCCCGATATACTCCATTAAGTTATAACATTTTCAAAACATCCGGTAGCTGCTGTAGATGCATCATGCTAACATGTGTATAAATCTCGGTAGTCTTTGTGCTGGCATGACCCAACAAACGCTGGATATACCGGATATCTACTCCGGCTTCTAATAAATGCGTCGCATAACTATGCCTCAAATCATGCGTCCGGACCTTTCTTCTAAGTCCCGCTTGTAGCGCCGCTCTTTGTAATATCTTTCGGACACTACTTGCTGTGTAGGGTTTCCGCTGACCATTAGCATCCCTGGCGGCCCCTTCAAATATAAATAGTGCTCCGGTTTATACCTTTTATAATATCGCCTCAATAGATGCAGCAAATCTTCCGAAAGAGGTACATAGCGGTCTTTGTATTGTTTGCTACAGCGAATATGCAATAAGCGCCGCTGTCCGTCTACATCAGAGACCTCTAGTCTAAGGACCTCGCCGACGCGTAAGCCGCATGCATATAGGGT
>CAYULH010000155.1:0-9847 GCA_964445645.1 uncultured Aureispira sp. | reverse complement strand
GGGCAGGGCTGTTAAGTTCTAAATTTAGATTATAATTAATACTGCGAAATGTTAATCCCGAAGGGATGTTATTATTATAGAACATGTTTAAGTATAGTTTTTGAACCCTGAAAGGGTGCTATTATCGTCTTGTAGGGGTAATAATGACACCCTTTCAGGGTTGAATTCGTATTATTTATGTTATTGCTAGAATAATATCACCCCTTCGGTTTTTTTTCAACAATATTCGGAGGCATTTGCTCAGTACTTCACAACCCCTACTCAAAGAAATTTTCCTTTCTTAAACATCGCCTTCCAATAATTTTTATGATGCAATTAAAACTTTACTCAGAAAAGTGCGTATACAAAACCAAATTCTAATGAAATAGAACAATAAAAAATTATAATGGCAGGTAGTTATTCACAGATCTATATTCAATACGTATTTGCAGTAAAAGGAAGAGCAAACTTACTTCAAAAACCATGGAGAGAACAAGTATTTAAACACATAGCAGGTGTTATAAAAGCCAAAAATCAGAAACCAATTATCATTAATGGTGTAAAAGATCATGTACATGTTTTTGTAAGCTTAAAGCCTTCTATGAGAATTTCAGATTTGGTTAGAGATATTAAAAATAATTCCGCTAGATTCATCAATGAACAAGGGTTTGTAAGATCAAAGTTCTCTTGGCAGGAAGGATATGGTGTTTTTTCCTATGCACATTCTCAGATTGAGCGTGTTTATAATTATATATTAAACCAAGAAAAGCACCACCAAAAAAGAACATTTCAAGAAGAGTACTTAGATTTTCTTGACAAATTTGCAATAGAACATGAGGAAAAATACCTTTTTAATTGGTTAGACTCTCCCTTAGTACAGCGCTAAGTTTAGTCATCTCTTCAGGCAAAATCTTTTAAGCAGCCGCTATCATGCGAGCCATTTTGAGACCTTTTTTAGTTTTGTTGACACAAGAATACTTTTTTATCACTTACGTAACATCAATTATTGAGCTTAAACTTTATTGGTAATGAACACGGAAACGCTTCTTTTGGTACAAGACAACTCAAAACTAGCTACTAATATTAGGTTTTACAAAATACTTACAGATACCGTAAAGACTAAGCTAACACGCAACCAAATCATTCACCTAATAGAACAATTAAAATTATTAGAAAACTCAGAATTAGATTTTTATACAAAAAAAGAAATTTGTTTAGACTTTGTTGACGACATATCAACACGTCAAAAAACCGTACAAAAGATAAAGCATTTCTTAGGATTGGTGCTTATTGAAGATATGGATTTTGATTTGTTAAGAACGGCACTCTTACTCTATCGTTTCAAGGATTATATTTTAGCCAAAAGCAATTTATTGTCAGAACACTTCAGAGTTAGTTCAGACTGCCACATCATGGACTTTTCTTATGATTATAACTTGCTCTTATTGCCCTACTCTGTACGAGTGGCGGGTGCCTTGTTAATAAAAGTACTTTTTGAACAAATTAACGATCCTAACAATGTGTTTTATGGCAGTATTTATTCCAACTTAATTGAATTGGAAGCCTTGGAACCTGCCACTATTTTGCAAATCATTTATGCCGAAAGTGCCAGCCAATCCATTCGCTCTACGGCTGGGCAGAGTTACGAAAAAAGGTTTGAGGATTTATTAAAAAGCAATAAGATAAAATACAGCACCCAATCTCACGATTCAAAAATCAAAGCAGTAGAATATGATTTTAAGCTTTTGGTGGATAACAAAAGTATGGGTGTTTCTGTAAAACGTACACTAAGAGAACGTTACAAACAAAATCACGAAGAAGTGGCCCAATTGGACGTAGATGCCATGCTTATTGTCACTTTGGGGATAGATTTGAACGAAACTAAGGTTGAAAATATTACCCAAAAGGAAAAACAGTATATCTTTGTAGCAGCAGACATTTATCACAAAAACACATTCTTGAGTAATAACCAAAAGGTTTATCCGCTTACAAGTCTTAACAAACGTGTTTTACGTCAATTAATATCATAAAATGGCTACACCAAAAACAGTCGCTTTTCATACCTTGGGCTGCAAGCTCAACTACTCCGAAACCTCTAGCATGGGCCGCCTTTTTGAGGAAGCTGGTTATCAAGAAACCGCCTTCAAAAACCCTGCAGATATTTATGTTATCAATACCTGTTCGGTGACGGATTTTGCCGATCGCAAATGCCGCAAAACCGTACGCAAAGCATTGCGCCAATCGCCCGATGCGTTTGTAGTGGTGGTGGGTTGTTATGCCCAGCTCAAACCCGACGAAATTGCCGAAATTCCGGGGGTGGATTTGGTATTGGGTGCCGCCCAAAAATTCCGCATTTTGGATTATGTGGATGATTTGAGCAAAGCCCCCTCCAAGGGTTTGGTAGTAGCTGGCGATGTCAAGGAGGCCAATATTTTTGTCAATGCTTTTTCATTTGGCGATAGAACCCGTTCCTTCCTAAAAGTGCAAGATGGCTGCAATTACAAATGCTCGTTTTGTACCATTCCGCAAGCTAGAGGGGCGAGCCGTAGCAATACGGTAGAGAGCATTGTAGCCAATGCCCAAGAAATTGCCGCTATGGGCATCAAAGAAATTGTGCTTACTGGGGTGAATATTGGTGATTTTGGCAATGGAACAGAGGTGATTGAGGGCTTAAAACCTAAAAAAGAAGCTCTTTTTATTGACCTTATTCGTGCCTTGGATGAAGTAGAGGGCATTGAGCGTTTTCGTATTTCTTCTATTGAACCCAACTTGCTCACACAAGAAATCATTGACTTTGTAGCCCAATCCAAGCGTTTTGTGCCGCACTTTCATATTCCATTACAATCGGGCAACAACAAACAATTGCGTGCCATGCGCCGCCGTTACAAACGAGAATTGTATGCCGAGCGTGTAGCGGCTATTCGCCAAGCCATGCCCCACTGTTGCATTGGGGTAGATGTTATTGTAGGCTTTCCAGGCGAGACGGACGAGGATTTTAAAGAAACACAACTGTTCTTAGAGCAGCTAGATATATCCTACTTGCACGTATTTACCTACTCAGAACGGGCCAATACCCCTGCCGCCGAAATGGATCACGTAGTGCCTATGCACACACGCAGAGTACGCAACGAGCAATTGCGCCAGCTTTCTATCAAAAAACGCCGCCAGTTTTACCAACAACACGCCAATACGCATCAAGTGGTTTTGGTAGAAGCCAAAGAAGTAGACGGCAAAATGTTTGGGTTTACCGCCAATTATATCAAAGTAGCCCTTGAGCATGATGCTAGTTTAGTCAATCAGTTGGTGCCTGTTCAATTGGGCAATATTGACTTGGAAGCAGAAGAATTGCAAGTAAACGCTACCAGAACCTCCCCTGTTCAGTCTTAGCTTTTTTAATTTAAAACCATTATCACTCATGGAAAAAGTGCAAAAACTTGGCCGTTGGGGCTACAATACCGCTATCTTCCTAACAATTATAGGAATCTATGCCTCTCTAAGCCCTTATTTGCTACCGCAAGATTTGCATCATAAAATTAGTTTGTTTTTTTATGATGAAGCTTATACCACCAAGGCGCTGCCTGCTCTAGCATCATTTACTTGGACAGAGTTGGTACACCGACTTTTTGGGGCTTTGTTTTTGATTATTGGATTGTTTCAATTCAATCGCAATTTTAGAAAAAACAATATGGCGATACATCGCAAAATTGGTAAAATTTACTTTTTATTTTGTCTAACAGCCGCCATTTCAGGATTTATCTTTGCATTTTTTGTTCCGTTTGCGGGTATTTTAGAAACGTTTATCATAGCGTTTGTTTCCTTACTCATGCTTTATTATACCTACAAAGCTTGGAATGCCATACAGCAACGAAATATTCTGGAACATGAAAAATTTAGCCGCTACACCTATGCCGTAGGCTTGGGCGTTGTCACCATCCGGTTGGTTGCTTTTGTGTTGCTCAAGGGAACAGACATTCCAGACCCGACCGTACTTAATATTAGTTTTATTGTAGGTTGGGGCTTAACCTTGGCGGCGGTTTATTATTATCATACTCAACTGCAAGCCGCACAACAAACTACTACATCATAATAACATTGCTTATGTCTGATTTTTTGCCACATAGCCGCCCTATTCTCAGTGATGAAGCACTGGCCCACAATGCTCAAACCTTCTACACAGAAATGAAAACTAGACGGACGGTGCGCCATTTTTCTAGCCGCCCAATTCCTAGAGCGGTTATTGAAAACATCATTCGTACCGCCTCTACCGCACCTTCTGGTGCCAACAAACAACCTTGGACATTTGCAGTAGTAGAGTCGCCAGACATGAAAAAAAGAATCCGAGTAGCAGCAGAAAAGGAGGAACTCAAAAATTATACAGAGCGCATGTCGCAAGAGTGGCTCGATGATTTGGCACACTTGGGCACAGATGAAGTCAAACCTTTCTTGGAGGAAGCCCCTTACTTAATTGTTGTGTTTAAGAAGGCGTATGATATGACTCCCGAGGGCAAAAAAAAGAATTATTATGTTAATGAATCGGTAGGTTTGGCGGCCGGTTTCTTACTAGCTGCTATTCATCAGGCGGGTTTGTGCTCCTTGACCCATACGCCTAGCCCGATGAACTTTTTGGAGCAATTATTAGAACGCCCCAAGAATGAGCGTGCTATGTTGTTGATTCCAGTGGGTTATCCTGCCGAGGATGCTACCGTACCCAATATTACACGCAAACCTTTGGAGGAGGTTAGTGTTTGGTATTAGAAATTAATCTATACGCTTAAAACCAACTACTTAAATGAATAAGCAACCAAGTCTTTTTGGCCTCAAATATTCTAACAGAGATTTCACTAAAAAACAAAGCTGGGGGAAAAATCAGTTTAACTCGTCCTTCCCAGCTGCGCTTACAGCTTATTTGCACTGTTTAAATTTAGATTGTATTTATCTGGTTTTAGACAAGCACCTAAATGTAACACATCAACACATAGCTGTTGAACAACTCTTGGGCGAAATTCCTACTTCAGAAAATATTTTTTATGCATTCGAAGCACCATATACGCCATACCAACAGCTTGTAATTGGTACATTACCAAGAGTTGATTTAGTGACACAAAGCAAACTAGATGGAAGCTGTCTAGCTCCCATTGAAATTAAACTAACAGCACTACCAGACCACACCACCTGTAATCTTGAGGACAGCAAGTATGGTAGCGAACTGGTTGTACGACCAGATACGATTGTATATTTAGCTTGTAGTATTGCTCAAAAGATTAAACTATATTCAGCACCAAACTTAAACTTAAAAAAATATACCTCTGTAAAAGATTGGTCAACAGCAAGCCATGTTATCCCCTTTCTTGACTACATTGTTCAGGATTTAGATGCCATCTGTCAATCATTTATCAACAACCAATCTCCATTAGTACTGCAACCCATTTGGAAAACGAAAGGTAAAACGCCTTTACTTGCACAAAACTGCTTGGATTGTTTTGTTTGGAGTGATCTTGCTTTTACTCGACTTTTTGTAGACATTGTTAAAAATGAAATTGCCAATAGAGCGAATAGAATATCCAGAAACGGACGTACACTGATTTGGTTATTTAAAATGCTCTATGATTTTCTTTTACTAGGCCAGTTTGACCATAAAAAAATCATCGATCAGCTTTCATACAACACCAAAAATGATAAAGCATTTGCCATCAACGGAAAATCAACGCATAGATATATGAAATGTGAAGCACTGACCACTCCTAGAGTAAAGAAAAGTGCTATAAAAAATATTATTTTAGGAGGAGGGCAAAACCTTCTATCTCCAGAAAGAAGATTTGATGCGATTATTGTTAATGATTCCAAAATTTTTGATTAGTTCATGAAAACAGTTGACTTATTTGCTGGTTGCGGTGGTTTATCTCTTGGGTTTCAGAACGAAAATTTTGAAATTCAAGCTGCATTTGATAACTGGAAACCTGCTATCAAAATATACAAGGACAATTTTAAACATCCAATTTACAATATAGATTTGTCTAATGAAGAGCAAGTTTTGGATATAATTGCTCCTTTGCATCCTGAAATCATTATTGGTGGGCCACCTTGCCAAGATTTTTCTAGCGCAGGCAAACGAGACGAAAGTTTAGGCAGAGCAGATTTGACGCTTTCCTTTGCCCAAATTATAACCAAAGTTAGACCTAAATGGTTTGTTATGGAAAATGTAGCTAGAATTAAACAAAGCAACATACTATCTAAAACTATAAAAATATTCAAGGCGAACAACTATGGCCTCACATACAAAACACTGGATGCTAGTTTGTGTGGTGTGCCTCAAAAAAGAAAACGCTTCTTTCTTATTGGCCGATTAAATGGAAAAGACAATGAATTAGAATATTATCTACATAAGAATCTTGCTAAAACCCCAATGACACTACAGGATTATTTTGGCAAAACACTTGGATTAGAACATTACTATAGACATCCTAGAAGTTATCAACGTCGAGGAATTTTTAGTATCTATGAACCTAGTCCAACCATTAGAGGCGTAAATCGGCCAATGCCCCCAAATTATAAACAACACGCAGGAGATACTTGTCCTCCTTCTTCTAAGGTGCGAGCATTAACTACCAAAGAAAGAGCCGCTATCCAAACATTTCCCAAAACCTTTAAATTAGTAGGTACTAAAACAGCTCTTGAACAAGCAATCGGTAATGCTGTTCCTGTAGAACTAGGCCGTTTTGTTGCTAAAGCAATAAAAGAATTTGAAGTAGATAAACAAAATGGTAAAATACGTTCGGTAGATAAACAAGGACAATTAAAACTCAATATGTACTAAAACACTTATGGACAAACTAACAATAGGAACAAGAGGAAGCAAACTAGCCTTATGGCAAGCCTACTTTACACAAGACAAATTAGCCGAATTGGGCATTGAGTCCGAACTCAAAATCATTAAAACACAGGGCGACCGTGTACAGCATTTGAGTTTTGACAAATTGGAAGGCAAGGGCTTTTTTACCAAGGAAATTGAAGAAGAACTGCTGGCTGGAAGCATTGACTTGGCCGTGCATTCTATGAAAGACATGCCCACCACACAACCCGAAGGACTGTGCCTAACGGCTATTTCTTATCGGGAAGATCCTGCCGATTGCTTGGTTTTGCGTAAAGAACGCACCGACAACTCCAAAATCTTGCGCTTGCCCGATAATCCAATCGTGGGCACCTCCTCCGCTCGCCGCAAGGCATTGCTCAAATCCTTTCGGGAAGATGTGGTGCTGAAAGACATTCGTGGCAACGTTCCTACCCGCTTACGCAAATTGCAAGAAGGGCAGTTTGATGCCATTGTGCTGGCAATGGCGGGCATCAAGCGGCTGGGTTTAGATATGAGCGATTTTGATACCATTCGGCTCAATCCCAAGGAGTTTGTGCCGGCTCCTGCTCAGGGCGTATTGGCTTGGCAAACCAAGACCGACAATAAGACCGTTCGTAAGATTTTGAGAAAAATTCACAATGGCGATGTGTTGCAATGCACCAATGTAGAACGCAAAGTACTGCGCCTACTCGATGGCGGTTGTCATTTGCCCTTGGGCGTGTATTGCGAGCGGGACCAAATGGGCTACTTCCACGCTTGGGGAATTCTCTCTAGCGGTATTGAGCAACCGCTAAAACGGGTGCATTTATCGTCTAGCACCACGCTGAATTTATCCGAGAAATTGTATGCCGAATTAACGCAAGGACAAGAAATTTGAGCCAAGCCCAAAGCCATGCAAAAACGAATTTTTATTTCCAGAAATTTAGCCGCCGATAGTGTTTTTAAAGCTGCTTTGGAGGAGCAAGCACAATTGGAAGCACAATCCTTGATTCAATTTGAGGCGGTGCCAATTGTTGCGCTGCCCGAGTGCGATTGGTTGTTTTTTTATAGTAAAAAAGGAATAGATTTTGGCTGGGCAAGCTTGCAAAGTATGCGCCCTTTTCCCAAGGTGGCGGTGTTGGGGCAGGCTTCCGCCGAATATTTGGCGCAAAAACACAGCTACACGGCTGATTTTGTGGGCACAGGAGCGGCCGAGGCCACGGCCCAAGCTTTTGTGAGCCATGCCAAAGACCAGCGCGTGTGTTTTGTGCAAGCCCAAAACTCTCGGCAATCCGTTGCCAAGCAATTGGGCCAGCAAGTGCAAGCGCAAACACTGGTCGTTTATGCCAATACGCCCAAAACCGCCTTGAGCATTCCGCCTTGTGATATTTTGGTCTTTACCAGCCCACTGAATGCCCAAGCGTATTATGCCCACTACCCACCACAGGCCGGCCAAGCCGTTGTAGCCATTGGGCAAACCACCGCCAAAGCATTGGAGCAATTGGAAATTACCAATTTCAACATTGCTCCCCAGCCGCATGAACGCGCCTTAGCCGATACTTGTTTATCTTTGTTGTAAGAATTGTTATTGTAAGAATTATTTTAATCTGAAGTTGTTTAAAAATGGAATAGCGTTGATAATGAGCGATAATTTTGTTCTAATCAAGGCGAAAATTTAGCTCATAGCAGCGCTATGGGGTCAATTTTCAACGATGAACCGAGGCTTTGCCGAGCTCATAAGCGAAGCGCACTAGTAGGGCGAAATTAGCCTCCATTAGCGACATTAGGCTATTCTTAAACAACTTCTCTAATACCTGCTACCAATGTTCACCCAAAAAGAAAATTACCTAGTTGCCGAATTGAAATTCAAGGACTTTGTCAGCGCCTTTGCCTTTATGACCGAAGCCGCCTTTCATATAGAACAACAAAACCACCATCCAGAGTGGGAAAATGTTTATAATACCGTCACCATTCGCCTCACCACACACGATGCAGGCAACCAAGTTACCGATAAAGACCAGCAACTCGCCCAAACCCTTACTCAATTATACCAAAAACACAGCCGCTAATTATGGATTTGCTACTGCACTATTTTCCTGAACTCTCGCCTACCCAAATTGCCCAATTCGAACAATTGGGCCCGCTCTACCGAGATTGGAACAGCAAAATCAATGTCATTTCCAGAAAAGATATTGACAACCTCTACACCCACCACATTCTGCACGCTATGGGCTTGGCCAAAGTTATGCAATTCAAGCCCAATACCAAGATTTTGGATTTGGGCACAGGTGGCGGCTTGCCGGGTATTCCCTTGGCTATTTTATTTCCCGAAGTCGATTTCTTTTTGGTCGATTCTATTGCTAAGAAAATAAAAGTAACCCAAGGCATTGCCGATGCTATTGGCTTGCCAAATGTACGCAGCCAGCAAATACGTGCCGAACAGGTCAAAGAAAAATTTGATTTTGTCGTCACCAGAGCCGTTGCCAAGCTGCCCCAATTAGTGTCTTGGACCCGCCACCTCATTAGCAACCAACACCAACACGGCCAACCCAATGGCCTTTGGGCACTCAAGGGCATCGACCGAGCCGCCGAGGAAAGCAAAGCACTAGGCAAACGTGCCTACACCGAAATCTATCCCTTGCAAGATTATTTTAAGGAAGAATTTTTTGAAACCAAGTGCGTGGTTTATGTGCAGGGCTGATGGCTTGCTTTAAGTCCTACCAAGGCATAGGGCTGTTACGGAAGAAATGCTTCCTTGTCTTGTGTCGTCCTTTCAGACAGGGTTGTTACGTTCTGAAAAAAACTAATCTGAATGCTGCTGAAAAACCCCCGAAGGGGTGATATTATTCTAGTAATAATGCCTATAAAATACCTTTAAATCCCGAAGGGCAGGGCTGTTAAGTTCTGGCAAATGAATCCGAATGCTATTGGAAAAAATCCCGAAGGGATGATATTATAATAGTAATAATGCTATAAAATGCCTATAAATCCCGAAGGGATGTCATTATTACCCCTACAAGACGATAATATCACCCTTTC
>CAYULH010000154.1:0-9914 GCA_964445645.1 uncultured Aureispira sp. | reverse complement strand
ACTAAGTCAGATCGCTTTGCGAGTGTAAAAAAAGTAAAAAATCCACGAAGTATCAACTCTAAATACAATTGGGTTAACTCCTCCAAAAAGCCATTTAATGATTGATAAGCTTCCCCTCTATCTTTTCAATTTACGACCAATAACAACACTTTGTATACTTTTGTAGCCGATACTATAGCAACGAATATCTTCCTAATTTTCAAGTAGATATATTTTATTTATGCAGAAACCAAACAAACAGGAACTATTTTTTTGAGCAAATACACCAATTGCATGATTACAATTATATTGATGTGTTTCTTTTAATTAAAATTTCTCAACAAAGCACAAAATATAAAATACAACAATAGTAGCCTGCTACGACCAAAAAAGTTATTTTTAGGAGCAGCTTCTAGAACTACAACAAAGGTTTTTGCTTTTATATCTCTATTAGTTTTGACTAATCACAAGGCTGTTGTACTTTTACTGACTATATTCTTTTTTTACGAACTGTTAACTACATGAAACATAGCCAAGATTTATTTACATCTTTTGATGCTGTATCAGATCAACAGTGGTATACGGCTATTGAGCGTTTTCTCAAAGGAAAACCATTAGACCATTTGCATTGGGAACTCGAAGCAGGCGTTCAAATATCTCCCTTACAACGTCATTCTGGTAGTGCTGTGCCTTCTTTGGGGTGGAATAGTAAACAAGGAGGCAATCAGTGGCGTTTGGTAGAAACGATAATTGTAGATAATAGTACGGCATTAGTTACCCTCAATCAACAAATACTGCACGCCCTCAACAATGGAGTAGATGCCCTCTCCATTCAGTGGCATTATGTTCCTAGCCCTGCCCTATTAGATCAATTGTTTGAAGGGGTTTTGTTGGAGCTGATTCCTATTCATTTTGATGCTACACGTCTAGAGCCTGCTGCTCTTATTGACAGTCTTATTCATTGGGAAGCAGGACAACAAGTACAAGGAAGCTGTGTATTTCCACCATATTCTATAGAAGAGCTGTGGCCTTCCCTCGCTGCTGCTGTTGCCAAATATCCTTCTTGGCGTTGGCTTAATTTTACAATAGCTGGGGATGATAGCCAAGGGCTAGCCAATGCACTTTATCAATGCAGCTTGTGTTTTGATTTCTTATTAGAAAAAGGCTATTCTACGGTACAAATCACCAATTGGATACGTTTTGATTATGCTATAGAGGCCCGTTATTTTGTATCACTAGCACGTATCAGAGCCTTTAAACGCTGCTGGGTGGCCTTGCTCAAAGCATATAAAGCCAATAAGCTAACTTGGCCGTGGTTACATGCAGCCACCGTTAATGACCATTCTGCAGATCAATATAGAAATATGTTGGTTGGAACCACACAAGCAATGGCTGCTGTGATTGGTGGGGTGGATAGTCTTTGGGTATGCCCTGCTAATGGACTAGAAGCATCCAACCGTTTTACACAGAGAATTGCACGCAATGTACAACACTTATTACAATCAGAAAGCTACCTCAATAGAGTTGTTGACCCCGCTCAAGGCGCTTATTATATAGAACACTTAACGACTGAACTTACGGAACAAGCTTGGCAACAATTTTGCGAACTTTAGTTTCTACCTGTTAATAATCAAATAGATAGGAGAAATAACCTACTTTTACTCTATTGTTAGCAGTTTCCCATTATGAAAGTAACCTTATTACAATACTCTTTCACTGTACTTCTTGCACTGTGCTTTTCTTTGCCTTCACTACAGGCACAGCGCTTATCTAAATCCACTTATGGGGCACTGAATAATTACATCATTTATTCTAATGAGGCGACTCATGCTATCAATCTAATGTATTATGATTTTTTATATCTAAACAACAGCTTTTTTGCTTATGTAGAAGATAGCATCACCAGCATTGCATACACCAAAGATAATATTCTCACCAATCCCGAATACTTTCCCATTTATCCCCGCGAACTTTATCCTAAAATTATCAGTGATAATATCTATTTGCCTTATGACAAAAGAGGCGAGCCCTTTGAGTTGGTGGGCAAGGTTGCCAATGTACTCCAAGAAATAGAAAATACTAGAACCAAGCTGGCAGATTATGTCAATTCAGGAGCTTATCAACAAGATACCAACTTGGTGCAGGGTTTTACTTGGCTGCGACGTATGGAGGTGCTTTATTATGATATGTTTACCTTGCAAGAAAAATTGCACTGGAATGTCACGGCTATTGCCCAAAGTTATACCTATCCGGCCCTAGATAGCAATGCCCTACGCACTACCCAACAATTGCGCCCTCTGCTCCGACAAGTGGAAGTGGTGATTAAGGGGGTGCGTGCTTCTGATAATACTGCAACCTTAAATGCCCAATGCTCCCAGCTCCGAAGTATGGTTTTGCGCCTAGAGCGAGAAAAAAACACCATCCTAAAAGGCTTAAGCCTACAAGAAAATTCCTTGCGCTCACCTGATAAACGCTATGACTTGATTCTGGATAGAGCACGCAAGATATTAGCTGCTGCACGGGCTTATCTGGCCAAAAAAAATTATCAAAACCTAAATTTTGATCCAGAGTATTATTATTATAATATTGATTTGCTCAACCAATACAACCGCACGGGCAATGGGGCAGCTACGCTGTTCAACAAATTTATTGAAGAAAATGATGTGTATTGGCTCTTTGAATATGAAATGCCACACCTGTTCAAAGTGCGTTATCCCAATATTCCTGCCTTTGAACAATACCAAACCCCTGATTTGGACATTGAAGCCCTTTTAGCTCAAACATTAGCAGAACAAGCCCGAGAAGACAGCATCCAACAAGCCCGAGAAGACAGTTTGCAGGCCATTGCCCAACATATTGCCGATAGTATTGCCCACCGACAGGCCAATCCAGAAGTAGGTGATATGAACCTAAATGGTTTTGCTACCAACAATCTTGTTTTTTTGCTAGATATTTCCTCTTCTATGCGCGATACCAATAAGCTGCCACTGCTCAAGGAAGCCTTGGTACAATTATTAGATTTGATGCGTGAGGAAGATAATATCACGTTCATTACGTATGCAGGCAAAGCCCAACTGGTACTTCCGCCTACTTCTGTCACATCCGAAGAGGCCAAAGCCAAAATATTGAGTATCATTGATGGCCTGTCCTCTAGCGGCCTGAGTGATGCCAACAAGGGCATAAAATTGGCTTATCAGACGATTGATAAGAGTTTTATCAAGGATGGAAACAATCGGATCATTATGGCTACAGATGGTGGTTTTAAAGTCAGTAGACGGATTGAACGCATGATTCGGAAAGCGACTAAACGTAAGAACCCCGTGCGGCTTAGTACTTTTTATTTCTCACAAAAAGAATTTAGCCACCACAAAAAATTCTTGCAACAATTGAGCAAAATAGGTGCTGGGCGTTATCGTTATATTCAGCGTGAGAATGCCAAAAAAATACTGGTAATGGAAGCCCAAGCAGTCCGTGAAAAAAAAAATTGACCTCCTAAGTAGTCTTAAGTAGTCTTAAAAAAGTAAACGGGCTAAAAAACGATTCTTTTTCCCCAGCTCATCGTTGGAAATACGCGCTGTAACTCGTTACAGCTTTGTTTTCCGCCTCGATCTGAGAAAAAATTTCTCATTTTTTATTGTACGGTTACTTTTTTGCACCTACTTAATAAATAAAAAAGTACAGTACAACAACTTCTGCTTAATTCTTAGTTTCTTCTTGAATTGCCAAGTGTTGTTTTAGACGTTTTTTTGAGGTGGTGTCTCCTTTTCCCTGCGCCTTAATTCTCATTTTGTTAGTATTTTGTTACCTTTCAATTAAGTTTATTTAAAAAGTTGTTTGGGTCTAGCTCATGTATATCATTGGCCTATACACTTCGCTTGTATCAACGGATTCTAAGACAACTTTTTCCAATCAATAAATCACTGCCTTGCAGTGATGTTTACATTTAAAACCATACAACAATAATGTCTGATAAAACTCTGCTTGATGCGGATTCTCAAGAAACACTTTTTGGGCATCCCATAGGACTGTTTATTTTGTTTCTCACCGAGATGTGGGAACGTTTTTCTTATTATGGAATGCGTGCCATTCTAGTGCTTTATTTGGTTACAGAAACAGGGGGCGAAAATCCCGGCTTGGGCTGGACTGATGAACAGGCACTGGCATTGTATGGGTGGTATACCATGTTTGTTTATGTGGCTTCTATTCCCGGTGGTATTATTGCCGACAAGCTACTCGGACAACGCAAATCTGTATTTGTAGGGGGCTTATTGCTGGTAGCAGGGCATACCGTATTGGGCATTGAGGTTTTGTGGGCATTCTACACAGGCTTGGTACTGATTGTACTGGGTGTGGGGATGCTCAAACCCAATATTTCTACTATGGTAGGAGGTTTGTATGATAAGAATGAGCATGATAAGCGTGATATGGGCTTCTATATTTTTTATATAGGTATCAATTTGGGTGCTGCTGCTGCTGCCTTGATTGTGGGTTATGTTGGCGAAAATATAGGCTGGCATTACGGCTTTGGGCTTGCTGGTATTGGTATGGCCTTTGGGCAATTGACCTATTGGTATGGCCAACGTCACTTGCAGCATGTGGGCAACTTGGTGGTAGATGAACGCGAGGACGTAGCCGAAACGCCTAATAGTAACCTGTTACTAGCCATTTTCCAATCTACCAATTCTATTATTGGGTTTGCCATTGTATTTGCGCTAGGTGTTTTTATATGGGCCTATATTGGTTCTTGGAGTTATGGTTTGCTGACTATGGGCTTGGCATTTGCGGCTGGTGTAATGGTGGTCGTGTATAATGATGGCAATCAAGTGGAGAAAGATCGCATTTTGGTGACTTACTTATCGTTCTTAATTATCATTATTTTTTGGGGTTCGTTTGAGCAAGCTGGAGGATTGATGAATATTTATACCAAGGAAAAAACAGATTTGACATTGGGCAGTTTTGAAGTACCTGCGAGTTGGTTTCAATCGGTCAATGCCATTTTCATTCTCATTTTTGCTACTTTGGTAGGTAGTTTTTGGGTGTGGTGGAAAAACAGAAAGCGTGAATCTTCGGCCTTGTTCAAAATGGCTATAGGGGTCATCATTATGGGCTGGGGCTTCTTTTTTATGTCTATTGCCAGTAATGAAGTGACCTATGATGCTGCTGGACAAATTGTAGAAAAATCAGGAATGCAATGGCTAATTTTGGCGTATTTGTTCCACACACTTGGAGAGCTTTGCGCTTCTCCCGTAGCCTTGTCCTTTATTACCAAACTAACTCCTGAGCGTTGGATGGCCTTTATGATGGGTTCCTATTTTGCGGCTACGGGTATTGGTAATAAAGTAGCTGGTCTATTGGGTGAATCGGCCTCTAGTTTTGGCGAATTTGCCGTTTTTACTTCAATTGGTGTTTTCTGTACCATTTTTGGAATCTTAGTTATTCTAATCATAAAGCCGCTCAAACGATTGATGCACGGAGCAGAGGATTCGGAAGAAGCAGCAGAAGTAGCATAAATCTATCGGATTGCTAATAAAAAGTTGTTATTTTTTAGCTATAAAAATCACAAAAACCACAAAAACCACTTTAAGATGGATAATAGTATTGAGAATTTATTTAAGGATAAGGTATTGGGCCACCCTGCTGGACTATTTATTTTGTTCTTTACAGAAATGTGGGAAAGGTTTTCGTTTTATGGAATGAGAGCCTTATTAGTACTTTTTCTTACGGCCTCTATCACGGGTGATAATCCGGGTTGGGGTTGGACACAAGAGATGGCACTTTCCTTATTGGGCACCTATGCCCTGATGGTTTACCTAACCCCAATTGCTGGGGGGTATTTGGCCGATAAACATTTGGGCTATCGCAAAGCTGTTGTTATTGGGGCTTTGCTCATGACACTGGGCCATGCTTCTATGGCTGTCGAAACGCCCTTGTTCTTGTATATAGGTATTGCCCTGCTCATTGTGGGCAATGGTTTCTTCAAACCCAATATGACTTCCATTATTTCCAAGATGTATGAGGGCAAGGAGGATAAAAAAGATGGCGCTTATACTATATTTTATATGGGTGTCAATGCAGGTGCATTCTTAGGAATTATGCTCTGTGGCTATGTGGGGGAGAAAGTGAGTTGGAGTTGGGGCTTTGGTCTAGCAGGTATTTTTATGTTTTTGGGGATGTTACAATTCTACTTTGCCCAGCCTTTGTTTGGCAATATTGGAGTAGAGCCTGATGGCAAAGATGCGCCCACAACCATAGAACAACCAGAGGAGGATAGTGACGATCCTTTCCAAAAGGATTTAAATACAAGAAATCCATTTACTATTTTAGATTACTCGCTTATAGCTGTCTTTATTGCGTCGGCACTCATTTACATCATCAACGACCCATTATCCACTATTGGTGGTATTGATACACTCAACTTTACAGTAGGACGTTTTTCAGATTCTTACTTCTTTGCCATTCTAGCAGCAGCCTCTTTTGCCTTGTTGTTATTGGTTAGAATTCCTAGATACGCCCCTATTACCAGAGATAGAATGATAGCGGTGGTTATCTTTTCCTTGCTAACCGTATTTTTCTGGGCTGCTTTTGAGCAAGCTGCGGGTACCCTTCCATTATATACTAGAGACTTTACCCAAAGAAACTTGAGTGGTACAGGAGCTATGGTGTTCAAAATCGTGGATTTATTGGTTACAGTAGGGCCATTATTAATCATCACCTATGTACTATATGCCTTGTTCAGAAAAACATTTAGCCGCATTTCTCTATCCAATATCATCTTAGCTTCTAGTTTTGTGATTATCTGGGGTATTGTAATTTATAAAGTCAATTCCGAATTCCAATCTACAGAAACAGAAGTGCCGGTAACTTGGTTTGCCATCCTCAACTCTTTATTTATTATTGCTTTTGCGCCTATATTCTCCAAATTATGGGAAAGCAAATACAATCCTCCTGCGGCCATCAAGTATGCCATGGGTATGATCTTGTTAGGGCTTGGTTTTGCTTTCTTGGCTGTTGGTGCTAGTGGTATTGCTCCAGGGCAAACATCAGCAGAATCGAGTATGTTTTGGCTTATTGCAGCGTACCTCTTCCATACTTTGGGCGAATTGTGTTTATCACCTCTAGGACTTTCTTATCTCAGTAAGCTGGTTCCTGCCCGAATGATTGCCTTTATGTTTGGGGTGTATTATTTGGCAATTGCTATTGGTAATAAAACAGCACATAACTTTGGTAGCAAAATTGAAGTGATTGCAGAAACGTATGGTGTCAGCACCTTCTTCTGGATTCTAACTATTATTCCAATTGGTCTAGGGATCTTGGCTGCTCTGCTCAATCCATTGCTCAAGAAACTGATGCACGGCGTAAAATAGATTTGATTAAGCATTTTTTATTATAGAAGTTGTTTAAAAAAAATCTCAATAGTTGCTAAACGTGCTAGAGCCTTTGTGCCTTTTTGGCACAAGCTTACCCGATTGAAATCCAAATACTTACTTGCGTGAGCTAGTTCACTTCGTTCATGAGCTCGCTGCTGGCTCGGTTCGGCAGAGCCTCGGTTCAGCTACTTTTTGTCCCGTAGCTTCCAGCTACGAACCAAAAACCGAGACTGATTATTTGATACACTGTATCAAATAAGTCAGATCGCTAAAGCGAGTGTCTTGGCTTCCAAGCACTTACCAATCATCCTACCAGATTTTTTAAACAACTTCATAAACAAGAGGCTGTCGAGAAAGTAAATTTTCGACAGCCTCTTTATTTATCATCCCTTCAAAAACACCGCACTACCCACCAGCAGGAAGAGGATTTATAGGATAAAGTTATTAATTTATTAACCCTACAAAAAGGTGCATCCTCCTTTCGGACAATGCACCTTTCAAAATTATTCTAAATTGGATTATTTTATTCAAAATTGGCTGCAATTTGAGCCACCAAATCAGTGAAAGCAGCAGCATCCAAATCCCCTCGTCTTCTAAAATCAATAAACTGCACATCAATGAGAGGCACCAAATGAATGTGTGCATGAGGCACTTCTAAGCCCAGTACAGTTTGGCCTATACGTTGACAGGGAATTGTTTTTTCGAGCGCATGGGCAACACGCTTGGCAAACAAATTTAGCCCGATATAAAGCTCTTCGTCTAAGTCAAAGAAATAATCAATTTCCTTTTTGGGAATAACGAGTGTATGCCCTTTCTCAATGGGGGCAATATCTAAGAATGCTAAGAAATGTTCATCTTCTGCTATCTTGAAGCAAGGAATTTCGCCCTGTACTATTTTGGTGAAGATACTAGCCATGATAGATGTTTTTTGAGAATTGGATTACAGGTTGATGGCAATATCTAGGATTTCAAATTCCATAGCACCGCCCGGAGTTTGTACTTCTGCAATTTCCCCTATAGCCTTTCCTAGTAAACCCTTGCCAATAGGAGAATCTACAGAAATTTTTCCTGCTCTTAGATTGGCTTCGGACTGCGAAACCAAGGTATACGTAAATTCTTTGCCCGATTTAACTTGCTTAATTTTGACCGTGCTTAATACGACTACTGAAGAGGTATCCAAATCTTCTTGCTTGATTACACGTGCCATAGAGAGTGTTTTTTCCATTTCAGAAATTTTCAACTCTAACAAACCTTGCGCTTCTTTGGCAGCATCATATTCAGCATTTTCAGAAAGGTCTCCTTTTTCACGTGCTTCTGCAATAGCTTTGGCTGCATCTTGGCGACCTGTTGTTTTTAAATCTTCTAATTCTGCTTTTAACTTGTCAAACCCCTCTTGGGTCATGTATGAATATTTAGACATAATCTAATAATTGTTTTGTAGAATGGATTATTGGAAAACACGTTTAAATATAGCTTAGTTTTGTCTGTATTAGACTATGGTTTTCCTACCACTAAATTCTTGAGATAGGCTTCTTATAACTTTTGAGAAGCATTGTAATGATAAAACAAAAGCTGTACAAAAACAGCATTTAATAACTTGTAGATACTTCCTGTTTTATTTTTTATAGGTCGTAAAGTATTGATTACATACAACTTATAAAAATTATATAAATTTAACTAGCGAAGTAATGCTAAGTTCAAGCAGTTGTAAAACCTTATTATTAAGGTCAATAAAAAGAACGTTCCTCTCTGTTGGGAGAAGAACGTTCTTGACCGCTTTGTTGTACAAATATACGCAATCTTACAGACAAATGCTAGTTCTAGTACTGCAAATTTCCTTCTTCTAATTCCACGCTATTTTTGTAGGCATAGCTATTCTCAATACAAAAAACACTTTACCCACAAGGGGCAAAGTGCTTCTACAGTACTTACGAGCAGGCAAGGCTATAGGTCTATGAGCAGAACAAAATTAGCCGTATACCTCTATCCATTACAAAGTCTTCTTTTTAGGAGACATTTTCAATGACAGTTTTTTAATCTTCTCAATAAGAATAGAATTCAAAAGCTTTTTTTTAAGGTCTTTTTCTCAAAAAAAACACCTTATTCTGTATTAGAATAAGGTGTTTTTTGATAAAAATTAGATGATTTATTTTTACAAACGTTGCGAATCCAAAGCTCTATTGATAATAAAACTCTTCAGCACTCTTGTACCCACGCCCTCTACACGAACATGAATGAGATATACCCCACTTGCTACAGGCACTCCTACATAATTTTTTAAATCCCACTCCAAAGACGTGGTAATTTGTTCCTCGCTGTCAGGGCCATTGGTGCTAAACCCTACTCGCCCTAACCCATTGCGTGAGCCACCAGTTTCGGGGGTATTGCCATACACTTGATCTGTTTTGTACTCACGCACAAAACGGCCATCCAAGGAGTAGATTCTAATTTGGTAGCTTGCCGGCAGATTGACAATCTTCACCACATTGTCCAATTCCGTCACCTCATACTCTGAGTAACCATAATAAGGATTGGGTACTACACGCAACAAATCCAAGGCACTTTCTG
>CAYULH010000153.1:0-9918 GCA_964445645.1 uncultured Aureispira sp. | reverse complement strand
TTGTGTGCATACTGCTTGGTATGTGCAACTAGAGCCGAGCTTACGCAATCGAGCACGTATTTTTGATAAGAAAAAAACGGCCGTGGAAGATGCCTTGATGGAAGAGCTGTTTGAATATCTGCACCAAGAAGTAAATAAACTAGAAACAACTAAAATCAAGCAACAGCATCCAGCGGTTTTTGAATTTGCCGATACTTATCTCGATAGTGAGGATAATGATTTTTTGATCAGTTTGTTGTCGCCCAAGCTGTCGCCCAAACGAGAGGACTTGATGAATCGCTTAGGCTTTATTCGCCGATTGGAGGAGTCTATTCTGAATGTGTATTGCAAGGAAGTTCTTAAAATGGATCCAATGCTTTTTGGGCAAGGCAAAGATACGCCCGGACGTGGCAAGGATTTGATTGACCACATCAAGGTCAAGAAATTAGCGCCACTGCATATTTCGTTTATGACGTATGTTATTTACAGCACCCAGAGTATTGCCATCAATCACAAAGCCCCCGAATCGAGCGAGTATTACAATTATCCGATTACGGTGTATACGGTACAAACCTTTATCAATGCCTTGCTGGATATTATTTTGTGGGTGAGCGATAGTATTGAGCAAGTGGAGGGGTGATGCTGCTCACATGAACCCTAAAACGGATAACCAATAGCAATAATAAACTTATTGCGTTGTGCAAATACAAAAGGGTTAACATTCCAATACTGCACCGTACCATCATTGCGTAAGCCATAGCCCTGTGGCTCTCGCAGCTGCACAGCCAAGTCAAAGCGAATGACAAAAAAGCTGACATCAAAACGCAAGCCTGCCCCTGCCCCAATCGCCAATTCTTCATAAAAACGTTCGGTGAGCAAGCCCGATTTGGGCGTTTGTAAGGGTACATCTTGCCCAATAACAACAGGCGGATCCAACAGCCAAACATTACCAATATCCACAAATAAAGCAGCAGAAATCCAAGAATTTAAATTGAAACGATATTCGGTATTAAATTCTGTTCTAAAATCGCCCAATTGAAATTCGGCGCCACTCACAGAGGGCTGATTCCCCGGCCCTAAGAAACGCAAATTCCACGCACGCATACTGGTTGGCCCTCCCAAGGTAAAACGCTTAACAAAAGGCACTTCTGTATGTTGAGAATTGCCATAAGGCACTACAATACCCACCATCAGACGCGAAACAATAGATTGGCGTTGAGTGATTCGGTAAGAGTAGCGCACATCTATATCGGTACTAAAATATTGTGAGTAATCCACCCCAAAAATCTGCATCTTGGTATTGGGTTCTATGATTTGGTCCAGTGCATAAAACAAATTGCCAGCTACCTCAAAGGAGGTTTTTAGATACCAAGTACCACGCTTATTGCTGGTGTTGGGGTCGCTGTAGGTATAACTAAAATCCATGCTTGGAATGAGAAAACTAGCTGATAAGGATTCGTACAAGGCACGGTTGCTCTCTTGTAGTAAACGCCCAAAATCGGGGTCCAAAATAGGGCGTGAGGTCAGGTTGATAACCAATGGATTCCAAGTAAAAGCATGTTGAGTGCCCTTGCCCCAATCATAACCAAACTTGGTGTAAAAGGAACTGATCTGAAAATCGGTAGATTGTTGCAAATAACGATACCCCACCGCCACTCGGGTACTGGGGCGTTCCATTCTAAACAATCGCTTCACAAAGTTGAGTCCTAGATGCCTCGGAAAATAAACACTTGTTTCCAAATTGACATCCAACAAATTAATGGCCTGCTCAAAAAACAAATCATTTGTATTATTGCCATCAGGAATCTTGAAATCAATTCCCCCAAAAGCAGAAACCTCAAAAATTTCTGCACCTTTGAATACATTCTTATTCTGATAAAAAATAGAGGCAGAAATACCCAAACTAGAAACGGTTGTTTGGTTGTTGTTAACATCCAAATCTGCCCCCACACTCTGCTTTTTGCCCGGTTGCATTTTGACCAAACAATCCAAGCTATACGGGTCGCCATTGGCGGCTGGAACATACTCAATCCGTGGAAAACGGAACACGCCTAGTTTATCAATTTGACGTACCGACTCTCTGGTGTCGGCATAACTGTAATACATGCCTGCTTCAATCTCTACGGCATCCGAGATCACTTTGTCTCGAATATAAGATTTCTTGCGTACTTGTTGCGCTGTGCCTCTACTTCCATCTCGATTGATGACCGCTTTACGCAAAATAATGTGTGTCAATCTATCATTGGATTGAATATCATTTCTTGAGCGCAGGGTCATTTTTTTGACACGGGGCATACTGCGTCTAACAATCCTCAAACGTTTGCCCTTGGGAGTCATCCATTCTCTGAGCAAGCTATCTTGCTCTTGCATGACCTCCTCTGGCTCCAATACCACTCGCCTAATTCGATCCAATCGGGTGCGTTCCACCACAAAAAAAGAATCTTGCTTAACTTGGCGTTTTTGGTGTACCTTGAGCAAAAATTCATTGGGCGTAATAAAGACATGATTAATCTTGTACCTCGGGTGATGAATCATTGTATCGGAGAATGGCAACACCTCTAAGTATAAATTTGCTCGTGGTTCACCTTGCTCTCTAGGCCCGTCAAATAAGCCTGCTCCACTTGGAGCAACTTTTCGAGCATTGGCCGTATCTGCTTCTATGACAATATAATTCCAATTAAACTCATAATAGCCTTGGTTTCTGATGGCTAGTGTAATTCTTCGTTTTTCTTCGGTTAAATTTTCTAAGGAAAGAGGTTCTCCTTGTTTGAGAACAGTTTGGGAAGCAATACGTTCTAATATCACCTGTATAGCCGAATCTTGCGAGGTCATGGCCACTTGGTCAATGAGCAGTGGCTTGCCTGTTTGGATGGTATATTCTACAATAGCCTTGTGTTTTTTATACTGAATATTGTAATCTACTTTGGCATGGAAATAGGCTTTTTGTTGCAAAAAAGTACGCATGGAGTTGGCGGTCTTGCGTGTCAATGCAGTATCCAGCACTGTAGGCGCTTTGCCTATGGTATTGTGTAGCCAAGAACGGAAGCCATTGCCTTTGCGGCGAACGGTATCGGGCAAAATCAATTGGGCGGTTTTATCAAAGGTATATTTGATGGCTAGGGTATCATTATTGTGATAAAGCCAAGTTCTGAAAAAGTTATTGCTAGGGTTTTGCTGGATGATGGTGGATATTTCTGTCCATAAATTGTCGGCATCTTCTTGGATTTTGTAGCTTTGTTGATCCAATTTGAGCTTATTTTTGACTACCCAATGTTCATCATATACGCGCTTGTGTGGCTGTTCTGCTGATTTTGAATGCCGTTTGAGGTACTTTCTGTTGCCACAACTCCCCAACAGTAAAAGCAAGAAACAGCATAATAAGCAACCAAGTTCCAATCTATTTTTCATATAATTGTATCAAAAATTGACGATCTGATGTTATCCAAAACAAAGGTAAAATATATACAGCGTTTAAAGCAAAAAAAGCAACGCCACAAAGAACAAGCTTTTGTAGTAGAGGGTGAGAAAATTGTTTTAGAGTTATTGCAACAAAATCTACTCTCTATTCAAGCACTTTATGCTACTGCCGAATTTGTAGAGCGTTATCACAACTTACTAAAATCATTGGAGGATTGCACTACTATTGTGGAGCAAAAAGCCTTGCAGCAAGTTTCGCTGCTGAGTACCGCCCACCAAGTATTGGCAGTGGTAGAAATGCCTAAGTATACACCTTTCATTAACAAAATACAAACATCACTCCACCTTGTTCTGGAAAACATTCAAGACCCCGGAAATTTTGGTACTATTTTGCGTATTGCCGATTGGTTTGGGATTCCACAGATTTTTTGTAGCAAGGGTTGTGTAGATTGGTCTAACCCCAAAGTTATTCAGGCCAGCATGGGCAGTTTTTTGCGGGTACCTGTACATTATGTAGAATTACCAGAGCTGTTTGCCCAGCACCCAGATTTGCCGGTATATGGTGCTGTTTTGGGCGGAGAAAATGTGTATCAGGCTACACTTAAGCAGCCTTCTTTTTTATTGATTGGTAATGAAGGACAAGGCTTGGATGCCAGCACACAAGGGCTACTCAGTCATAGATTGACCATTCCCCAAATAGGCCAAGCAGAATCCCTGAATGCTGGTGTAGCAACAGGAATTCTTTGTGCCTTGTTTGCCCAAGCTAATGCTTGGTAATATTATCTATGCTTCTTCTTGTGGTTGAAAACGCACCACGCCATAGTACTCGGCCTCAAAAGCGGCGGTTTCACGGGCTTTTTCTTCCTCCGACCACTCCAATAATGTTGCCATCGTATCAATAACATAACCATACCAATCGGCCAACATCGGGCGGTCAAAATACAAACGGCCTGTTCTGCGAATGAGGAAATCGCATACATTATTGGTCATTTCATAATGAATGGCATACCAAATTTCGGCATACATCAGGCGTTGCGCCGCATCCTGAATTTCATTATAAAGCTCATAAGCCTTATTGATAATATGCTCTGTATTGGTACCATATCGATACACCAAGGCTTGAATATGCTCTGCTCCTACATTGATTTGCTTGGCCTCGCCCGACAATTTGTAAATATAAGCCTGAATAGCTTCTGTCGATTCAAAATCGCCTCCACCCAAAGTCAAATCCTTGGTCACAGAGGCTGTTTTTTCGTGCATGGTCTTGAGTACGGCATCTACCACACGCTCGGCCATTTTGCGATACCCTGTTAGTTTGCCCCCTGCTATAGAAATCAAGCCTGTTTCAGAATAAAAAAGTTCATCCTTTCTCGATAATTCTGAAGGGTCTTTGCCATCTTGGTGAATGAGGGGTCGCAAACCAGCCCAAGTAGATACCACGTCCTTGACCTCTAAGTTGACCGATGGAAAAACATAATTGGTAGCTTCCAATAAATATTCTACATCTTCCAATTCGGCATAGGGTTCGTTGATGCTGCTATCATAAAACGTATCCGTAGTGCCTATATAAGTGGCATTGCCTCTAGGAATGGCAAAACACATTCGATTGTCTTTTTTTACATCAAAATAAGTCGATTGCTGAATGGGCAATCGCTCATAAGGCACCACAATGTGTACCCCTTTGGTAAGGTGCAATCGCTTGCCATGCACCCCCTCTTTGTCCTTATTACGCAACTCATCTACCCAAGGCCCTGCCGCATTCACAACCCGTCTGGCACGCACTTCAAACTGCTCCTCTTGCAAGCAATCCTTTACCACAGCACCACCTACATAACCGTTTTCTTTATAAATAAAATCAACTGCTTCTGTATAATTGAGACAAACGGCCCCATGCTCTACGGCTGTTTTTACAGCTTCAATCGTCAAACGTGCATCATCCGTGCGATACTCATAATACAAGCCCCCTCCTGTCAAAATATCTGTTCTCAACAAAGGCTCCAACTCCATTACCTCTTCTTTCTCCAGCATTTTTCGACGCTCTTCCTTTTCTACATTGGCTAGGCGATCGTACACCCACAAGCCCAAGGAACTCATGCGTTTGCCCAAAGAGCCATCCTGTACAATAGGCAACAGCATTTTTTCGGGCAAAACTACGTGCGGCGCATTAGAATGCACAATAGCACGTTCTACGCCTACCTCGTGTACCAAGGCAAATTCCAATTGCTTGAGATAGCGCAACCCACCGTGTATCAATTTGGTAGAACGACTGCTGGTTCCCCATGCAAAATCCATTTTTTCAATTAATGCTACTTTGAGCCCTCGTGTAGCAGCATCTACGGCAATCCCTGCCCCCGTAATTCCTCCACCAATTACCAAAAGGTCAAAAGTGGTTTCTTTTAATCTTTGAATCCACTGAGCACGTTCGGCTGCTGAGAAACTTGTATTATTCATGTTGGTTATGTTGTAAAAATTGATTGATCGATATTAATAAAAACTGCCAATGACAGCCCTTTGTTACTAGTTATAATTACCATAAAGATACAAGATAGTGGTGGTAATACAGCCTCAATAAACCATAAAAGCTTCATCTTATCTATAGATGAAGCTTTTATTGCAATATTACAAACTCATACAGGCTTAATCGGTACAAATAGGTTCTACTTCTACACGTCTATTCTGCGAGCCACCATTTTTATACTTTTTCAAGGGTTGTTTGCCTCCAAAGAAGAAAACAGAAATTTTATCGGGGTTAACTCCCATTAATACCAGTTCTCGCTTAACCGCAATGGCACGCTCTCTCGACAATTCTAAATTGCGCCGTTCATTACCAAAAATATCAGTATGACCATATAAGTAGACCTTGGCCTTTGGATATGTCTTTAGGTATTCTCCAATCAGACGAATGTTTTGTACCGCTTTTACACGCCCCGAAAACCTTGTTTCGCCTTCTTTAAAAACTACATTGGGCAAATAAACTCTAGTATTACACTTCAAGTTTTCTAAGGAAGAAAGTGCATCGGGCATATAATCAATAGGCTCTTTGGGCTGATTGATGACCACTACATCTCGCTCTTCTTTGTCTACAGTAGGACGGACATCACTGTTGGGTCGTACAGAACTGGAAGGCCGTACATTGCCCTCGGGCGACGTAGGACGTGCTGCACTCACTGTAACCGTAGCTGGATCTGGCCCCTCCTCTATTTTGGGTTTGATGTAATTGAACGATTGTTCAAAACGTCCAACAACCGCTTCCATATTTTCTTTCTTACCAAGCAGAGGGTTTTCCTTTGTTTTAATCATAATATCAAAACAATTCAACTTGTCTTCATCTAAATGTCCATCCTTGCCCTCTATCATATCCAACATACGTATGTACTGCGGAATACGAACAAAATGTACTTGGCAGGTTACTACATCGCCTCTATTGAGATCATAACTAATCTCTGGCACGCTTACCAAGGAATTCAATTTCACTTCACTATTGACCGCAATATTGGCTACTTCCAATTGTTTGAATTGAATCTCTAGGCCACGCATACGGGGAGGAGTCCTCAAATACCATGCGTTGGGATGGTTGCCGCCATAAAAGGTGGCCGAGCCTGATTCTTGAACAACATAGCGAAAGTGTATGATAGTACGCTTTTCTTGGTATTCAATTTTATCAATCTGGTAATGTGATTTAAATTTTCGATACTTGGGAAGATAATCAAAAAATGTGTCTAGGGCATTCACAGTTGTACCACTACATATAAATAGTAGCAATAATAGCGATCTGACGGAGTGATGATTTAAAAATAAATAATGCATTCGTCTAGTTTTTTCTCAATACTTCTTATTTTTTTTACGCTTTTATTTCGTTAGTTGTTACAGTAAACCTAAAAATAATAACTCTTGTGTGTGTTTTTTGTTTAGATCAGCGAGTTGTTTTTTGGTATTATACTGTTGTAATAGGTTGATAATTACTAATTAGCATCCTATTGCTTCCCAGTTCCAATGCTACTGCTTCTGGAAACACTTGCTTGAAATTTTGCTCATAAAAAACGGTAGTTGTTTGGAGCAGTTCAGGTGTATCTGCCAAGCGATTGTACATGACTAAGCCTTTAGGTCGTAGACAATTATTTAAGTTTTGTACAAAATCTAAGGTTTCAAAAACAGAAGGTACGGTATTATCAATGAACAAGTCAACGATTATCATATCAAACAACTGCTCACAATTTTTGATATATGCCAAAGCATCTTCACAAATAATTGTATGGGGGGCCGTTAATTCTGATAAAGTATATCGTTTTGCTAAATTTACAATTTTTTGGTCAATTTCTACAAATGTGTAGTCATATAATTTATGGAAATTTTTCTCCAATAGCCAAGGAATCGAACCCAAGCCCAAACCCAAGACCAAAACTTGCTGAATCGGATACGCCTCTAAGTCCAATCGCTCAAAGCTTTCACTAAAATTAACATACAAATCATCATACGAGTAGATGGCATTATCTGTGCAAAGAGCATACCGACCTTTGCGACAAATCACTTCTAAGGAGCCACTGTACTCACTTTCTGTTTTTTCTATCTGAATATCAGCAAAATAGCTCGCTGACTTCACCCAAAAAGATGGTCGCATAAACTATTAATTCCAATTAATATTTTCTATGAATGCTACTTGTTGCAAATACATGTTCCAAAATGGCTCGTTCGGTTGCATCTAGTTCTTTTTTTCGGCGTATCATTACCCGTTCGGCTGTTTCAAACGCTTTGTTCAATTTATAAGTAGCAAAGCCCTTGCTACTTCCCCACGAAAAAGAAGGAACAAAAGTACGCACAAAATCGCCTCCAAAAATATTGCACGACACCCCCACTACCGTTCCTGTATTAAACATGGTGTTGATGCCCGACTTGGAGTGATCGCCCATAATCAAGCCACAAAACTGCTGCCCACTATCCACAAAACGATGGTGTGCATAATTCCAGACCTTGATGGTATCATAGTTGTTTTTTAGGTTAGAACTATTGGTATCTGCCCCCAAATTACACCATTCGCCCAGCACCGCATTGCCAATATAGCCCTCGTGGCCCTTGTTGCTATAACCCAATACCACTGAATTGCCTACTTCTCCTCCTATCTTGCAGTGGGGGCCAATGCTTGTAGCACCATAGATTTTGCAACCCATCTTGAGGGTAGAGCTTTCGCCCAAATACAAACCTCCACGAACGAGGCTTCCTTCCATGATCGTTGCCTTCTTATCTATATAAATAGGCCCTGATTGTACGTTCAAAATCGCCCCTTCTATCCATGCCCCTTCTTCTATAAACAACTGGCTTGGGTCGCCAATAAGACGATTGCTACCGCTCAAGGCTTGCGATGTTTTGCCCTTGGTCAGTTCTTCAAAATCAATCTTGAGGGCCTCTGCTGTTTGTAAGAACAAATCCCAAGGGTGGCGCACTTGCTGAATAGCAGCAGGATATTCCTGACGCGCTGCATACGCTTCTTTGTCGGCCAAAAAAGCCTTTGCTACGGGCTGGCTGGCACGCAGCGCTATGGGCGTATCGCCCTTGACCAATAATACATTGGGCGGAAGCTGCTCCCGAATATAAGCACAGAGGGCCGGCGTAGCCACTACAGAGCCATTGACCAAAATATTCTGCACGCCATATATTGTAGGGTATTTGGTTGATAAATAATCAACTGTTGCATGGGTAGCCGTAGTACCCCAATAAGCTTCCCATTTTTCTTTTAAGGTGCGTATGCCCAAGCGCAATTCGGCTGTAGGACGGGTATAGGTCAAGGGCTTGAGCGTCTCTCGCTCGGCATCAAAAACAATCAATTGACTGGTCTTCATAACTATAAAAGCTGATTTGGTGGTGATAAAGCCCCCAAAAGTACAGTTTTATTATGAAATTAATTTGCTTTGTCTACACAAAAACATAAGAGGCGATCATGTAGTAATGTATGCTACAGCCTGCCATGACAAACAAATGCCAGATCAAGTGGGCGTAGGGAATGTATTTTTCGGACTTATAAAAGATAATGCCTATCATATAAACAATGCCACCTATAATCAAACTGGCAAAACCTGCCGTGGGTAGTGCATGGTACAAATAATCGCCTTGCACCACACCAATCCAAGCCATAGCTACAAACATTAGAATAAAAAACCAATCGTAACGGCCTGTAAATTTGATTTTTAACAAAGTACCAACCAATGCAATGGACCATTGAAAATAAAAGAGTGACCAGCCTGTTTCACCGCCTACCGTCAACAAGAGCAAGGGCGTATAATTGCCTGCTATAAACAAGAAAATAGCACAGTGATCGAGTATTCTTAATTTTTTCTTGAGACGTGTTGCCTCAGCCCCATGATAAGCCGCAGAAGCACCAAACAAAATAACCATGGTAGTGCCATAGACCAACGCAGAACCCAAAGCATAAGCTTGTCCGCTTTGCCAAGCCACAAAAACCAAGTACAAGCCGCCCAAAAAAGCTGCGATAGCAGAGCCGCCATGCGACCAAGTATTGAGCCATTCCTC
>CAYULH010000152.1:0-10014 GCA_964445645.1 uncultured Aureispira sp. | reverse complement strand
ACACTATGAAAAAAACTTAAATCCCGAAGGGATGTCATTATTACCCCTACAAGACAATAATAGCACCCTTTCAGGGTTCAAAAATACGCTTTGTTTACAAAGCTACAATCATTTCATCCCTTCGGGATTAACAATTTGCAGCATCAACAATTAGAACTTAACAGCCTTACCTGTTGTGATCATATTCATAATTACTATACAGAATACACCTACACAACACTACAGTAGGATTTGGGTTTGTTTGGATTGTCATTATTCGTTCATAGTTCAACACTAAAAATAGGCTATTTTTTCAAAGCTTTGACTACTGTTGCAATTATGATTACTTATTTAGTTGGGGTATAAATTATTACAACATCAAACCTTTTGGGGAGCAATTACAAGCTTCTTATTTTTTTGTACTTTTGAATCCTGAATTCACCAAGTAGAGACATCATTAGACATTATTAAAATGGAATTAAACTATAAAGTTTTTGGAGAGGGAGAGCCTGTTGTTATTATTCATGGCTTGTTTGGCACACTCGATAATTGGCAAAGTATTGCCAAGAAATTGAGCAATGATTTTATGGTGTTTATTATTGATTTGCGTAATCATGGGCGTTCTCCTCATTCTGATGAATTTAGTTATAAAATAATGGCCGATGATGTACAGGAGTTTATGGAGAGCAATTGGATTTATGAGGCGGCTGTAGTGGGGCATTCTATGGGGGGCAAAGTGGCCATGCAGTTGGCTGGGGATAATCCTGATATGGTGCGTAAATTGGCGGTAGTGGACATGGCTCCCAAATCCTATGAGTCCAGTCATCAGGCTATTTTTGAGGCCATGTTTGAATTGGATTTAGATACCTTGTCCGCTCGCAAGGAAGCAGATAAACAGATGAGCAAAAAAATTCCGTCGTTTGGAGTGCGCCAATTTCTGATAAAGAATTTGAGCCTAAACAAAGCCACCCAGAAATACGAGTGGAAACACAATTTGCCAGTTATTTATGATAATTATAACCACATTCTCAACTATGTGCCCATGAATGAGCCTTATGAGGGGCCTACTTTGTTTATCAAGGGCGAAACTTCAGATTATATCCTTCCAGCAGAACTAGAACAATATCAAGAGCATTTCCCAACAGCCACTATTGAGACAATACTCGATGCAGGGCATTGGGTTCATGCCGAGCAACCTGCCCGTTTTTTGGAGGTGTTGACCGATTTTTTGAAGGAGGAGTAGTGACTCCTTTAGTTAACGTGTATGCTATAGGGAGACTTGAGTAGTTTTATGGTTCTTCTGAAACAACACCCTTAGTCTATATGCTATTTGGATATAAAACGATATATTTACTGCTCCATATTCAACCCTTTACTTATTATCATTTTATTATTATTAATATACTAACTCATAAATGATTCTTGTAGTGTATCTACAAGAGGTTTATCCTGTATTATACTAAACCTAATTTCAACAATGAAATATTTATACCTTCTCCTATTACTCTGCTTGCCTTTATTGGTATTGGGGCAACCAAAATTTGATTATACTATTAGTGAGCCTTATAAAAACATCCGTACATTAAATAAATTTTACTTATCCTCTACCAATAAGGATATGGTTTTAGCTATAAAATTAATATCTCAGGGAACAAAAGGCTGGTCACTACAATACTTTAATAAGGTAACAATGAAAGAGGAACGTAGAAATACGATTACGCTTCCTATACCATCACGTATTGAGCATATACATTGGTGGGGAGAACATGCTTATTTGTATTATTCTTATCGAGATGAAATTAATGAAATTGATCAACTTTTTTATCATGAAATAGATGTTGAACAATGTACACTCAAGGGAGAAGCCAAGCGTTTAGTTGCAGTTAAGGGTAAAGTTGGAACTAATAAACCATCTGTAGTTAGAATGTTTTCAGCTTATTCCTTACGCAGTAAATTTTCTTTTACAAAATCTTATGATCAATCAAAGCTATTAATTGAGGCAACAAATTACAATTCCTTCTTCTCTTTTGATATAGATGAACCTATTATTACACATATGTATGTGTTTGACCACAACCATAATAAGCTAGTCGGCAGTGGAATTAAAATGCCTTACTCTCATAGGCAAATGGACCATTTAGACTATTATGTAGATACTGAAGGTAATCCTTATCTTTTGGCAAAAGTACGATTTGATAATTCTCTTGACAATACAAAAGGTAAAGGTGCCAATAAAATCATAAATTACCATCTTGAATTGCTCAAATTTGATATTCCTGCAGGGAGTATACAAACAACTAAAATAGAAACAGATGGAAACGAACTCCAAGATTTACATTTGTATGAAGACTCGAATAATAACATGATTTGTGCAGGGTTATATGGCAATAAAACTTCATATTCTGATGTAGAAGGATTTTTTGCTTGCAGTATCAATAATTCACAAACCATTAATTACAAAGTTTATCACAAAATACCTTGGGAACTTACCAAACAATATGAATCTAAAAAGGCACAAGATGAAATTAACAAACATAAAGAACCAATTACTAGGGATTTGAAACTAAAAAAACTTATTGTTCAAGAAGACAATAGCTTAGTTTTGATAGCAGAAGAAGATTTCTTCGAAGGTAATTCAGAGTATTATTATAGATACTATACAGATATAATTATAACTAAAATTAATAGTGCTGGCCAATATATTTGGATAAGAAAAATCCCAAAAACACAAAAGACAGCTAATAATGCTTACAACAATGGAAGTTTTAAGTATATGGGTATTAATGACACACACTATATCTTCATTTGGGATCGTCCTGAAAATATCAATTTACCAGTAGATCAAGCCCCCTTGATGTATACAAGTTACTACAAGTACAATGCAACCTCACTTATAGCTTATAGTATAAATGATTCTACAGGCAAAATTTACAAAACTCCCATTCTCCACACAGCTAACCATCTAGGCACAATGAACCGATACCCTGACCCCTACAATATAGTTCAGTGTTCTCCTAATGAATTTATCCTAGAAACAAATGGAAGAAAAAAACAGGACGTTATGATTAAAGTCAAAGTAGAGTAACGCCTCCATTACACCCCCTTCCTCAAAAGTTGTTTGAGAAATAGCCATCTTGTACAAAGGCTATTTTCCAAACAACTTTTCTTTTTTGGCACAGTTGTATTAATATTAACTGGTGTGGCACTCTTTCAATGCAAATAGAGTTGTAAGAATGTTAAGATGAAAGTTTATATTTGGGTCTTTGAAGGCTTTGGAAGTAACTTTTAGGCAATAAAATCATTCTTTATAATAATACTGGCAAAAATCTTGTTTATATCAGTATAAGGTATTCACTAATTGCTTTGGTATAAGCAGCCCCAATATTAATTAATACATGAAAACAATTGTTCGATATATTTTGATGATCCTTTTTTTTGGAAGTCTACTCAGCACAGAAGTAGCTGCACAAAAAACATATACCGATCACAAACCCCAATATAGAAAATGGCAAGATGACTATATTCTAGACAAAATAGAATATACCAAGGATAGAACTATTTTTTACTTTCGTTTTGTATGCAAGAGTGGCAAGTACACCAATGCTATTTTTTATCCCCCTGGGGGCGAACATCCTTGGTACATCAAAGGTAGAAATGTGCGTAAGAATTACTACCTCAAAGAAATCAAAAACGTGCGTAGAAATGGTGTATTAATGAAAAGCAGAGTCCGCAACAGTGCTTTTAGTATCAATGCGCTAGAGGGACCGGGCTATACGGTTTTTAGTTGTGAAGTACACTTTGAGCGTTTTTCTAATGACCTCACTACGGCCGATCTTATAGAAGGTAGAAACCAAGAATACAACAAAAACCACTTCAATTGCTTCAATATCAAACTCAAAACTTGGAATGACAAAGACTTGGGTTCGTCTAGAGACAGTGAGAAAAAAATCCAAGAATTTGAACGCAAGTATGGTACTACTTCTAAAACCAAACCCAAACCAAAGCCCAAACCAAAGCCAAAGCCCAAACCAAAGCCAAAACCAGAACCCAAACCCGAGCCGAAACCAGAACCCAAACCCGAGCCAGAGCCAGAACCTGAAATAACAGAAGTAGCTCCCGAACCCAAACCTGAACCACAACCAGATCCAGAGGATTATCCTTACTCGGTGAGTTTGTTGAGTTCTAGCAAAGCCATCAAGTGTGGTGAAATGCTTGTATTGGACAAGTTGAAGTTTCATGACAATACCACTAAATTTAAGGGCATGGTGGCGGCCAAAAGAACCTTGCATATTGTATTTCAGTACATGAAGGACAACCCTTCGTCTACACTCGTACTCTATGGCCATACCGATATTTTTGGCCCCAAAGAACGCAATATGAAATTGTCAAAAGACAGGGTCATAAAAATCCAGCGTTGGCTGACTATGTACGGCATACACCCCAGACGTATTACTTACGAATGGTTTGGCCCTACACAACCACTCAACCCCAAGGGAAGCCCCATCAACAGACGGGTAGAGATTAAAGTAAATTGTGAGTAGAGGCTTAAACCTTGCTTGCTTTTCAAAAAAATCAATGATTTTTGTATGAAGATATTGCTAATAATTATGGGTTGTTTTTTGGGAACGATTGTGTTTGTACAAGCCCAGAACAATCAAGATAGAAGATATACCGACCACAAACCTGAATACAGAAAATGGAAGGATTCTTATATCTTGGATAAGATAGAGTATAGACCAGATGCGACCGTGTTTTATTTCCGTTTTATTTGTGATAACCTCAATTCTGGGGGGGCTGTTTTTTATCCACCCGGAGGCAAATATGCTTGGTACTTAAAAGGAATTGATGTGAAACGCGACTTTCCTTTGGTCGCCGTCAAAAATATTCGCAGAGATGGCGTTCTTATCAAAAAAGAAGTCAAAAATGAGGTGTTTGACAGTCCCCCTGCTGGTCTGACAGGCTATACTATTTTTAGTTGTGAGGTGCATTTTGGCCCCTTAGACAATGAAGTAAAAATGGCAGACTTGATTGAGGGCTACGGGCAGGAGTATAATCGCCTGCATTTTAATTGTTTTAAGATAAAACTCAAAACTTGGGATGATGAAACTCTTGGTACAGAGGAAGACAGTCGCAAAGCTATTTCTGAGTTTGAAGAAAAAACAGGCAAATCTACACAAGAATCAATTACTGCAAACGAGGAGCAAAAGCATTCAGAAACCATAGTTGCAGATGCCAAGCCTAAAAAAAACAGCCCGAAATCTGATTATGAGACAGGCAAAAAATACTTAAAACAAAGTGATGACTTGGTTTGTAATGAAATGCTAATTTTGGGGGGCATTCATTTTAAAGATAATAGTACGGAATACAAAGGTATTATAGCTGCTCGTAAGAACATAGAATTGCTGGCTGCACACCTCAAGACAAACCCTTCTACCAAACTTACGCTTTATGGCCATACCGATGTTTTTGGCTCTAAGGAACGCAATATGGAGCTGTCGAAAGCACGGGTAATAAAAGTACAACGTTGGTTGAGCATGTACGGCATTCATCCCAGACGCATTACTTGTAAGTGGTTTGGGCCAGACAAGCCCTTGAAGCCCGAAGGCGACCCTATCAATAGACGTGTAGAGGCTCGTTTGGAGTGTGAGTAAGGTCTGTTTTAGAAGCCTGTAGCAGCTTTTTTGCTCCTTACTTCACTAATTTGTATTTGACGATCTTCGGGCAGATTGCTTAAGCCCAATTCTAGTAAAATAGCAGCAAATTCACAAGTTGTATTTTTTTTGAGTGCTTGCTGTATGAGTTCGGCAAACTTTCGCTCGGTTAGATTTTTGTAGATGGGGTCGGACAAATCCACGGCATTCATCTTGGCTTCCATGGCATGTATACAATGTTGCGCCAAGGCACCATTTTGCTTAAACTGCTCACTTTGTTCCTGAATACGAATGACCAAATCAGCCGATAAACGTTTCATATAACGTTCTAATTCTTTGCGTTGATGTCCTTTTTGGTAATGAATAATCTGCCCCATTGCTGTTTTTACATCTGCATCAATATTGCTATAAGTTGTATTCACACAACTACAAAATTCTTCTGCTACAGCTTGGGCGTAGGTTTCTGGGCTTTGTCCAACTACTCTTAGTGCTAGTATTTCTAACATCACTATTAATACAAGCTTGGCATTTTTTACCATTATCATAGGGAGGATTAATAATGTAGTGTTCTAATATTTGTCTCAGCCTACTCCATGAGTCATTTGTTATCAACAATGAATGCCTATGAAGTAGTAGTTATAAATATCTCATTTTTTATGTAAATGTGTGTAGAATTTTCATTTTTTCATCTATTCCACCTACATAAAACAACAAAAAATAACGTATCTGAACTATTCTTACTCCCTTAGAACCGTTTGCCCGTATTCTTGTTCTTAAACAAGGTAAAAAAATCGAGGAAATACAAGGCTTTGATAGAGAACTGGTTGTCTTGCTGGCTTTGGAGCATATTAGAAAAATTATCCCAGTAGTTGTAATTGGGCTGTGAACCTGCTTGTAGAATAGAGTTTTTCCACACCACATTCAATTCAGAACCGGGGGCAAATCGCCAACGGAAAATTAAATCCACATTAAAGGCATTGTAATTGGTATTGTGATTGCCCGTGTAGTTGGTAGCCTCCATAGAACCATCAGTACCCAACACCCAAAAATCGCCATATTCCACAATGGCCCAATAATGGCGCACCCGCAAACTCAAGGAAATTAAATCGGTAAATAAATAATTGGCCGATATAGAACTCACCAAATCCTGACGAGCACGACTTCCAAAAATAACCGTGGGTTCAGTGCCTGTATTGGACAATTTGGTCACATAACCCAAGCTATTTCTACGCACCGACAAATTAGCCTCTGCTACCATATTAAAATGGTCACTAAAACGAATAAGCGGTTTGATATTGCCTTGAATAACATCTGAATTGCGCCAAGCAACATCTTGCCCCCAAAAACGGCGGTAATTAAGCCCTCCGTCCAGTGCAAATGCCTTGCGATAATCACTAGAAAACCAAAAACCAATCCGTGACCAAGTAGGTTTGGCCCAAGGACGGCCGGGCGTGCGTGCCTCAAAATAATCGACATAGCCCATTGGTTCTACACGAAAATCAGCCCCCAAGGATAAGAAATTACGCAAGGTAACGCCCCAATCGCCTCCTATCTGAATACGTGTGAAAGCCGCTGGTGTATGCAGCATTTCATGCGAAAAATCCAAACTTGACCACATTCTCAAAATATACCCAAACGGCTCGTATATATTGTATTGCACATCTGCAATGCTTCTGATAAAATTGGTGCGCCCAATAAAACCCAAATCATTGATATTATAATCTGGACTAAACGCTTGTTGCCTCAATCGTGCCGTAAAATTACCACTAAATTTGCGTAAGCTAATATCATAACGATAACCACTTTGATAGTTATCACTATGAGAATTATCCAAAAACCGATGACTCATAGCAGCACTTCCCTCTACTCCGTACAAGTTCTTTTTGTCTGCAATTTTGAACTCTGTACCTGTCGCCAAGGCATCGGTATAATCGCCAAAACGCACCACAGAGGTATTGACCAAGCTCACATAAGAGTGGTTCCAAAACTGCTGATCGACGACCACCACATTGTAATTGCTAAAGGATTCTGTTTCGTAAGAACGCTCCTCCCCCGTTTGGTTGTCTCTAATTTGTGCAAAAGCAGGTGCCGTAACGGCATTAAACAAGCCCAAGCCCAAACCTTTTTTGGTTCTACCCGAAACCTTCAACGCATTAATCAAGTAAGGGCGTTCTGGATTTCTCACCAGTGTTTCGTTTGGTGGATCAACATCTTGACTAGCCTCTGAATAACGCTCTGGGCGGCTGCCAATACGCCTAGAATAAAACAAATTGGCTCGATTAAACAACTCTACTCCCTCTGTAAAAAACGGGCGGCGTTCGTCGTAATAAATCTCAAAGGGACTCAAATTAAACACCACATTATCCGACTGCACATCGCCAAAATCGGGTACTAAAGCCACATCCAAAGTAAAACTTTCGTTGATGCCATACTTCATATCTGCCCCTGCCGAAAACGCAGGCGACCAAGTGTGTTGGCCTGTTACATCATTATAATTATGATTGAGATAACCCGCCAAATAAGGCGTAAAAGAGAGGCGCACAGGCGGCTTTATGCGTTCAATACCAGTCAATAAGCCCTGCTGCTGTACTTGATTGGGCTGCAAGGGATCGACCGCACTCCAAAAAAAGTTTTGACGAGTACGACGCACATTGCGCCTAAAATTAATGCCCCAAGTTTGTTGCTCGCTCTTGGGAAAACGCAATTGAGAATAAGGAATATCCACCCAACCCTGATCGTCTATTTTAACGGCACTGTTCCAAACCGCATCCCAAATTTCATCGCCAGCATTGGCATCAATTTGCACCCCTGCAGCCGTCACCATAAAGGTAAAATCCGTCTGTTGGGTATACATGCCGTCAATACTCACCTCAAACATATCGGCATTGACATTATTAAGCGCATCCCGCACACTCAACTGCCTCAAAATGCTATCGGGAGCGGTATCGTATAAGCGTGCGCCTATATAAATCCCTTGTGTGGTATACACTACCTTTACCTCTGTGCGCTGAGAAGCAGCACGCCCTGGATTGGGCGAATTTTCTGTAAAATTGGTAGCTATAGGAGCCGTTTGCCAAATCGAATCATCCAACACCCCATCTATCTTGGGAGCTTGATTGGTGTATATGGCCGTCAGAATATTTCGGCCGCTCGTATCTACTTGAGCCAAAAGATTCTCCGTACTAAAAATTCCCAACAAAAAGTATAAAAATAAGGTGGTGTAGAATGGTTTCACAAGTCAATGGTTTTTCTCATGAATAGAAATAGGCTGCATACAACCAACTAAAAGTGCTTTTTACACAGCAACAGGAGCTTTGATAGCTGGATCTGGATTGTAATTCTTCCAACGAATATCCTCGTATTTAAAATCAAACAAGGAAATAATGGCCGGATTCAATTCCAAGGTGGGCAATGCTTTGGGCGTTCTTTGCAGTTGGAGATTTACTTGTTCCCAATGGTTGCTGTAAATGTGTACATCGCCAAAAGTATGTACAAAATCGCCTGCGTCCAAGCCACAAACCTGAGCAATCATGTGTGTTAGCAAGGCATAAGAAGCAATATTAAACGGCACCCCTAAAAAACTATCGGCACTACGCTGATACAATTGACACGACAATTTGCCATTGGCTACATAAAACTGAAACAAGGCATGACAGGGCGATAAAGCCATCTCGGACAATTCACCCACATTCCAAGCACTCACAATAATTCTACGAGAATCAGGATTGGTTTTGATGGTTTCTACCGCTTGTTTGATTTGGTCAATGGTGGTGCCATCTGCGCCTTTCCAACTGCGCCACTGCTTGCCATACACTGGGCCTAATTCGCCATTCTCATCGGCCCACTCATTCCAAATACGAACGCCATTTTCTTGCAAATATGCAATATTGGTATCGCCTTTGAGAAACCACAACAATTCATGCACCACACTTTTGAGGTGTATTTTTTTGGTGGTAACCAATGGAAAACCTTTTTGTAAATCAAAACGCATTTGATAGCCAAAAACAGAGCGTGTTCCCGTTCCTGTTCTATCACCTTTATCCACACCATTCTCCTTGATGTGCTGCAATAAATCGAGATATTGTTTCATTAGTAATTGCCTTCTTAGGTTGATTCTTGCTACTTTATCAAAAATAAAGCACAAAGTAGGGTTTTATTTTTTAATCAGGCAGCCATTCTAAGAACTTAAAGAATTCTTAAGAGAAAGAAATTACAAAACCAAAACAGAAGGATCAAATTTGGGGCTACCCCTTCACAAACACCCCACTCCCCACCAGCACGCCATCTTGCCGCACCTCTAGCACATACCAGCCCCCCAACAATTCCCAAACAGGAAAAATATAGGTCTTGTCGGAAATATCTCTAGTAGTATGGCTTTGCAGCA
>CAYULH010000151.1:0-10034 GCA_964445645.1 uncultured Aureispira sp. | reverse complement strand
GGGATTTTTTCCAACAATATTCAGAGGCATTTTCTAGAACTTAACAGCCCTACCCGAAGGGGTGAAATGATTATAGCTTTGTTTACAAAGCGTATTTTTGAACCCTGAAAGGGTGCTATTATCGTCTTGTAGGGGTAATAATGACACCCTTTCAGGGTTGAATTCGTATTATTTATGTTATTACTACAATCATATCACCCCTTCGGGGTTTTTCCAGCAGCATTCATATTAGTTTTTTTAGAACTTAACAGCCCTGCCCAATAGATAAGTATTTAGAGCATCTTGCTTGTTGGCTACAGGATAGGCCAATATTACCAATAGACCAGACCCAAGTGAGAGCAGGCGTGCGATGGCCTGTTTTTCTTAAATTATTCCATGCTATTAGTAAAAAATACCATAATTAAAGAGCAAGCTGTTTTTTTACAATAAGGTTACTGATTAAAATGTAGAACAGTTTATTGTTTTTTTTTTTTGAAAAAGCACTAAAAACTGTATCTTTTAGTTCCTGATTGCATTATGAAGACAGTAATTTGCCAAAAAGAAAAACAAACTAAGTTTGATTTTGTCAAATAAAAAAAATAGTGGATTGATAAACAGTTTCTTGTGTATTAAAAGAAAAAAAAACTGACAAGTAGAGCGGTTATAAGTTCTCCAAACACTACATACCTTGTTTTGCTCCAAAAAAAACTGACAAAAACAAAAAATACTACCTCAATACAAGAATCACCGAATAGGTGCAAAATATAACATCAGTACACAACAGCCAATGCATAATTTAGTTGTTGCTTTTGAGTAGAAAAAAAACAAAAATTTTTACGTCCAAAAGTGTAACCTTAATATAAAATAGTGTTATACTTACAGAAGTTTTTGGAGATTTGGGCTTATCATTAAAGGCACTGATACCCTCCAAATACTTTCTAGAGACCCTTTATTTTACATTTTACATAACCTTTTTAAACATTTTTAGATCATGAGTTTCATACATTCTTCAACATTCGCCTACATTAAAAACCTAATCATTGGTTGTGGTGCTGCAGTTGTATTGATTGGTGCCCTTTTCAAAATTCAAAGCTGGCCTTTCGCTTCTGAAATGTTGACAGTTGGATTGATCACAGAGGCATGTTTATTCTTATTATTAGGTGTATTACCTCCTCACAAAGATTACTACTGGGAGCGTCTATACCCCGGACTAGATAAAGCTGATGCAGATATTGCTATTATTGCTGATAACACTGCTCCAAAATTGGATGGTCCTTCTGATTCAGAGCAGCAAGCTGCTTTGTTAGAAGCTATGATGGGAATGAAGCAAGCCGTTTCTCCATTAGAGTCTCAACAAACACAAATGGTTTCTGAATTGCAAACCATGTCTAAAACAATGAAAAGCTTAGATATCTTTGCTGGTCTTGATTTTGACGATGTAGGAAAACTGACCAAAGAAACAGGTAAATTCGTTACGGTATTGTCTAATGCTATTAGCAATGTAGCCGATTCTGCTGAAGACATCAACGTTTACAGAGAAGAATTGAAAACATTGAATGGCAACCTGTCTAACATGAACCAAGTTTATGGTGGTGTAGTAAATGCCATGGAAGGTGTTGCTGCTGTTGCTAGTTCTACTGACGCTATGAAAGAATATGCTGAGAACGTGAAAACACTCAACAAAAACTTAGTAAGTGTTAATAAAGTATATGGCGGTATGTTAGCTGCCATGAAAGGCTAAGAACAATCCTTGTTCTATAGCAATAGAATTGAATCTGTTGTGCATTAGACAACAGATTCAATTCTAAAACACAGCAAACTGAATATTAAATTAGATAAAACTAAATAAAGCATGTCAATTCCTAAGGAACCAAGACAGCTGATGATTAACCTTATGTACCTCGTTCTTACAGCCATGTTGGCTTTGAACGTATCTGCGGAAATCATCAACGCATTTTTTATGCTCGATAAAGGGCTAAAAGAAAATAACAAAATTGTAAAAGGAGCAGTAGCAGGTACTATTGCTTCTATGGAAGAAACCGTAAAAACCAAAACACAATATGCACCTTTGGTAGAAAATGCCAAAAAGGTACAAGCTCTAACCAAAGAATTTGACGCATACATTGATGAATTGCGTGAGCGTATGGTAAAAGAGTCGGGTGGTATTTATGGTACCGAAAAAGAAAGAGCAGAATTTGAAGCAAGAGGTTATACGGGTGCTCTATTTCACCTTACTGAAGATGAAGGTTTGGTAGGCAAGCCTTCTGGCAAGAAAGACAAAGATACGCCTCAGCGTATTTTTGTATCTGGTGATTATGGCAATGAGAAAAAAGACCCTGTTGGACCAGAACTAGATAAGAAAATCCAAGACTTGAGAAAAGCTTATGTGGATTTTGTATCTGGCCTATGGGAAAACGGTGGTATTCCCGAAACTGTTTTTGCCAATATGGACAAAAGAGAAGCTGCCTTGGCAAAGTTTGCTGAAGGTATTACTCTAACTTCTTCTGAAACGTACAAGCCAGAGGAGCACGAAGGCAAATCATGGGAAGATTACACTTTTGGACACATGCCTGTAGCGGCTATTTATCCAATGTTGCGTAAATTCCAAAATGATGCTAGAACTTCTGAAGCTGCTGTAGTCAACTTCTTGGCTTCTCAGATTGGTAAAATGGAGGTAACTTACGATAAGTTTGACGTATTTGCTCAGTCCTCTAAGCCATACATCTTGGTTGGTGAAACTTATGAGTCTGAAATTGCATTGGGTGCTTACTCTTCTCAAGCTGGATTTACGGTATCTGTAAATGGCCGTTCTCTACCTGTAGTAGATGGTAAAGCTAAGTTCTCTGCTAAAGGATCTAGAGTAGGAGAGCAAAAGTATACGGCTACTATTGGTGTAAAGAACCCTCAGACTGGTAAAACAGAAAGCTTCAAAAAAGATTTCTTCTATGAAGTAGGTCAAGCTTCTGTGAACGTATCTGCTGACAAAATGAACGTATTCTACGTAGGTGTAGACAACCCTGTAACTGTTGCAGCTGCTGGTGTCAAAACTTCTAACATGAGCGTATCTATGTCTGGTGGAACATTGAGTGGTTCAGGTTCTAACCGTACCGTTACAGCCAAAAAGCCAGGTAAAGCAACTATTACGGTCAAAGATAGAGAATCAGGAAAGAGCTATCCATTTGAATTCCGTGTAAAACGTATTCCTGACCCTGTTGTACGTCTAGGTAAAAAATCGGACGGCGCTATGGGTTCTGGTGAGTTCAAAGCACAACCAGGTCTAGCAGCTTGGTTGGATAACTTTGACTTTGATGCAAAATGTGGAGTACAATCTTATACTTTGTACTACACTCGTAAGCGTCAAGACCCTGTAGAATTGAAAGGTCAAGGTTCTCGTTTTACTGGTCAAATTGCGAATGCTGTTCGTGCAGCCAAACCCGGTGACCAATACGCATTTACGGAAGTAAAAGCTAAATGCCCCGGTGATACTGCTGGTCGTCGTGTAAACGGATTGGCTTTCAAGATTAAATAATTCCGAATTATTTTCGGGCGGCATAAAATACAAGTTGGTTGTTTTGCGTTATAATAAAACGTGAGCAACCAACTTTTTTTTAATTTTGTATCAATGGTCGTTCGCCAATACCTTATTCTTAAGAATAGAGTATGTAATGAAAACCTTTTGTGCCTACTAGGCATTGGCAAGACTGCCTTATCTTGCTGTATTCAACCATAACTTCTTTTATTCGGTAAATTTTAAAAACGATTGAACTGATGAACGCGCAGCTTAAATTTATGCACTGCTTTTTGTTTGCTTGGGCCGTCTTGTTGTTATCATCAACAGCAGCCTTTGCTCAACCTGGTGGTGACGGCGGGGACGAACAACCAGCCAATAATCCTAATATGACAGAGTCTGGCAATACCAATGATGTTAGACCAAGAGATAACTTTTATGATCGCTACTTGTACACAGAAGAGCAAATCATCCCTTATGATTTTATTCATGAGAAAGATGTTTTCTGGGAAAAGAGAATTTGGCGGTTGATTGATATTCGTGAAAAAATGAACCACGCTTTCAAAAATGAAAAAGAACCGTTCATTACTATTCTACTCAATCATGCAAAAGAAGGAGACATTACCTTGTATCACGTAATGGATGATGAATTTACCCAAGCAATGACACAAGACGAAATGCAGAATATTGGTAGTTCTGTAGATACCATCATTACCTTTGATCCTGATACTTTTGAGGAAATTGTACAGGTGGTAGTCAATGATTTGAACCCTGAGGATATTAAGAAATATCGTATCAAGGAAGTGTATTTCTTTGACGAAGAAACCTCTACCATGGATGTGCGTATTTTGGGTATCGCTCCTATTATTGACCGTGTAGATGATAATGGTAACTTCCTTAACTCTGGCCCTATGTTCTGGGCATATTATCCAGAATTGCGTGGGGTATTGGCTCGCCACGAGGCATTTAATCCTTTGAATGACGCAGCAAGAATGAGTTGGGAAGATGTATTTGAAGCACGTCTATTCTCTAGCTACATTATCAAAGAATCTAACGTTTATGACCGAAGAATCAAGGATTACAAAACCAACCCAATGGATATGTTGCTAGAATCTGATCGTATCAAAGAATCTATCTTTAACTTTGAGCATGATTTGTGGTCGTACTAGAACAACCATAAAACAAATTACCTTACAACAAGGTACATAACAACTAGGGAAGGAGCATTCTGAAATTTTTATTCAGAATGCTCTTTTGGTGTTTATAGACACAAGAATCAAGGAACAACCGAGGGGGGAAAGAAAAATTATGTTGCATTTTTTTCAGAAAAACTCTCCTCATAACTGTAACTATTCTGTTATCCTACATTATGATAACAAACAAAGCCACCAAAACAATCCTAGGTCTTGGCATGGCAAACAAACACCATCAAGGTGTTTTCTCGCTCTAGCAGAATGGCCTCTCCACTAGAGTTTTTATACCATTTCTTACTATTTATAGTTGCCTTATTATTTATTTATTAACCAATAAATACCACCTTGTTATGTCTATACCTAAGGAACCAAGACAGTTGATGATAAACCTAATGTACTTAGTTTTAACAGCTATGTTAGCGCTCAATGTGTCTGCCGAAATTATAAATGCCTTTTTTGCACTAGACAAAGGCAATCAAAGTGCCATGGATGTGGTGCAAAGTCAATTGGATTTGACCGAACAGAGCTTGGATAAGCTCTTAGAAGATGAATCCAAACAAAAATTTAAACCACTAGGTACTGCCGTAGATGAAGTGCGAGCTACCAGCAAAGAATTGGTCATGTATATCAATAACTTACGTGATGAATTGATTGATGAAGCTGGAGATAGAAACGGCCTGAACGACGATGGTGATTATACCATGAGTTATGGAATGTCGGTACCCAAGGGCAAAAAAGATAAGGATGTGACCACACGCCTGCTGGTAGAGGAAGGCAAAGGAACAGAGCTAGAGCAAAAAATTCGGGCAACCCAACAGAAGCTTATTCAACAATACGAAACGCTGCTCACTACACACGGAAAGGATTTTGATTTGAACGAAGAAGAAATTACAAACAAAATTGCTGCCCTCAAGCGTAATATTGCGCTACGAGTAACCGACGATTGGAAAAGCAGCGACAAAAAAAGCTGGGCAGAGTTCAAATTTAAGCAAATGCCTGTGGCGGCTGTATTGCCGTTGTTGAGCCAAATCCAAACCAATGCCAGAACTACAGAAGCCGATTTAGTAAGTGATTTGGCCAAGTTGGCAGGAGGCAAAACCATTGTTATGGATCAGTTCTTCCCTATCATTAATGCGGACAAGTCTTATGTAATTAAGAACGAAACCTTCAAAGCAAAAGTATCTTTAGGTTCTTACAGCACCCAAATGAATCCTGAAAACATCAAATTGACCGTGAATGGACAACGTCTGAGAATTGGCCCTGATGGCACTGCCGATTTCTCACAAATAGCTAGAGAAACAGGCAGCAAAAAATTGGTCTTGAACAGTGAAGTAACCAACCCACTAACAGGAGTTGTTACCAAAGGAAGCAGTACATTTGAGTACGAAGTGGGTTTGCGCTCGGCCTCTGTAGCTGCCGATATGATGAATGTATTTTATATTGGAGTAGACAACCCAATTACCATTTCTGCGGCTGGTGTACCAACCGCACAATTGAATGTACAAACGAATAACGTGCAATTGTCAGGCAGTGGTGCCAAGCGTGTTGCCAAGGTGACACGCCCTGGTATTGCTACCATCACCTTATCAGGTGGCGGACTAAGCCCAACGGCATTCAAATTTCGTGTCAAGCGCATTCCAGATCCCAAAATAACTATTGATGGGCGTACAGATGGCTTCTTCAGGAGTGGTCGATTCAAAATTCAGAATAGACTAAATGCAACTTTAGAAAACTTTGATTTTGAAGCAAACTGTAAAATTCAGAGCTATGTGCTTTATTATGAGAAAAAGAACGGAGACCCAGTACGAGTAGACGTAACAGGAGGCAACTTTACAGGTCGAGCAGGGCAGTATGTGAAGAATGCCAGACCCGGTGATAAATTTGTCTTTACAGATGTCAAAGCACGTTGCCCCGGTGATAGCAGAGGCCGTCGTGTCAATGGATTGGCCTTTGAGATTCGATAAGCAAACCCACCAATATTTCCCAAAATTTTCTAAACCCACCTCATGAATTTGCATAGGGTTATGTAGATCAACAAGCGTTCTCCTTCAGCAGAGGAGAACGTTTTGTTGTAGTATAATAATACTTCCTCTACTTCCACAACTGCACATATTCCCCAGCCGCATCATAGCGTTTTTGTTGAGAATTGGGATTAAATACGGCATTGCGAGAACTATTGCCCACGCCAGCAATATACATCCAATTGCACCAATTAGAAGATACATCATAATCCACCAAATGCTTCTCATAAAAAGCCGCCCCCCAACGCCAATCTACACCTAGATTGTGAATCAAATAACTAGCCGCATTCTGTCGCCCTCGGTTGCTCATGTAGCCTGTCGCCACCAATTCCTTCATATTGGCATCAATAAACGGGTGCCTCGTTTTGCCCTGACACCAACGTTCAAATGCCTTGTAGTCTTCCTTAAAATCCAAATCACGCCTATTCTGAATACCACCCAACTGAAAAATGGCCGTTCCATTGCGCTGCGTCACCCAAATAAAAAACTCTCGCCACAACAATTCAAAAAACAACCAATACGTACTGTTGTTTTTCTCTACCTGCTGCTCAAAATCCTGTATGGCATAATAAATCTGCACAGGCGAGAGGTTGCCCACAGCCAAGTAAGCCGAAAACTTAGACGAGTAATCCGCCCCAATCATTCCATTTCTAGTTTCTTTGTATTGTGCCAAGTTTTTGGTGTCCCAAAAGTAATGATTCAGTCTATCCCAAGCCGCCGCTTCGCCACCATGCAGAGGATGGGCCGTGTTTTCATGCAAAAGCTCTTCTATAGGCTCAAAACCATCTCCAAAACCCTGCTCATTCTTAAAGGCATTAAAAACAGGCAATTGAGCCAAGTCACGCACTTGCAACACTTTTTCTACCTTCTTGCGAAAGGAAGTAAATGACTTGGGCAAATGCCTAAAGGGCAAATCTTCGGCACTCAATAAGGTATCATCCTCAAAGGTGTAAACCTTGGCAAAAGTACAGAGATGGCCTAGACGTTTTTGCTCATAATGGCCTCTTGGGTAGGAGGTAATGACCTCTTCCAAGCCATACGCCTCACAAATTGCCTCCAATTGATGCCGAGTTTGCCCATTGCCACGCAACAAGATCAAATCAATATTTCTCTTGGCCAAATCTGCCTTTAAGGCCAACGCCGCTTCTAGCAAGAATTTTCTACGAAAAACACCCATTTCTTGGCCCTCAGCATAGCCATAACTATAGGCTTTGTCAGGAATAATCAGCACTGGCACTACTTTCCAATAATGCAAATACGCATATTGTAAGGAAGGATTATCACGCAAGCGCAAATTGTTCTGAAACAAATACAAACAATCTCCTGTAGTTTTTTCTTTTTCGGCTGGATGCACGGCTGGTTATTTTTGAACTAAAGAATAGAAATATAACCATTACAACAGTCACGAGGTGTAGAGGTTCATAGGGGAGCTGGAGGTTTAGTTTTGTTAATCACTAATAATTTTGCGAAAGCAGCAAGAAAAACAATTGAACTAGGAATAAACGGATAGACTTTCTCCTATAGCTGATGAAGTCTATTTTTTGATTATATTTGTTGAAACAAATACAAATAAACATTTTTAAGAACCGACATTCAATGAAATTATTATTATGCTGTTGCAGCCTCCTTCTTTTGGTAGCCTGTAGCAAAGAACCAACCGTATCTACCACCACGCCCGTAACCACCAACAAGAACAATCAAGCCGATGTTGTTTATTATTATAAAGAACAAGCTTACCCCTTGTATTTGGAAGAGGGTAGCACAGAGGATTTTGTAGAAGATGAAAATTTTGTAGCCTTGCAACAAGCGACTGCCCAAAGCCCAATTGTCACCTTTCATTACAGCGATAAGCCCTTGAACCACGTTTATTTATTTGACAGTGAGTTTGAAGGCTATGACTACATGGAAAAGCATGATGCCAATCCATTATTGGGTCGAAAATTCAAAATTTCGTTGAGAATTGATGAATTGCGTGAGCGGCTTATGGCACAGTTTGGCGCAAACTTAGATTTTAAGAATGCTGCTGTAGCGCAAGCTGCCCAGCAAGGTGTAGCAGCCATTTATGAGGAATTGCACATCAATTTGCCCTTGCCCAATGATTTAGAGGCATTTATAGGCATTACTGCCGATGCTTTTGCTCGCCCCAAAACAGGCAGTGGCATTACAAGCAATCCTGTACTAACGGTTTGGGAGCATGATGACGCACAAGGAAGCGAAATGTATGTAGAACAAGCCCCCAATACCGTTATTTGGAATTATGGCCCTTGGAATTGTTTTACTATGGCTGCGAATCCTGATTTGACACTAGAATTTCAGACCAATGGCAACAATTGGAACGATTGTATTTCGTCCAAATGCTTGAGTTATATACAAGGAGCAGATGCAATGGCAGAGGGCTATTATAAGGATAGTCATTTTGGAGTGTATGCTTGTGGTTATCAGGTGTTTACTTATAGGGCGAATGGGGTGAATTATTATCCTCCTTGTTTTAACTTTAGAACTTATCCTTGGCATGATAAGCTAGGATGGTGTGGACATATCAATGACCAAGTTTCTAGTATAAGAATCAAAGCTGTTTGGGAAGGTTGCTATACGGATGATAGTGTATTTTTGGACTTATCAAATCAATAAGTATGAGAGAGACTCTTCTTGTATTATTATTATTAATTGCAAATGATTTTTGCCTTGCTCAGAGTAGAGTAAGTGTTCAAGGGGGCTGGACAGCTTCAAAAATTCGAGCGGTTAATCCCAATGCTCCAAGCGGCGTGTATTACAATAGTTTGGTCAATTTTTCTTTTATGCACGCTCCTTATTTAGGATTTGAGTATGAATATAATCATAAGCAATTACAGTTATCGACAGGGATTAGTTACATGGCTTTAGGTGCTGCTGATACCCCTTTTTATGGAGAAATTCCATGGGGAACAGGTTATTGGGTTATTCCTATTTTGGGCGGCTATCATTTAAAATTGGATAAAGGTTGGGGGATGATATTTGAAGGAGGTGGTGAAATAGGTATTCAAAATGGTAGAACAGGAGGTTTGATGAGTGGAGGAGCGTACTGGGGCAACATCAATGCCGTAGTAGGTGTAGAATTAGGCTACAAACGCTTCCGTTTGGGTGTGCGAGGACACTGGGGCTTGACGGATTTTAGGTATTTCCTTCCAATAACCTACAAGCACACGGCCATAACCACCTACCTCAGTTATGACCTGTGGGATCATGCCAAGGCCAAAGCAAGGCGTTTGCAAAAGCAGCAAGAAAAACAATTGAATTAAGAATAAACGGATAGACTTTCTCCTATAGCTGATGAAGTCTATTTTTTGATTATAT
>CAYULH010000150.1:0-10359 GCA_964445645.1 uncultured Aureispira sp. | reverse complement strand
TTGTTCTTTTTTTCTTCCTGCTTTTTCGCAGCCTTACTTTTTGTACACCCCCAAATTATAATAATATAAACCAAATTTATTGGTAGAGACTTTTTTTGACGAACTTCAAATTTCACAAAATGAATTATTTTAACTTCGTTTTTCTTTTTTTATGTGTCTTTCTTTACACCAACTCTAGTGCCCAAATTAAAAATATTATAAAAGTACAAGAAAAAGTTCAAGTACTACAGACTAGCTTTGAAGAGGTGAAGGAGAAAATAAATCAAAAAGATGTTGCAGAGTTCATTTTGAATCCTACAAGAAGAATTGAAAATGATAGACATCAAAGGTATCTAGAAAGACTAAAAAATGAAATAAGAGTAGTAGAAGGTTTGATAGGTAGTCTTCTAAAAAATGAAGCTGAAATAATAAAGGACTATTTTAAAATGATTATTAATTCAATAAAAATAAAAATATCTATTCTGCTTCTTAAATGCGAAGACCCTTTATGGCAAAGAACAAGAATCACCAATAAAAAATTAGTAATTGAAGGAATTATATTTAATGATTTAAAGAATACAATTAACAAAAGTATCAATTACTGTTATGATGACTATCTTGATTCAAAGGATTTTATAGACCCTTTTGAAAATATAAAACCTACTTCAAAATATAATAAAATACTAGAAGGGTTGAATCTGTCTAATGCTTATGATGCTTACCAAGTAATAGAAAACCTTGAAAATAGTATCATGTTGTATAATCAATTTTTATACAATGATATTGTTATTGATACGACTATCAAGCAACTTGAGATTTATCTTGAAAATCGTATTCAAAATGAAAACTACTATGAGAAAAGACTTCCATTACAAGCACTTAAAAGTTTGTTCTTAGCGTATACACAAACAGGGGAATTCGTAACGATTGAAGAGTGTAAAAAATTTTTTGAAGATTCGGGATTTGAAAGACTAATGGAAGAAGAAGAATTCAAGCAACTTTTCGCAGAGAAAATGGCTATTGCTATGAGAAAATCTAGAATATTGAATAGTTCTTCTTTATCTCCAATCAAAGTGTATGAAGATTTGATTCAAAGGCACAATGATGATATGAACGTCATTGCAGTACAAAAGATTATTAAACAACAACAACAAGTTGATCTAAGTTTTTCTAAAAAGGACTTGATAAAAGTTTTACAAAAATATGAATTTCACTTCAAGGAAGACGATAGCTATCAACGATTCTTACAACAATTGAGAGCAGCAGATACCGCTGATTATAACTTAGTGAAAATACCGATAGATGAGGCTTGTAAACCAGAAAATGTAAGGGAATTTTTTATCAATGATAATAAATTAATCTTGGGCTTGTTATCAGGGGTATCGACACCCAAAAGAGCTACTACAATATATAATTTTCAAAATCTTTGGTCAAGGGAATATAAAAATGATCAAGGAAATAATTTTGGGCAATACTATTATTTCAGTGTAGATGGTAGCCCTATTTTTAAAGGATTGACTTCGAGTTCTGAATTAAAAAAGGGTAAGACGATAAGAGATATTTTTATTCATAAAGATGGTGATATTATGCTTTTTATTAGCACTGACACTAGAAATATGTATAAAAACAGTGCTATTGATGATCCTAATTATTATATTAATTCTTTTAGAAATGACACGGAGTCTATTTTAAGGTCAACAACGAATGGAAAAGGTAGTTTTAGAGGACGGAAAAATGGTTATCAGAATACTGAAATCTACTATTCTTTTAAGAAAAATGATACTAAAAGTGCAGATTGGGATACTCCAAAATTGCTGAAGAAACTAAGTACCCCCTATACAGAACGTGCACCTAGTTTTTCTGCTGATGGTGAGTATATATATTTTGCCTCGGATGCTTATATGGGGTGGGGTGGTTTTGATATATATAAGGTAAGGATAAGTATAGATAGATATAAAAAAGAGATTACAGTGAAAGCTCCCCCCGTTAATCTGCATTATTTGAATAGTCCTGCTGATGAACTTTTCTTTAGGGAAAATAATACTAAACAGTTTTTATCGACGAATAAAACAGGAAAATGGTGTATCTACGAAGTTGAGAAAAAACCAATTACAGGTGTTTCAAGTCCTTGGGAACATGAAAATACGCTCAAAGGTGATGATTTAGTTATTAAGGTAAAATGTAAATATGACCCTAGTAATAGTACGGAAGATATATTTGTAAAGGGAACTGTATATACTCGTGACGGGAAGTCTGTTAGTGGAGGAGAAATAAGTTTTTTTAATATAGATAAGGATTATGATAGTGCTCCTTCTAGAATTGGAAAAAATGGTGAATACAGAGCTTATATTACCCCAGGACTTAAATATCAGGTAACAGCTAGTAGTTCTGTGGGGGGAAAACCATTAAAATACTTGTTTCAAGATTTTATTGATGTTTGCGGAGAAAATAATAGGATGGAATACAATCCAGTATTAGCTTTAACTAGTAATGAGTTCAAAATAAAAATGAAAGCACCATTTTTATTTGCTTTTGGTAAAGCAAATGTAGATTTAGATATTAATAATTTCTCTAAAATGCAAGGAGCTTATGAGTTCTTTAGAGAGTTTAAAAAGTTGAAAGATAAAGATGAAAGTCGTTATTTAATTATAAAAGGTTATGCTGATACATTGGGTAATTATTTAGAAGGTTGTGATCTTGGAAAAAAACGAGCAAAGTCGGTCAGAGACTTCTTACTTAGAGAATACCCTATGCTTAAGAACATTGATATAAAAGTGGAAAGTGGTTGTCGAACATCCAAATTTGATAATGATCCTGATTATGATAATTATCTTACGTATATGACTCCATCATTCACTAGTGAACAATCTCTTGAGGAGAAAAATATGCAAAAAAATAGAAGAGTAGAGGTTTTTTTAGTGGACACAGAAAAATTTATAGATAATCCAAGAAGCACAGAAAAAACACTACGTGCTACCACAGGAGAGCTTATAAAAGTAAAATTTACATGTTATAGTCGAAAAGATAAAAGTGGAGTACGCATAGAAGGAACAGTATTAGAATCTCCAGCTTATGAGCAGTTATATTTTGAGTGTGACCAAGAGGCAGTATCTATAAGAGTAAAAAATCGTGAATTCGCTTTTAATTTGAACGGTCAGCAACAAGCCAATAAATTAGTTGAATTTATTGTAAATAAAAATATGCTTGATGGCAAGGTTATTTTGAAGAATAATATAAAAATGTGTCCTATGGAATAATCTCTTCCCTTGGTGTTAAGTCTAGCCTAGCTTTAGAATGTTGGATATTTTTTACTTCATACCTTGTTTTATAAAAAATATCCAACATTTAAAAAAGAAAAACCAAAATAACCCTCCCCAATAAAATCAATACAAATAAACCCAAGCCGTCAAATAAACCATTGTAAAAACCGTCAAAATCAGCAACAAGGGCCCCACAAATTTCAGCCATTTATCATAAGTCACATTCACCATAGTCAAGGAGGCCAAGATAAGCCCCGTAGGCGTAACAAAAGCCATTAGGCCCATGCCATACTGGTAAGCATCGACTACAATCTCTCTCGGTGCGCCCACCACATCGGCCAGCGGCGCCATCACAGGCATAGAAAGCACGGCCATTCCAGACGAAGAAGGAATAAAAAACGACAACCCCGCATACAAGAACAGCATCACATTGGCAAACAACGCCTTGGGCATCCCCTCCACCAAATTGGACGCATAATACAACAAAGTATCACTAATCAGCCCCTCATCCATCAGCACCGTCACGCCCCGAGCAATACCAATAATCATCGCCACATTGAGCAAATCATTGGCCCCCTTCACAAACTCCTGCACAAAAGTTTTTTCGGGTACACGAATGACGACCCCAATCAAAATAGCCGCTACAAAAAACACCGTTGTCATTTCCATAAACCACCAACCCTGCGATGACACCCCCCAAATCATAATCCCAAACGAAGCCACAAACATCAGCAACACCAACTGAACACGGCCTGTAAAGGGAGGCGCCTTGCTCTCATCCAAGGTGCTGAAAGCCGCTTCAATCGTCTCTTTTTGTGCATAAATGAGCGAGCTGCTCGGATCCTTCCGCACCTTTTCGGCATATCGGATGATGTACCACAAGCAAATAATCAGCCCCAAACACAGCATCAAGAGGCGGCCATACAGGCCACTTGTCCAGTTGATACCAGCCGCATTCGAGCCAATAATCGCACTAAAAGGATTGACCGTAGAGGCCATAGTGCCCATAGCCGAACCTATATAAATGGTAGCCAATGCCACCATCGCATCATAACGAGCGGCCAAAAACACCGGCACCAAAATAGGATAAAAAGCAATGGTTTCTTCGGCCAAGCCAAAGGTCGTTCCCCCCACGGCAATGGCACAAGCAATAATCACAATCAGCCAAGTCTCTCGGCCACGTAGACGACGCGCCAAGCGCGCCACCCCTGCATCAAAGGCCCCCGAATAATTCACAATCCCAATAAACCCCCCAATAATCAACACAAACAAAATCACATCCATCGCCTCCATAATCCCCTTGAGCGGCGATTGCACAAAGGCCCAAAAACCTTGTGGCTGGCTCGGCAAGGTGTGATAACTACCGGGAATGCCCACCGGCTTCCAAATATCGCCATTGACGAATTTTTCGAGCTTGATTTTCATGCCCAAACCATTCAAGGTTTCCTGAGTGGCCGGCAACTCCGTATCACCCGCTTGGCCGTGATAAATAAAAGCAGCAGGCTGGTTGCCCGAAGCTGCCCTATATTCCAATTGTTCATATTTGCCAGCAGGAATGAGCCAAGTGAGCATAGCCACAAAAGCAGCAATAAGCAATAAGACGGTGTGAGAGCTAGGAAAACTCAAGCCTTTCTCCTTGGGGGCATCTAATGGATTAGAAAAATTCATATTATCAATAATAAAACGATTACAAAGAAAAATCCAAGCCAATGAGACCACCAAACTGCCAGCTTCTATCAGCCGCATAACCAGCCACAAAATCGACTCGCAAAAAGCGAAAAACACCCCAGCCAATTCTATCTATACCAATATTAAACTCTTGATAAGGCGACAGGTTGGGCACATACAAGGCACGGTAGCCAGCTACAAACTCAAAACCCAAGACCTTGAGTCCCGGAATTTTATTCCACAAAAAGCCATTAAAATTATGCTCAATTCCCACCAGCCCAAAGGCATTATTGGTGCTGTATTGATAATAAGGCAACAATTGGAACGTGGACAAATATGCTCCATTCTTAGCCAAAAAGGTCTGATTGCCATCAAAATGATAATAATCCATAAAATACATGGACGAGGAATTGACAAACCAACCTCCTGTAAGGCGGAAGCTCAAACTACCCACAGAACCAATAGACAAATCTTCTTTTTCTATGGTGGCTTCTACATAATCAAAATCTGTTTGGCCGCCTAGCAAGGCAATCCCTTTTCTATATCGCAACCAAAGATCAGGAATATCAGAGCTGGTGTGAAAACGTTGATTGGGGTAAGTGATGTACTTTTGTCCAAACCGAATACGCAAAGCCAACTCTGCCGTCCAGTAACGATGACTGACAAAGCTGGGTTGTTCCAAATCGCCTGTAGGGTAGCCCCCTTGCCCCACATCCAAGGGGTGATTGGAGAAGTAAGTTTTGGCTTTGCTAAACCAAGACGTGGTGGTGTTATTGACCAAGGCATGGCGTTGCCCATAGCGGGTACGTGCTATCAGCAGTAGCCCATTGAAGAGCCGTTGGCGATACACCAATTGGCCGTAGACATCATCGTAGAGCTTCATATAGTTGAGTTTCCCAACCAAGCTGTAGTAGGTGTTGACCAGTTCGGTAATGGGCTGGCTGGCATTAAATTGTTTGGCTACTCGTCCGCCCTCCACCTTGATAAAGGCATCATTAATCTCATTAAAACGCATCTGAAAATAGCCATTGCCACGCATCTGCTGGTCGGCGAGAGAATACCGCCACTTGGTGCCGATTTTGTAGGCAAACCGTTTTTTTGCATTGGCCTCTTTGGTGAAATCTGCTCCTAAGCCAATAATTTGCCCTTGTACCGTATTAAAAAACAGATCAGAAATAGGCGAGGTGATGCTCCAGCTATATTTATGATAACTATTCTGAAAAGTATACCCTCTAAACAAATCCATAAACCCCGGACGATTGGCAATTCTATCCATAGAATCTTGGTAGGATTTGGTATTCCAGATTGCTTGCAAACTGTCCTTTTCTGTGTATTCTATTACTTCTTGTTCAGAAAGTGGAATGGGGCGAATAGAATCCCAGTAAGCCGCTAATTTTTCGTTGGCAGCATCTTCTACCTTAAATACTTCTGAGTTGAAAAAGCCTTTGGGAAATTCGGGTTGTAGGTTATAATCCTTAAACACTCCTATAAAATTGCCCTTGGTTTTGATGGCAAAAATCTTGAGGCTAAACTCCACATCTTGGGAGAACAAACGCCAAGTACCTTCCTTTAATTGCAGATGATTTTGTCGAAACCTGACCGTATCCAACACAGAGAGATTGATGGCCGCACCTGTTGTATAAAGATTGGTGCTGTGGATCGCCCATTCTTCGTCCACAATATAAATGTAACCTCTAACCGCCCCAGCCAAGTCATTCTTGGGCAATACTTCTATCTTGTGTACCAAGTGGCCTTGACCATCATAAAAAGAGGTTATTAAACGATAATTGTAAGTAGATAAGGCCGTATTAGCAATAGGAGAAATAATAGATTTGCCAGCCAATTCCATCACATTATCATAAAAAGACAGACCCAGCATGGTCGCACCAGAATTGAAACTAAAACCATTGTCATTGCCACTCACCTTGGAGGACGACATGATTTCTTTTATTTCTCCCTTTTGGTAATAAATAGTAGAAACAGATTCTGACAGATAAACAATACCCGAACCCGAAGAATCCAAACCTTCGCTCACTTGGCCCAAAGAAATACCCATAAAGGATTTGGGCAAATTCTCAATAAATTGCGTGCCTTTCATATAGCTCTCACAAGTAAATTCAGGCACTTGTTTTTTGTAATAATTTCTTTTTTTGATGGCTTTTCTGATAATGCGATAAGCAGGATCTTCGCCCGCTTTGACCACTACCTCTTGTATCGACTCCGCCACCAGTTCCAAGGTAATATTCAAGGTTTGTTCTTCCTTGCCCATCGTTACTTTTCGTTGTTGCGCTTGATAGCCCACATACTGAAAAACGAGTTCGTATTCCCCCGCCTCCAACTGCAGTGCATAAAAGCCCTCCATATTAGTGGAAGTGCCTTTGGTCGTACCCTTGATATAAATACTCGCAAAAGCCAGTGGCTCCCCCTTGGTATCGACCAATCGACCACGCAAAAAATTGGCAAAACTATTATAACTCAATAGCAAGCAACAAAGCAATAAAAGGTGTTTCATTATGAGGGATTTTGGTAGTATGCTATAGTGGATTATCATCTTTAAGATGATTATCCACTATAGCATAAATAATTGATTATAGGACGTATTTTAGGGAGTAATATATCAGGTCTTACAAAACCTCTGCTACCACAAAAATACTACCACCTACAAAAATGACATCATTTTCTTGTGCCTTTGCTTTGGCTGCCTCAAAAGCAGCTTGAACAGAGGGGTAAGCATTGCCGTGTAGTTGGTGCTGTGCGGCTTGTTGTTGCAGTTGTTGGGCATCCAATCCTCTAGGGATATTGGCCTTGCAGAAATAGTATTGGGCCTCTTTGGGCAATAAACCCCACAATTTTGTCCAATCCTTGTCGCTTACTGTGCCAAAAACAAGGTGCAATTGCTCGGCAGGCAAGGCTGCCAATGCCTTAGTTACATAACGCAAGCCATCTACATTATGTGCCGAATCGCAAAGTATCAAGGGCGACTGCCCCAAGACCTGCCAACGCCCTATCAGGCCACTAATAGCCTGCACTTGCATACAAGCGGTTTCTATTTGTTGGTTGGTAATAGAATAGCCCCAATCACGCAAAAAGACAGCAGCCAGCAAAGCGGTTCGTAGATTGTGAATCTGATAACGGCCCTGCAAATCCAAGGCAAGTGCCTTAAAATTCAAATCATAGATCGCACTAGCCACTTGATAAACACATTGTTCTGTTAGCTGCTTTTTTAGTTGTAATTGCACCACTTGGTCGGCAAATACAATGGGGGCTTGTTCTTGTTGAGCTTTGTTTAAGAATACTTGGGTGGTTTCGGGATGCGTTTCGCCTATGATAACAGGGGTGTTGGGCTTGATAATGCCTGCTTTTTCGCCTGCAATCAATTCTAAGGTGTTGCCCAATTGAGCTTGGTGATCGTAGCCAATATTGGTAATAACCGATAGCAACGGCTGCACCACATTGGTAGAATCCAAGCGTCCGCCTAGCCCTGTTTCTATGATGGCAATGTCCACCTGATGCCGTGCAAAGTGGTCAAAAGCCATAGCCACCGTCATTTCAAAAAAAGAAGGCTGCAATTGCTCAAACAAAGGCTGGTGCTGTGCCACAAAATCCACTACTTCCTGTTGCTCGATGTACTCGCCATTAATTTTGACCCGCTCTCTAAAATCCTTGTAGTGTGGCGAGCTGTAAACCCCTACACGGTAGCCGGCTGCCTGCAAGATAGCTGCCAGTATATGCGTAGTAGAACCCTTGCCATTGGTGCCAGCAATATGCACACTTTTGAACTGCTGCTCGGGGTGGTTGAGCGCAGCACAAAGTGCTTGGATATTGTCCAAGGTTTTCTTGAAGGCATATTTGCCCACACGCTGAAACATGGGCAATTGGTCATAGAGATAGGCTAAGGTGGCTTTGTAATCCATAAGCATAAAATAGGGTTGGTGAATGATTTATTTCCATTCTAATAATAAAATGGCCTTACTATCGGCGGTAGCCCTAAAACGTTCATCGGCACGTTGATTGACCACCCAAACAATAGCTTGCTCGGGCGTACACAGCAGCCACGTTTCAGACTTCTCAAAAATAGTCAATTTCAAATCTTTAAAATGCTTACTCAGTTTTTTCTTTTTGCCACCCATGCCTGCTGGAAAAAAATACTCGCCGCCCTTCCAGTGACAAAGGGTGAGTTGCTTTGGCACTTTGTCTACGTCCAGATAGGCCAAGTGTGGCTGGCGTTCGAGGATGGGGCTATCTTTGGGAATAACGTTCCAAGTCAATTGCTGTTGGCCTACTGTTATACTACCTTCTTGGCCTTCTAGCTGCACCGTTATTTCTTGCGGGGCATTGGGATCGGGGAGGGGCTGCACTATCCAGTGTTCCCTATTTTTGAGCAGTACGTGTGTTTTGCTGTAATACAATTCGCCCGATTCCTGTGCTCGGGAGCGATAAATGTAGTTGATTTTTTTGGCTTTAAAATGATAAGGCAACAACAACTCATACAAAAAACTTTCGGGGGCAGGCGCTTGGGCTACTCCTTCTATATCAATCCAGAAGCGGCCTTCTTTTTCAAAGGTGTGTGCTTGGCGCAATTGGTCAATGGCATAGTGATACAGCTTCTCTGTTTCTCTAAAATATTGGATATTCTGTTCAAAGGTTTGCTCTAGCAGTGGATTGAGTTGGCGCAAGGCTGGAATGACCTGATGACGCAAGGCATTGCGGGCATATTTGGTGCTGGCATTGGAGCTGTCTTCTCTGTAGGCAATGCCTTGCTCTTGGGCATAAGCCTCAATTGTGGCTCGGGTGGCAAATAGCAAGGGGCGAATGAGCTGCCCATGTCTGGGATAAATGCCGTGCAAGCCTCGAATGCCACAGCCCATTGTCAGGTTGAGTAGGATGGTTTCGATAGAATCGTTCTGATGATGCGCCACAGCAATGGCCTGATAACCTTCTTCTGCTCTAATTTTTTCTAGCCACTCATAACGCAAGACCCGAGCCGCCATTTGTATGCTTTGGCCTTTCTCTTGGGCTACCTGTTTGGTATCAAAATTAACACTATAAAACGGCAAGCCCAATTGTTCGGCAGTAGCCTGAACAAAAGCAGCATCTTGATCAGATTCCTCGCCTCTCAACTGAAAATTGCAATGGGCAATGCCTATCTGAATGCGTGCTCGTTGGCACAATTGAAGCAGGGTCATAGAGTCTAGGCCGCCACTGACAGCCAGTAGCAATTTGTCGCGCGACAAGCGCAATAATGCCTCCTCTTGTAAGAAGGTGATGAATTCTGATAACATAGCAATGGCTTCTTTTTTCTAAAAAAAAGCAAAATACAATAATGTCTAATAAAAAAGCAAAATATAGTGGTGTTTGGAGGTTGGCATAGTTTATCTGGGATTGGGAGGGTGTGAGTAGGGCTGTTAAGTTCTAAATTTAGATGGTGCGAATGATGAATCCCGAAGGGATG
>CAYULH010000149.1:0-10954 GCA_964445645.1 uncultured Aureispira sp. | reverse complement strand
ATTCGCCTTTCGGAGTGTTGACAATTAGAACTTAACAGCCCTACCCTTCGGGATTCCTAAAACCATGGTGTAAAAACTAAAAAAGTTAGAACTTAACAGCCCTACCTGAAAGGGTGCCATTATTACCATACAAGATGATATGATTGTAATAAACCACGCACAACAGGGATTTAAATCCTGAAAGGATGACATTATTAGCCTGTAAGATGATAATGTCACTCCTTCGGAGTTTGAAAACTATACTTAAATATATTCTACAATAATATTACCCCTTCGGGGTTTACAATTTACAGCATCTAAATGTTAGAACTCAACAGCCCTATTTTTTTGGTGTTAAATATAAACAAAAATATTCATCAATAAAAACATTTTGTTTTTAGATCTTCGCATTGGCCAACAAATAATAATCCAGCAGCACTAAGGCCGCCATGCACTCTACAATCGGTACGGCTCTAGGCACTACACAGGGATCGTGTCTGCCCTTGCCCTTTACAGTCGTAACGTCCCCCTGCACATCAAGAGAAGGCTGATCGCGCATAATGGTGGCCACAGGCTTGAAGGCAGTTCTAAAGTAAATAGGCCGACCATTGGAAATACCGCCTTGAATGCCACCCGATAGATTTTGGTGGGTGCTTACGTTTCCTTGTTCATCGAGCACAAAATGGTCGTTGTGTTCCGAGCCTTTGAGTGCCACGCCTGCAAAACCAGAGCCGTATTCAAAACCCTTGCAAGCAGGAATACAGAGCATGGCTTTGCCCAATTCGGCATGAAGGCGGTCAAAAATAGGCTCGCCCAAGCCTACGGGGCAACCCTCAATGACACAACTGACCACGCCGCCCGTGGTGTCGCCTTGTTTTTTGATGCCTTTGATGTATTGCTCCATTTGGGCGGCCAAATCCAAATCGGGGCAGCGCACAGGTGTTTGTTCTAAGGTAGAAAAATCTAATTCGTGGTAGGATTTTTCTAATACCAGTGGCCCTACTTGGCTGACATAAGCACAGATGCGAATGCCTTTTTGTGCTAATAATTGTTGGGCAATGGCTCCTGCAGCCACCCGTGCAGCCGTTTCACGAGCCGAGGAACGCCCACCGCCTCTATAGTCCCGATTGCCATATTTGTGGTGATAGGTATAATCGGCGTGAGAAGGGCGAAATTTGTCCTTGATATGGTCGTAGTCACGCACTTTTTGGTTGGTATTGGCAATAAATAAGGTGATGGGTGTGCCAGTGGTTTTGCCCTCAAACATGCCCGACAAAATATCAAATTCATCGTCCTCTTTGCGCTGGGTGACAATTTTGGATTGGCCGGGTTTGCGTCTGTCTAGTTGGTATTGTACCTGTTCCCAATCTATAGCTACCCCAGCAGGGCAGCCATCAATGACCACGCCAATGCCACGGCCGTGCGATTCTCCAAAAGTGGTAATTTTAAATAAGTTGCCAAAGCTATTGCCAGCCATAATTGTATTGTGATTAGAATAAAAAAGAAGAAGGTCGGTTACAAACTAGGGCGTTCGTTTGTTTGATAATAATGCAATGCTTCTTGGACCAAGTCTTTAGAAACAGCTTGGTTGATGGCCACGGTTCCATCTTGGTGAAGCAAGGTAAAGGCCACTTGCTGGTGGCTATTTTTTTTGTCTTGCAAAATAAGTTGCCAGATGGCTTCTTGGTCGATTGCCCCCAAATCATAAGGCGCATACAAGGCACGAATGTACGTATTCAGTGTTTCCAATTCCCCCAAGGGCCAGCCCAGTATTCTCCAACTCAAATACGCCTCCATGAGTGTGCCTAGTGCTACAGCCTCGCCGTGCAACAAAGGGCTAGAAGTTTCCCAACTCAAACTCTCTATAGCATGTCCAATAGTATGGCCTAAGTTGAGTTGTTTGCGTAAGCCTTGTTCGAGCGGATCTTGCTGTACGATGTTTTTTTTGACTTGGATAGAGGTTTGGATGCTTGTTTGCCATTGTTGTGGCGGAAAGAAAGTTGGCAAAAAAGCCCGCCAGTGTTTTTCTTGTTGGAGCAGGGCATGTTTTATCATTTCGGCATAGCCGCTGTACAATTCTGCCTTGGGCAAGGTCTGAAAAAAAGCAGGGTGCAGATACACCGCTTGGGGGGCAGCAAATAGGCCAATGCTGTTCTTAACCCCTTCAAAATCGACCCCCAATTTGCCCCCCACAGAGGCATCTACCTGCGCCAATAGGGTGGTGGGGACTTGGATAAAATCGAAGCCACGCTTAAAAGTAGCCGCACAAAAGCCCCCCATATCACCCAGTACGCCTCCGCCTAGATTGATAAGGACAGCTTTTCGGTCTACTTTTAGCTGCATGAATTGTTGCCAGATGTATTGGCAGGTTTGTATGTTTTTGTGCTGTTCGCCAGCAGGAACAGTAATGCTAATAGGCTGCCATGATTGAATGGCGTGCTGCAATATAGGCCAGCAATGTTGTTCTGTATTCTCATCTAACAAAACAACAATCTTGGAGTATTGCTTGTCGTCTAAGAGCTGGTTGAGCTGTTCAAAATCTGCTGTTTCAAAAGCAATGGGATAATCCAGAAGGTCTATCATGAAACGGTATTCAGTAAGGTTGCCATAGAAAAGGCTTGTCCATCTTCAACAGATACGCCACTTTTGACCATTTGCCCCACCAAACTTTCTAGTTCTTCTAGGCTGTTGTACAGTTGTTCGTAGCTATCAATGATGAAGTATTGTGCTTGGAATTTGTCCTTGATATAAGGAGTTTCTAGGATGCTGGTCAAATCAAAAGGCAGATGTGTAGGCTCTTCGCTGAGGGCGTAAACGGATTCACCTGGCGAAGATAAAATTCCTGCGCCATATATTTTGAGGCCACCATTCTCACGAATAAGACCAAACTCTACGGTGTACCAATAGATTCTAGCCATTAGTTCAACGGCTGTGGGAGACTCAATATATTGGAGGGCAATTTGGCTCAAGCCTGTTAAGAATTCTGCAAAGTGTGGCTCGCTCAACAATGGAACATGACCAAATACATCATGAAACATGTCGGGTTCTTCGATGTACTTGAGCTGCGCCATGGTACGCATCCATGTTGTAGCTGGAAATTGACGTTGTGCAAGCAATTCAAAAAATGGTTTGTTGTCAATGATTCCGGGTACGGCATATACTTGCCAGCCTGTTAGGTCTTTGAGGGCTTTGTTGACTACCTCAAAGCGTGGAATGTGTGTAGGGGAGAATTGAGCGACTTTAATGCCTTGGAGATAAGTTGAAGTAGCACGGCTGGTTAGTAATTCCATTTGCTTGCTATAGAGCAAGGACCATACTTGGTGATGCTCGTCCGTGTACTTGTTGTATTCTTGTTGCATAATAATAAATATAAAAGAATGGTTATTAGACATTATTGCGAATAAATTAGTAGCGAAAAAAGCATCTTTTCCCCTCACTCATCGTTAAAAATTACTTCATGAGCTCGGCTATGGCCTCGGTTGACCCCATAGCGCTGCTATGAGCTAAATACGCTAGAGCCTTTGTGCCTTTTAGGCACAAGCCAGCGCAGATCGCGTTGCGAGTGCCTTGATTGATGGCAAAATCTTTCTTTTTGTCTCTTTACAACTCCATTCGAAATAATGTCTATTGATTGTATTCAAATATAGGGGAGTCTATACGAGAAACCAATTTTTGACCCTGAAATACCGATAAAATCTACGATTTAAGACATTGGGACGACCAAATTATTTTTTTGAAAAAAAATTAGAGCCAATTAAACCTTTGTTTGGCTTGAGACTCTAAGGGGTGTAGTTCAACGAAAGTTGCTTTAAAATTTTAGTTTAAAAAAAGTTTAAAAATATACAAAATATGAAAAAGTTAGGATTGGTAGGTTTGATGTTGGTGTTGTTTACCACCATAATATTTGCTCAAGAGCAGGAGAAAAAGCGCAAACAGAAGTTAAATCCAGAAGCGAAAGCTGCTTTGAAGGAATTGCGTGAAAAAGAAATTTATCCGACTAGAAAAGCATTGTACGATGAATTTATGGCGCAATTATCAGCAGAGGACAAAGCTTACTTGGAGGGCAAGCGTCAGGAGGCTACCGTGCTAAAAGAAAAGGCTAAGGCTGCACGCAAACAGCTAAAAGCCAACAAACAAGCAGGGAAGGAAGTAGATCGAAAAACAGTTTTTGCGCCTATTAAGGAAGAGCGCAAAGCATTGGTGGCTTCTATGCAGCCCTTTTTGGAGTCTAAACATGCGGCTTTGAATCAAGTAATGGATGCCCTGAATGATCATCAGCAAAAATGGCAAGAGCAAAAAATAGCGATTATCAAAGAACATACGACCGCTGAGGAGCAGCAAAAAATGAAGGCATTCAAAGAGAAAAAAAGCGCAAAACGTGAAGCTATGGCCCAAGAAAATGGTATAGATGAAGAGCAAAAATGGCTGCACCGAGCTGCTCGGTTTGTACTATGGGATGGGGAAATGAAAACGAGAGAAAGGGGCGGAAAGCGATAGGAAGTTTAAGTAGGGGCATAAAAATGGGCAACGGATTAGAAAATCTGTTGCCCTATTTTTTTATACTATTTAAGACTACTTAGTTGGCAGTATGTGTTGCTACAAATGTTTGGGTAGTGCCCACATCGCCTGTTTCGTATAAATCTACGGTAGTCGTACCTGTTCCTACTCTTCCGCCTGCATCAAAGCCAATTTTGAGATCAAAAGAATCGTTGGCAGGAAGGTTAAAGGTGTAAGTATTTACGGTAGGAATATGACATTGGATGTAATCACATACATCAATAACCCAAGAACCCGGATTGTTGCTATCGTTGGTTCTTGTCCAAGTCAGGCTCAAATCGCTTCCTGTTAGGTTGTAAACTTTAGATTTGTATTCTACTTTGGGCGCAGAGCTTGCAGCCGTGCCAGAATCACTATTGGTAGACATAGAAAACTTAGGGCCTGTTACGATAGCTTCTACAGCATAATCAACTGTTTCTAGTTCTTTGCCAGCACTGCTCAGGGTCAATTTAGCTTCGCCTTGGCCAGCTACACCATTGGGCATGGCAGACACTGCAATATCAATAGAGGCACCTGCGGGCAATTCAAAAGAACCCGTAGTGCCAGTTTGGGCAACGTTGTTGGCTTCGATACTGTAAGCCCAACCACTTACTACTTTGGTTTCGGTAAGACTCCAATCTATTGTACCTGCAACGGTGCTATTATTTTTTACAACAGTAGTCATTACTTTTGAGCCAGTGGGACTAACGGTTTCATTGAAGGTGTCAGGTGTAGCTTCTACAGAAATGGTAGCGGGTTCTTCGGGTACGCAAGCTGTAAAGAAAAGACCGCAAAGTGCTACTAACAAAAGAATAGATCTCATAAAAAGAATTTTATTAAAAATAAGAAAGTAGGATTATGAAAAGGGGTTGCACCAACTATTGATGCAACCCATTATTTATAGTATTCTAAAAAGAAGAATCTAGCGTTCTACTACAAAACGTTTGGTGATAACTCCAGTTTCGCCAACAGCATTTACAAAGTAAACACCGGGGGCTAATGTGCTTGTGTTAACTTTCAAGGTAGTTTCACCTACAAAATTCTGGTTAGCTACTTGCTGTACAGTCTGACCCAAAGCATTCTTGATAGAGATGTTCAAGTCGGTAGCGTCAGCTACTTCAAAGTTTAAGTTCAATGTATGCTTAACAGGATTAGGGAATACGGAGAAGCTAGTAGTTGGTGCTTCAATAGTATTTACGCTAATTACATTCTCAAATACTGTATTGATATCATCTACATAAAGAGAGTTACCATAAGCACTTGTACCTTTGAAAGCAATCATTAAGTCTGTAGAAGTTAGGTAAGGAGTCAAGGAGACAGAATCGGCTCTCCATTGGTTGACATTGGGATAAAAACGACTGTTACTAGCTGGAGCGGTAGATAAATTGGCACCTGCTTGGTTATAAAGTGTTGTCCACGTCAATCCACAATCAGTAGAAACTTGTACCTCCAAACGATCTAGCTCATTGGTGTACTGAGCATAACCAGTAGACCATTTTAACCAAGCAGTGTTGGCATTGGCTTGAGTCATGTCAATTTTTTCATAGATGATTCTAGAGCTTTGATTGTTAGGAATAGTCCAAAAATCCCAACGGAAACAACCATTGGAACGACCAAAGCCACCCAATTGCCAAGTTACAGCAGTGCTAATACCATTGTTTACAACAAAGGCACGGATGCCATCTGGATTATCTGCAATGGCATTGGCAACGGTTGGTGTTCCAATAGCCAATCCATCAAATGTAGTAGTAACACTAGTACCTACAGCGGTAGAAGACATGACAATTCTGCTCCCTTCCAAACCAGTATTGTTTACAGCAGAATAATCAGGATTACCACCATTCAAACCAACAACACTATAAACGATATTGCTAGTACCTGTAGGAACAGTAGTAGCTGGGAATGTAATAGCTGTAGATTGGCCTTGTGCCAAGTTCAAACCACTAACTGTAATTGGAACAGGAGCAGCATTGCCAATAGTATAGTTGGCTTCTACTGAAGTAATAGGGGTAGTATTGATATTGGTAACATCAAAAGAGGGGGTTATTGCATTGTTACAATAATCAGCAGTTGCACCATCAAAAGTTGCATTGGCAGTAGATACATCCAAAGGATTGGCAATAGTAACAGGAGTACTATAGGTAGACTGCATTACAGGGCCACCAGCACCATCTTCTACAAAAAAGGCAAATCCAATCTCATCATAAACACGGATATAACCCGGAGCCGTAACTGTAAACGTGTACGTAATAGAATCACCGGGGTTCATGGCAGGAAGGTTGGTTCCAGCAGTAGCCGAAGCACCTGTAGCGGCATTGTACATATCACGAACTACATAATAAAAAGCCGTCTCGCCATTAGTACCGGGAGCAGTAGCATAAGTAACTGTTTTTTCTGTCATAGCAGAAATCAATCTTTTACCAGCAGTGATGGCAGTAGCACCCACATTCTTAACTTTGATTTCTACGTTGATATTTCTACCTGTTCCATAGCTGTGCGAAGCAGTCAATTCAACATCGCTCATCAAGGCAGCAGCATTGTTCATAGTAGTGCTTGTCACCGTTGTATTTGGCCCCGCAGTAGCACCACCATTTAAGGTAGCATTTGGAACACCTGTTACGCCGTGAATGGTACGACGGTCGTTGGGCCCAGCAGGATAAGCTGCATTCATGGGGTCAACCCCCGGCCAAGAAGTTTGATAAGTTAACTTGACATAGCCAGAACCATTGGGACTAAATGTATTTAGTGTGTTGTACATGGTTGGGTTTTGAGAGGCACAAGGGCCACAGGAAGCCTGTGTAAAGTGCTCAATCAAGGGCCTTAGGGGCACTTGCTGTGCATTGACTGACAAGGCCAAAGTAATAGTAGAAAAGAGTAATACTAAATTTCTCATAAACATTTAAATTTTGACTTGGTTAATACATGAAAATATAAAGGAATGTACATAAGCTTTTAACCAAAGTTAATAAACAAATTACACACTCCCATGCTTTTTCAAAAGAAGTTTACTACAAAACGCAATTTTGACAAAACATTATTTTGAAACTTCTACTCTACTCTAAGCATTGATTTTGTACTTGTTGCAAAGATGAAAATCGAGTAGTATATTTGGGAACCTTTAAAATATAATCGAGTAGTATATTTGGGAACCTTTAAAATATAAAATGTGTTCTAAATAAGCAAGATAAAACTCCAACAACAATATTTTTTTAATAGAGGAGCGAAAAACTTAGAAAAAATTATAAAAACTGTAAATTTACAGCAGTTTTTAGTGTTCTGTTGCTATGGACAAAAATCGTATTTGATTGATTTTTAGGCTGATTGTGACAAACAAAAGCCTCGGCAAAAAATTAGTAATCAATTATATACGAAGGGTGTTTTTATCTTTTTTTATAAAAAAAGTAAAAAAATCATGAAGTATTAGTATATTATATTCAGGTTAGCAGACCTTAGACATAGTTTTTGCTAGGAACACGCTAAACTCTATCATCTATTATTTTTCCTTGAAAAGAACTGCCTATGTTAAAAACTATACTTATTACACTATTAATTTCTGCCACTGTGCTGCTCCAAGCACAAAAGGGCTTTCACGTCTCGGCAACTTATGCCACCCAACAAGGGGCTATAGATCGGGAGGTTGCTCCAACGATTGCTATACGCAATTTGAGCAATCGAACATTAGAGTTGCGTTGGGAAATCAAGAAAACAAATTTGTCCGAAGGTTGGCAAGCAGTTGTTTGCGACCATCAGTGTTATACTCCTTTGGTACAAACCAGAACATTCAGGTTGCAGCCCAATGAAGTGTTGCACGATTTTAAGGTTTCTTTTCGCCCAAATGGGAAGGAGGGAATGGGGCATGTAGCCTTGGCACTTTATGTAGAGGGCGCCAAAAGTAGCAGTCAGCAAATAGTTACTTTTAGTGGGGCTGCCAAAAGTAGCCAGAGCAATATAGCAGGTTTGGGCCACGAAAATGGCGTGCCTAAAATATACCCTAACCCTGTGACGGAGTTTATGTACTTGAAGGATGATTATGATGCGGTAAAAACCGTAGAGGTTTACAATGTAGTTGGTCGTCAATTACAACGTTTTTCAGTGTCTTATTCAGGCCAAAAATATGATGTGAGCCGTTTGCCAAGAGGCATTTATATGGTGAGAATGTTGGACGAAAGTGGCAATATTATACGAACTCAACGTGTCAGCAAATACAATCCTTAATGAATTGACAGAGCTATTGATTTAACTAAAAATGTCCTTTTGTATTCAGCAAAAGGACATTTTTTTATTTGTTCTCTAGAAGCTCCAAAATATGAGTTAAACTATCATATTCGTGAACAGCCTTCTGGGTCTCCAATTCATTTGTACTAGTTTTGAGAATGTCCAGCAGTTCGCCTTGACGAAAGAGAATAATTTCTTTATTGACTTGTCGTTGAGAAAAACTTTTTAGAATAGTAATTCCAATAACTACTAGAAAACCAATAACCATTATTACGCCTGTGAGGTTGGTCATGAAAGAGCTTTTATTAGTCTCCTGAGGAGGGGGGAGCATATTTTCATTATATAATCTTGTGTTATTATTAGTATTCATAGCAAAATTAGAAACCTAGTATAGATGAATTGCAATAGCATTCTAGCTAAAGTAAATTTGAAAAAATAGTTTGGAGCATTGCAAGGTAGCACCTCCTATTATTAAAAGCAAAATCTTAGTTACACGATTTAAGATGGAAACGTAAAAATCAAAAATTAATAAACTGTTTTTGGAACTTATCTCACACTTACCATCGTTACAAAGTTATTCATTTAACTATAGAATTACAACCACTACAAAAACTGTTTATTTCTTATTTTTGAAATAAGAATACGCTGTTAATGACACAACTTATCTACAAGCTCCTTATGTCTCTGTTGATTATTATTCATTAAACAAAGTAGTAGTTTTTAACTAAAAAAAATACAAATACCATTATGAAAGACGATTATTTTAGTCAAGGCGAACGTACCTCTCCCTGGAAATCAGCCCTTAGTCTTGTACTCATTGTAGTACTAGCCATCTTTTTATTGCGTGTAATTGCTGCACTAATTGTTCCGATTATTGTATTGATTTTGTTGTTTGTCAATAGAGACTTAGTATCGAGTATAATTGGTAAGATTATGGATTTGTACCAAGAGGAGCTGTACAAGGGATTGTTGGCTACTTTAGGAGCATTTGTTTTGTTTAGTCCTTTTGTCGTATTTTTATTTTTTAGAACGATATATAATGTATTTGTTACGCCTGATGCAATAGAAGAAAGCGGCAAAACACGCATAGAATACGATACAGAAATAGAAAGCTTAGAAAGTAGAGTTGCTCGTTTATTGCGTGAAGATAAAAATGATCGCTACTAATAGATTTTGTACCTTTGTATTTTGAGTGGAATACAATTTTCTTACAAGTAGTGATTATGATGAAGCCTGTTTTTTTGTTCTCTGTGTTGTGGATTGGATTATTGAGTTTAAGTGCCTGCCAATCTGCCAATAATTTGGTTACTCTTCATGCGTACAAAAAAGCGGATGCGCCACAAATAGATGGTGTTCTAGCAGAGTGGGCAACCCCTTTATTACAAGCCAAAGACTACAGTGTTTTTCAGTATAATATGGGGCATGATGCCGAGAATTTGTATATAGGAGTACGAGTGGCAGACAGAGGAATGCAGCAGCGAATTATGGTGTTGGGCATGACTGTTTATATAGACACGACTGCCAAGAGAAAAGAAAAAATAGGGGTCGGATACCCTTTGCCGCTTACCGAGGAGCAAGTTAATAGAGCTGCCGTAGAAGCCTCCAATGGCGGGCAGTTAGACCGAAACGCTTTTAATGAGATTTATGCAAGAATGGCACACGAGTTTGAATTGCTCGGTTTTGTAGAAGACGACCCTCAAGAGCGCATTCGTGTGAGCAACTTGGCCTCCAAAGACCTTAAAACAGCTATGGGCTTTGATCAACTTGGAGCTATGCTCATCGAAATCAAGATTCCTTTTCGACAATTGTATGACCGCCCCCTTCGATTCAATGAGATCATCAGTTTGGGCATCCAAATTAATACGCCTGCACCCAATGCAGATGATGAACCGGGGTTGTTTGACGATGCCACCAATCCCATTACAGGCAATGGACAACTCAACAATGGCCTGTTTCAAAACAATCCACAAATGGGACTTCCGCAGGCGCAACAACCTCGTATGCGCCGAAACCCCAATGCCAGTTTAGGAACTTGGGAAAAAATTCAATTAACTCCCATACCTTAAGTTTTAAGTAGGTGCAAAAAAGTAACCGTACAACCGAGCCTGCGAGCTCATGAACACTCGTGAAACGATCTGATTTTATAAGATACAGTGTATCTTATAAATCAGTGAACTAATAAAAAAGGAGAGGTTTTACTTCGTGAGCCCTTCGGGGTTGTGCT
>CAYULH010000148.1:0-11026 GCA_964445645.1 uncultured Aureispira sp. | reverse complement strand
CGCAGCTCGCTTTGCGAGTATTCCATTTTTTAACTTATAATTAATTTTGTCCACCCACTTACAAATAAAAATCATGGCAAAACAATTGAAACAGTTTTATGATGAAGCTGATACGCTTGGTGGTCTAAAGGCTAAGATTCGCTTGGCAGTTATTACAAAAACTCCTAGCATCAAAGCAAATGAAATTGAAGATAGCCCTGAGATGATTGCGCTTTTCGCCGAGGCTTTGAATGAAATAAGAAAAGAATTTAAATAAGGAAGATTTATGCCTATTGTTAAAAAAACAAATATTGAGTACGATCATTATTTTGATAAAAAATCCAATAGACATTACATCAATGGTATTTTGTCTGTTTTGCATTGTCATCACTATACTTGTTTGTATACCCAATTGGCACTAGATGCTGGCGAAACAGCATTGCTCAAAGAATGTGCCCGAGAGAGTTTCAGAGAATTGTTGGAACACTATTTTTCTACTCATTCTACTATTACTACCTTGGAAGAAAAGGTAAGCATTGCCAGCCAATACTATAGTTTATTGGGATTGGGTAAACTGGAAGTAGAGTTTATAGGTAAATATTCTGGTGCGGTGCAGCTTCCTTATTCTCATACAGATAGTGGCTGGATAAAAAAATGGGGTGTTTATGATAAGGCTGTCAATTATATTTCGGGCGGCTATATTGAGGCATTGTTTGAGGTATGTTTGGCTATGCCTGCTGGTTCTTTTGCTGCAGAAGAAACACAAAGTATAGTAATGGGAGCGGATCGTTCTATTTTTAAAGTAAGAAGAGTATAAATGGCAATAGATAGAAAAAAAATTATCCATCAAATGTCGCAAATAGACATGTTGCCCGATAGCAATGGGATTATTGATGGGTTTAATGTAACGGTGAACCAGTTACCAACCAATTTTTGGAATGCTTTTGCAGAGCGGCTTGTAGCGAAGTCTTCGGAGGAAATGCGTTATTACAAAGAATATTTGCTGTACAATTCGGCTCATGAATGTGGTTATCATACAGGCTATGGAATCATTACTTCTGATGAATGGAATGCGGTAGTGGCTCCGATGCTAGAGCATATTCCCGAAGATGTATTGCATGGTGCTTTTGCCATTTTTACAGCATGGGGTTGGGCCAATACAGAGATTGTAGAACTAATTCCTGAAGAAAAAATGGTGGTTCGAGCCTATGATTATTATGAGGCGGATAGTGTGCTGTATGGCAATTCTAACAAAATGAATGCTTACATGATCAGAGGGGTATCTGCTGCTTTTATGGAATTGGCTTATGCGGGTGCTTATGATCCCAAGGGCAAACCTATTGGTACCTATGAATGTACACAGGTCAAAGGAATGGAGTGTGGGGATGCTTATGGCGAATTTGTGGTAACAAAAGCTAAGGAGCAATAAACTTGCATGGAGTGTATTTACCTCAACAATGCTGCTAGTAGCTTTCCTAAACCACCTACCGTAACACAGGCAGTAAGTGATTTTTTGCAGCATCCGCCCTTGTATTTGTCCCGAAGCAATAGTGCATTAGTGCCTTATAGTGATCTTAAAAATAAGTGTAGAAACATACTAGCTGAACTGTTCAATGCTCCTTTTCCTGAACGATTGGTATTCACTTCTGGTGCTACGGAGTCGTTAAATCTAATACTTAAAGGACTAAAATTGCAAGGCAAACACGTTCTGACTACTTGTGTGGAACACAATTCTGTTTTGAGAGTGCTCAAAACAATGGAACAACAGCAGTTGATAGATTTATCTATTGTTCCTTGTGTTCCAGATGGCACCGTGGAATTGGAAATGCTCCAAAATCATTTAAAACCAACAACCGCCCTTGTTGTACTGAGCCATTGCTCCAATGTAACAGGAGCAGTCAATGATATTAGGGCTATAGGCCAATGGTTGTCTACCAAAGATATACGATTTGTGGTGGATGCCTCCCAAAGTGCAGGCATCTATCCCATTGATGTGCAGGCGGCTTTTATTGATGCTCTTTGTTTTACTGGACACAAGGCCCTAGGAGGCTTGGCGGGCATTGGGGGGCTTTATCTCAGTGAGCGGGTTTGTCCCAAGCCGTTGAAAGTGGGTGGCACAGGTTCTAGTAGTGATTTGTTGTACCAGCCCACTACCCTACCTACTTATTATGAAGCAGGCACGCCCAATTTGGTGGGCATCTTGTCCTTGTATGCAGGCGTGCAATACATCCAAAATATAGGCTTGGAAGCTTGGCGACAAAAAATTCATAGCACTGTTGGAGCTATCAAAAAGGCATTGAAAGGCTATTCGGCTATTCGATTTTATTATCCTGATAATGCTATTTCTACGATACTTTCTTTTACCATTGATGGAATCAGCAATGAGGATGTGGGATATTTATTGGCTCAGAATTTTAATATTATTGTAAGAACAGGACTGCATTGTTCGCCACTCATACACCAGCATATAGGCACCGCACCACAAGGCACGATTAGAGTTAGTCCTTCCTATTTTACGACAGCGCATGAAATAGATTTGTTTATTGCAGCCATGCAGGAGATTATGGTTATAATAGAAAACTAACATTGACAAAAATAATAGACATACGGCACGTAGAAGATTGTTTGGATGGCTCTACCATCAGAGAAGTAGTACTGGCTCAGGCTATTGACGAGCATTTGGTACAGCATCTTGGGCAATTTGGACAATTGGCCTACTACCCTCATTTTGCCAAACCCTTTTTTAAACTCACCTGTGCTGAACAATTGCTGCTCAAGGGCGTAGAGGGCAATCTGACTATACGTGCCCGCATTTATCCGCCTATTGATCGACATCTACAACTGCTCCACGATTGGTTGTCCTAGTCGGCCAAAGAATCCTCTGCCATTCTCCAAGCATTGGCATAACAAGTAGCTTTTTGCCCTCTACAAAAGCCCAACAAGGTCAAGCCAAACTGCTTGGCATACTCTACTGCCAACGAGGAAGGAGCCGATACAGCCGCCAAAATAGGAATATTGGCACAAAAAACCTTGGAGACAATTTCATAAGAAATACGCCCACTCACCAATATTGCTACAGCTTGCTCCAATTGTTCTTGTTGCAACAAAGCCCCAATCACCTTATCCACCGCATTGTGTCGGCCAATATCTTCCATCAGCACCAACAGCTTTCCCTCTGCATTGATAGCAGCAGCAGCATGAGCACCCCCTGAACGCAAAAACACAACTTGTTGTTGGCGCATCTGCTCAAAAGCTTGATACAATTGTGCAGGATTTAGTTCGGCTTTTTTGGTGAGAACAGAATTGAACGTGGAAGCATCATCTAGGGCTTGGCGGCCACAAATACCACAAGAGGACACGGCCAATAGATTGCGAGTGCTCTCTATACCTGTGCCCAATTGTTGTCGAGCCAACTGGATTTGTGCAATGGTGGTGATCTTGTTTTTTTGACGAAAATCTACCACCAACGGTGCTGCTTGGCGGTACACATCTTCTGAATACAACAAGCCTCTAATCAGAGCTTCATCATCTCCCGGAGTACGCATGGTGATGGTAAAGGGTTTGTTGTTGATAACAATTTGCAAGGCTTCTTCTACGGTCAGGGCATCTTCTACGAATGTGGTATGCTCTGTTTGGTATTTTTTTCCTTCATAATAACGAATGCCCATCTGTATTGGTTTGGTCACAAAAAAAAGCTCTATTGCTGCTGCTGAAAATACAGTTTTGTACTTCAATTAACAACAATAGAGCCTAGAATTGGGCTAAGGTAGCTTAGACATTATTTATCGTTTGGTAAACCCTTGGGTACGCATTCTGCCTTTTTCATCCATCACAATTAGCCAATAAGTACCTGTAGACAGATGAGATACATCTAAGGTAGTTTGAGCCTGCTGACATTGCTCTACCAACATAGATTGGCCTACTTGATTGATAATTTCTAAATGTACAGGCTGTACTTTTTTTAGTGTAATGGTCAATTGCTCGCTGGCAGGATTGGGCGCAAGGGTGTATTCTAATTCTGTTCCCTTTGCAGGAACAATTCTAGTATTCAATAAGCTATTGGATACTACTGCCAAGGCTTCGGGCGAAAATCCAACCTCAAAACTATACAAGCTATCCCCTTGTAGATTGTACACAATGCCTGTATTCTGGGCTTGATTGCCAAAATTAATGGTAGATACACAAAAAGTATTGTTGGCAGCATTGAAGGTAAAAGCAGAAGTACCTTGGTAAGTAACCAAGTGATTGAGTGCTGTTCGGGTTACCAAATTATAACTACCAATACCACTATCGTAAGGCATATACCACACCCCATTGCCTGCTGGAAATGCCGTAGCGGCATAACTCGTTGGTTTTAGATCTACCCCTGCTGCATAAGTGGTGGATGCCCCTGTTGCAATGGTATATTCACTAATGGTATTGCTGGCTCCATTTAATCCATAAATAACCCCATTGGCTGTTAGCAATCGGCCAAGCTCCTCTCCGCCTGTAGCCAAGGTATCACGGCGCACAATCGTATCGGCCTGTATATCATAAGTAACCAAAAACCCTAGTGTATCGCCAAAGCCTACCGTCTTGCTATTGTTTTGGGCAATATAAGCATAATTCCCCATCACCAACATATCCTCTACAGGCTCAGTGATGGCTGGAACACTATCCAAAAATGCAAGCGTATTGGCATCAAAGATGCGTAAATTGTTGGGGTAAGGCCCTGTCCAACCAAAAGGCAAATAATAATTACCCACCAACAATTTGTCTTGAAACAAGGCGAGTTTCACCGTGCTCACACCCCCAAAAGCAGCCGCCGCTACCCGTGTTCTGGTTGTCCAATCATATTTGACAATACTATCCTGAGCAGCCACATAAGCAAAATTGCTATCAATGAGAATATCTTGGATAGAAGTGACTTGTATGTCTCCTATTTTGGTGGCTGGTGCAGCCATAGGATCTAGGTTTTGGAGGGTAACATTGGCGTAATTGGTTGTACCAAACAAACCTCCATTCACCACAATAATGGATTCGTTTTGGGCATGAATACCCCAGCTAAAAGCTACAATTAAAAGTAGCGTTGTAAAAATGATTTGCATAGCAATTTTTATATACAGTTAAGAAAAAAAATAAACTATGCTTACAAGAAGAGAAGCTAGTTGACACCAACTAGCCCAATTGAGAAATGAAGATGGCCTTCCTTCTGAATTGGTTGCTTCAGTCCACGAAAGCATATACCAATATCACTCTAGGCAGGTCTCCTGACTCATAGCATTGTTGTATGGCCTTCCCATTTTGATTTATCAAAACAGTGACCAACTTGATACAACAACTCTTAGGCTATTCACAGTTGCGGGACAGTTGAAGAATTGCACTTCATTCCCTTTTAAGGCTTTCTCTATTTGAGAAAACCACCTACAGTGTTAAAAGATGGGCGCAAAAGTAAAGAACCTCTTTCATAATCGTGCATGAAAGAGGTTCTTTTTTTACTGACAGGCAATTCGCCTTTATAGGTTTTTATTATTATTCTTCAAAAACAATTTTGGCTTTAGCCATAGGATGCCAAGTACTGCCTTCTACAATCACTTCTGCTTCAATTCTATAATCTGATTGTACGCCTTTTAGGTTTTTCATTAAATTGAATACGCCTTTGAGTAGAGGAGCTTTTTGGGCGCGGCGATCCATAGCCGACTGCAGGGGTTCAAAGGCCAACTTGAAGGGCAATAATTGGCGTTCTCCATTCATTAGGGTAAGTGGATGATCGTGTACCCATATTCCCAATTCGTACTCATCAATGCGTTTGTCCTCTCCTTTGCCACGGGTGTACACTTCTATAAATCGCAGACGAATAGATTGAATGGTTTCAGTCTGTTTGGCATACACTTCTATTTCACCATTAATTGTTTTGACGGTCTTGGGATAAACAGAAAGGGTATGCAAACGAACACGAGTACCTTCCATTCCCAGCCATTTTTTTACGGTTCCAAACATTGTATTTTGTTGTATTTAGTCGTGCATTTTGGCACGCGTTGTTCTAGATTGTTTATTTGTTGTTCTTAACGCTTGAAGGGCGTGGTTCGTTCCCTATTCAAATAAAAATGGCAGACACTTCAAAAGCACCTGCCATCTATCATTTCTTTATTTTATAGCTGTACAATCAGCTAATTTATCGCTGAATGACTATTTTTTGTTGTAATTGACCTCTTTCAGTCATCAAAACAGCCAAATAAACCCCATTGGCCAAATCATTGGCAGGCAACTGCAATAAGCTTTCTCCTTGTGAAAAGGTCTGCTTGGTGAGAGTAATTACCTCTCTGCCGTCCAAGCCAAACAAACGTACAGAACCCACAATATCTTCTGCTGCATAAATAGAAACAGGAATAGAAGAAGTGGTAATGGGGTTGCCCATTACCTTGAAGGTCATTTGTTGCTCTATAGGCAAATCGCCAATAGCAGTAGTGGTATTGGTCACCGCCTCAAAACGGCTGTAAGTAGAAAGCGGCGCACAGGTAGACACGGGATTGAGTGCCTTGACACGCCATACATAACGTTGGCCTGCTACCAAATTGGCCGTAGACAAATTAAAATGGGTATTGCCATTGTACTGAATTCCTTTAAAAATTACATCATTAACATTGGGCAACCATACCCCCGGAAAATTGGTACCTAGCACCTCAATATAATACCAAGTGGCTCCAGCTACTGGTGCCCATTCCAAACGAACCGTTGAGTTGTTGATGCTTCCCAATTGGGTATTGTTTTGAGGAGAAATAACCGATGGTGTAGTGGTAACATCGGTTGTATTGCTTGGGGTTTGGCTTACCCAACTTCTGGCAGCAATATCCACCGCAATAGCCGCTTTTTGTTCTGTTGAAAAATTATTAACACAAGCATCAAAAGCATAACACATGATATTGCTCTCATCTGGAATAAGTGTAGCACCATGCTGGTCTCTTACTGTTGGATTATAAGGACAAGGCTCCCGATCCGAATAATAATCGGCCTCTGTATCACAAAAACCATCTGCTGCTGTTTGGCAATTGGCTTGCGCTCCTGTACGCGCTACCGATTCTGGTACAAAACTAAAGAACCCTGAAGAGTGTGGTACTAATGAAGGCACATCTTGATTAGGATAATCCGCTTCAGCATCCGTACCTTCCCATCCATAAAAAGTATGATTTAAGGTAAAAAAGTGCCCTATTTCGTGTGCTTCTGTCTTGGCCTCTGGCGACAACTGTGCTTGTAATAAGAAAACAAAGTCTCCACCTCCATCATAAAAACTAGCCCTTGGATTGCTTACCGAGGCTCCAATAATTAGATTGACTGTATTGGGTACTCGATAACTCAACATATTGCTGCGTGCGGTACTTGTAAAGGCATTCTGATAAATAAAATTACTAACCCGCTCCCGAATGGGGCTGTGCAAAAAGAATTGCACATTCTGATCGGCATAAATAGCATTCAGGCCACAGAAAAACGCCATAATGGTAGTTTCATTCGTTCTACCTGTTCCAGCCGCATCTGCCGATACATTGTGAATAGTTACGGGTACATACGTAATGTTGCGGCCATTAACCAAACGCTGTACATCTTGCGTGCTAAATGCTCGGCGATTATCCATTAGACGTTGGCGGATAACAGCAGCCGTTTCGGCAGTAATACCACATTTTTCGGTAATAGGTGCAGTAGGTGTTTGGGCAATCAATGAAAAGGGGGAGAGCAGGATGACTAATCCTAGGAGTTTGCTAAAGTTCATAAGCAGTGCTTTTAGTAGGCTTGGAAGCTGTTTAGGAATGTAACTAATTGCATTAGTAAACAACTTTTTTGAAAGAACGATCACTTGCAATTGATCGAATAGGTTAAAAATCAATACACTTTATCTGTTTGTTTACAAAACACTAACCTAAAGTTTATGTTTTGTAAACACCAAACAAATATAACGTCCTAGCCGTACATTCCATTATTTATTTTCCAGTTTTTACCTTAATGTGTAAATTATTTGGCAAGAAAAGCCATTTTACAAAGAATGGCTACCAAAACTATTTTATTTTTTATAGTTTTCTGCTAGAGCGAACTTTTCAAAAAATGCTCGTACCGCTCCAAATCATCTACTTGAATCCAGTCTACCCCTGCCTCCAAAAACACCTTCCAGATGGCTTTTTTGTTGGGAACACCCCAAAAGCGTAGCGTTTTGCCAGCAGCATGAGCCTGTGCCACCAAATATTTTAGCAAGAGCTGTTGTTTGGGTGGCATAGCCCCCTTCCCTTTCCAACCAAAGCTGGCCCTGTAGGGCTGGCTAATTCGAGGCACCAATTGGGGCGAAACATCCAAATGCGACCAACGCCCATCTACTTGCCAATAATGGCGGCTTTGTTGCCGACAAGCTTCCCAATCATACTGCCCCGAAAGCAACAATTGTACAGGGGCAGGTTGTTGGTTGTTCTTATCAAACGTACAAAAAAGGGAAGGGTATTTTTGGCAAAGGTTGTGGAGCAGTTGTTGGGCTGTGCTGCCTTGGCGTTTGATGTCTATCATAAGAATGAGCGGAATGGAATCGGAGAGCCAAGGCGATTGCGCTTGCCGCATACTATCCAAGGGCTGGATATAGAGGGTTTCCAAGTTGGGTGCTTTTTGGAGTGCAAAAGGCCAATGGGCCACTTTGAGTTGTCCCTTGTAAGGGTATACATCTACTTCTATGCTCCTAAATCCTTTGTGCAGGGCGGTGTGCAAAGCAGGCCAAAATTTATCATAATCATTGTGGGCGTGGCCCTGTTGGAGGTAAGCTGGGAATTGGGCATTGAGCTGTTTTAAAACTATAAGCAATAGCCCAACTAGCCAATTTTTGTTGTAGTGGTATTTTTTCATGGGGTTGTTGTTGGTGTACATTCGGAAGGAATGCTTCCCAATTTAATATTTTTTCAATAGCATTCAGATGGATTTCTCAGAAATTAACCACCCTCCGCCAAAGCATCCACCCCATTCCACCTTCCAATACTCGCATCATACCACCTAGCCCCATAATCACTCCATCCCAAGCCAAAATCAGCATTCAACTCCTTCCCATTATACAAGTACGCATTCACTTGCCCCACCTGAGGCTGCACATATCCCCATTGCCCTTCTATCTCCATCCCAAAAGGATAATAATGCGCCTGCTGCAATAGCTCGTTCGGGCTGCCCCCTTGCCTCACCTCTACCATCCCATCCTTATCCAAATCTGAGAAGAATACTCGGCTATTGCCCAAGTGATCTTTCAGGCAATACTCATAGCTGTAGGCATAAATCGGCTCATTATCAGCCGTTACCCCTGTTTGTTCTCGAACAATACGCCCCTCTTGGTGCTGAATAAACTCTATGGTACCATCCACATACTGCACCTTACCAATATAATGCTTATAACTTGTAGGAGTATTGGGAGCCGTTACTTTTTTCTGCACTTTCTGCCCTGTAGCCGTGTACAGCCAATCAATTTGGGCATTGTGTTGTGCAAAATTGATTTGCTTAGGCAAATTTAGGTGATTGTAGGCAATGGCAATTTGCTTGTTATCATCTTTGATGAGGTTGCCATTCACATCATAGTGGTATTCCCCATTGCTGGCTGCGCCATCTACAAAACCCTTGCTACTCTGTCCAGCATCCTGCACGGATTGGAGCTGGTTGCCTTGGTAGCTGTAGGTCAATTGTAGCGACTAGCGCAGTAGTAGTTTTTCAACTACTGGCGTGGTTCTGGTCTGTTGATTTCTGAGGTAGAATGCCTTATTCATCTATTAATTTTGACCATAAAGATTGTAAGTTTTTCTCACCAAATGCTGCACTATCAATTTTCATTGAAATAGTATCATTTTCATTAAAACGTTTTAATCTCATTTGCTTTTTAGAAAGCTCACAAAAATCTTCTTCATACTTAAATAGAACTGATAGCTTATCTTCTTTAAATCTAATAAGTTCACTCTCCCAAACTGCATCAGCACAACCAAAAGTTCTGTATGTTACATATTCAGTCTTTCCATCAATAGAAATAGGTTCTATATCATGTACGTAGTCACCATAATCTTTAAAGATTTTATAGCGATTATCGTACATTAAAATTACATAAGCACCAGATTTATCGTCACTAAACTTTAAAATAATATCAATTATACCATCATCATTTAAGTCATCAACTATGTATTTATAAATAAAGCCTTTGACGATATCTATAGAATCTATTTTTTCAGTAGTTAATTTTCGAAGTATAAGAGTCGATGAGCTTTTTTCTTCGTTACCAAATACTTTAATATTAAAAGTATTCATGGTCGTATCTAAGTCTCCGTCCTTATTAACTTCACTATGAATATTTTGAGGAGGAACAGAATTACACTTGAATAAAAAAAATGCAAGAGCGAAAAAATAATATCTTAAATTCATTACTTTCTAACGGTTTTTTGATGGTTATCAGGTCCTATTAATTTAACTCTAGAAGATGCACTATAAAAAACGCTATGTCCTGCCGCTCCTGTAATTGTATAACGAGATGCCCCAAAATTTTCCTTGTTATACAAGGAAAGGTTTTTCGAGGAATCATTATTACCTAAATAACGTTTGGTACTGTTTAAATAATCTACAGCAGCATTATAAACTCCACTTGGTAGATGAATCCCTTGTTTTCCATTATACCTTCTATATCTTGCATGTGATTTACCTTTCATTGCCAAATCTCTACCATCCCATCCATCTGCTCCATTTGAATAATCTATCCCTCCTTCTAAAGCATTAATTACTCCTCCTATTGCGTCTTTAGCTCTTTGATTTTCATTTCTTCCTGTTGCTCCTAATGTATTGAATATCTTGTATTTTCTCCCTCCAACAGCATCAGCTTTCTCTTGTGTAACATCCCAAGCACTTTTGTTATCCATTATCATGCGATTCTTAATTACACTTGCTATTCCAAAAGATTCTTGTTTGCCATTATTTCTAATTCCTCCATCAGTACTAGCTTCTCCATAAATAGCTGCTGCTACCTTTAAAAATTCATTATGACTCATATACTGACCATCTTGATCCATCAATAAACTGCTTC
>CAYULH010000147.1:0-11286 GCA_964445645.1 uncultured Aureispira sp. | reverse complement strand
TTGCAGGGCTTGGCATTCCATAATCGGTATAACTACTATATCCGCCTCCTTGAGCCAAGGTTTCTCCATAGTATGCTCCTTGATAAAGTGCCTGATTCATTGCAGGGCTTGGCATTCCATAATCGGTATAACTACTATATCCGCCTCCTTGAGCTAATGTTTCTCCATAGTATGCTCCTTGATTAAGGGCCTGATTCATCGCAGGGCTTGGCATTCCATAATCGGTATAACTACTATATGCTCCTCCTTGGGCTAACATTTCTCCATAGTATGCTCCTTGATCAAGGGATGTATCCATAGGGTTGGTATAAGAACCTGGCATACCATAATCTACTGGTGGTATATTATTCCCCACTTGAACACCCAAGCCTACATCTACATTGCCGCCACCAGTATGAACGCCTAAGCCTACATTTACATTAGTACCATATTCTGCAGGTACTGGTTCGTTGTATCCATATTGCCCTGGCATTTGAGTGCCATAATCTGGCATTCCATAGTCCAATGGTGGTATATTATTACCTGTTTCTACTCCTACACCTACATTTGTATTGCCGCCACCTGTTTCTACTCCTACGCCTACATTTGTATTGCCGCCACCTGTTTCTACTCCTACGTTTACACTAGTACCTGTTGGCATTGATGCGGCATTGGCAGCACGTCTAATTGCTGCAAAGAGCTGCCCTACTTTATCCGTTGCAACAGGATTAAGTACAGCACTCAATGGGCCAGATGCACTTACATCAGCAAAAGATTGCTTGTTAACGTAAAGACCTGCACTAATTCTTGGAGTAGTTATTTTCACCATGTTTAGTACTCCTACTTGATATTGGATAACTCCATTTGCTGGTTGTACTGTAACACCTCCTAGTGTCTGCATTTCACTAACAAATCGCTGTATTTGTTTAGGATTCATCATGCTCATATCCAACATGAATTTGAATGTCACAATAGCATTCATTTGAAAATCCAATGGATCTATGGCTAGGCCCAATCGTTGAGGAGTTACGCCTACACTAACATCTAAGGGTGCTTGCACACCAGAGTTTCCAACGGTATCAATAGAAATTTGTGGGCTACCAAAAGCCCCCATATCAAATGGAGCTGCTCCAGTAATTCGCGCAGTCATTCCTCCACCAACAACACCTGTTAGTGCTAGACTTGCTCCGCGTCGCTCTAACCTACCATTCACATTAAATGCACCTCGAATATGTAGGTTTCCCTGCAATGGGCCGCATACTGGTACTGCGATTGCCTGACCGGGGGCATTATATAAATGGTATTTATTTATTTGTGGGTGTGCTTGCAAAAACTTATCAATAGGGTTATTAGTGGTAGGCGCCTGTTCACCTGTAGGGGTACTAACTAAGTTACCTGCAGTTGCAGATTCTGCAAGTAAGCCGTATAGCTCATCTATTTTACTTTCCAACATGCGAATCTTCTCCTCAAGCATCTTCTCTTTCTTCTCTTGCTCCTCTGTTGAAATTTCTACATTAACATTAACAGTTACTTCTTTTAATTCTTCTGCTTTTACTTCTAAAGCAACCTTGACCTCTTCTAACTGACCAATCTTCTCAACAACTACATCAACTTTTGTTGTCATAACCAAATATTTTTTTTCTTATAAAAAAACAAGAGTAATTCGGTGGCTTTACTTATAAACACCCTTTACCTTATACTTAACTTTTGATTCATTATACTTTTGTAGTTATTGAATTTAACAAAAAGGATTATAAACCAAAGAGGTCAATTTTGTGACACTCATAAATGTACAAATATTTTTTTGAAAAAAATAGCACGTTTTATAAAAAACTTATAGAAAATGCTCTTTATCGGCTTTTAAAAGTCCAAAAACACAAAAAAATAAAAATTCACCTTGAAAACTATAAAAAATATTCGTCTAGCTCCTTTTAAAAAAAATAAAAAAATAAAAAAATTGTGACTTATTCACGAATTTAAATAAATCTCTGTAAATCAAACAAAACTCATTTGCTTACTTCCACCACAATTTAGACACTATTTCTATATCATTATACAACTAGTTTCCTCTATTAGAACAAGTACATATATATAGTACGCCAACTAAAGCTCTTTTTTAATTTACCATTGACAACCGATCAAGACTTATCCAAAATATTTCGACAAGTTTTCCAGCAACTGTTCTATTTGTATAAAATGTATCAACGCACCAAACAATTATCTACTGGCTGCGCCAATATTATCCTTAATACAATCTTAAGTAGTCGTTCAACCGAACGAAGTGAACTCACAAGCGAAGCGCACTAAAATTACTAACAAGAAAAAACGGCTATTTTACTGAGCTTCGCTGCTACTTCGTGGTTGTGAGTCCTTCGAGGTTCATCCAACTAGTACCAACTGATTGTTTGATATAGTATATCAGATTACGTTGCGAGTGCTTACAGGTTTGGCAGCGCCTTGGTTCAACGCAACTGCGAAGCACTCACGAAGTAATTCCATTTTTAAACAATTTCAATTAAAAATTAAAAAACACAAAATGTGACAACATTAAAGTACAAACAAAAAAATAACAAACGCAAATTCAATTTGCTTAAATTGCCATAAATTGCCAAAAAAACATTTATTCAACGCTAAAAAAAAATCTATTTTATAAAAAAGTGACAAAATAAAAACATAAGAAAAGTGACTTCTAAAAAAAAGTCAAAAATTTATAAAACAATCTTGTTTTCTAAAAAAATAAAAAGAATACTTTTATATAAAATTTAAAAAACACTGTTTTGCAATGTTTTATTTACAACAAACAAATTGTAAAATTTTTACCCAGTGTTTAATTAATGAAATTAAGATTAATTTTATTTTATCGTTTGCTTTTTTTGTGACTTTTATTTATCTTCATCTAATTAATGCAAATGTTATAGATACATACAGAAAATCACATCATTTTTTCAACCTAAAACTGAAATATTTTTTGTCTATCTACTATCTCCTAAATAATAACTAAGATGAATAAACAAGAACTGGAACAGTCTTTACAAATAGCTCTTGACAAAAAAGATAAGGAGGAACTCGAAGCACTGGCCAGGCAAACCATTAGTAGGCACCCCGAAGATCCAATGGGATATGCCTATTTAGCGGAAGCGATCTTATTACAAAACCCAATTCCTTTTGAAAAAGCAGAATACTGTTTAGCTAAAGCATCTCAATTAGACCCAACAGACAATAGCTATATTGCTAAATTTGCTACCATCAAAACGCAAAAGGGCGAAATGGGTATTGCTCAGATATTATGGGGTAAAATATTGCGCTCTGAACCCAATCATTTGGAAGCCTTAACTGCAAGGGCTCACTATTGTATGTATACAACTAATGATTATAGACAAGCCATCAAGTTTTTTGATCAAATTATTCAATACCACAGCGAGCATACAAAAAGTTATTTTCACCGTGCTAGTGCTCATTTTGAAATGGCATCATACGGCCAAGCGCTTCAAGATTACAATCGTGCTGTTGAGTTGTCTAATGGTGTAGAAGATATGGACGCATTATTACTCAAGCTTGCTATTGTCCGTGCATTGGAGCAAAGCCAAGCTATTATTGATACTTACGAAGCAATATTAGAGATTGAACCTGATAGTATTTTTTATCGTCGTGAATTGGCCAGAGTATTTGTTGCAGAAGAAAACCATGAAAAAGCATCGGAACACTACAGCAGAATATTGGAGCTAATGGAAGAGCCTGATGCCAATATCTCCTATTCTTTGGGTCAAGTTTTGCTCAATAGTAAAAAATACGAAGAAGCCCTTGAGGCTTTTGCTGTGTTCGTCAAGCATTCAAAAAATCCTGAGCTGGCTTTTTTGATGCAAATTGAAACGCTAATCAAACTCCACCGATTTGAGGAGGCATTGGAAATAATCCAACAAGCACAAGAAGTTACCGAAGATGATTATAAGAAAAATCAATTAATTTTGTTTCATGCTGAGACGTTACTACAACTCAAACGGTTTACGGAAGCTCATGATATATTAGCTCCTGCAATTAATAATACTGGCATGAACAAAAGTAAAGGATATGCCCTATTAGGAGTTATTTATTTTTGTGTAGGGATGGAAAAGAATGCCTATGAGTTCTTGCGAGCTGCTTCTGTCCAAAAAAACGATAAAGCCACTAACTTTATTCGTAAAAATTTGCACCAGTATTCTTATGCTTTGCAACAAAAAACACTAGAAGAGAACCAAACAACTATTGATAAAAATAGTCGTTCTATTTTTATCAATAACATAAAAGGAAAGGTTTGGCGGTTTAAGGATTTACAAAGTGAGGATTTAAAACAATACGAAGCAGCAGCAGTAGATGCTGTCAAACAAAGTATGTTTACTACAACTTTTTTCTTTACCGAGAAAGGTGCCTTAAACCTCAATAATGAAGGAGCGTTTTTATTTTTATATAAAATTATCCAAGAAACATCTGAGAGTAGCATTCTTGAGTTAACACCACTAGATCAGTGGGGAGAAAATGTAAATGCTACTGTAACACTTAGTGGCAATGGCTTGCTAAATTTTAGCAAACAAGAAGATCAGGTGTGTGTATTAGAACATCAGAAAACAGAAGATTTGGACGAAGTTGTAAAAACGCAACTCACTAAGTTTATTCAACCTGATACACTAGCGTTGCTTGGAGTGAATGCAAGTAAATTAGTGCATCAAGTATGGCCCTCTGCCTAATTATCTAACAAATCTTCTTTTTGTGACAAAAAATGCTGGATGAATTGTCAAAGACCTTAGAAGCGTGACAGAATAATTTAGTCAAAAATCATTAAAAACTCTTTTAGAAAGCTTGCTTTTGTACTATTTTAAATTAATCAACCTGCAAAGCGTTAGTTATTTTTTTGTCTTTTTTTTTAAATTTTGTGACATTTTACTATCTTCAAACAACTATTAGATATACCAATCAATGTTAGGATCATACTATCATAATAAGTAGTCGTAAAACGCCACCAACAGCGAGTTTACAAACACTCGTGAAACAATGTGATGTTATAGTATTCTAATGGGGCTAAATTATAATACCAATAATCAAAAATACACTATGGATAAGCAACAGTTAGAAGAAGCCATAAAAACAGCCTATAGTAACAGAGAAACCAATCAAGTAAAAACACTTGCGGAGGAGGCGGTCAGCACCTATCCTAAGGAAGCTTTTGGTTATGCTTATTTAGCCAAGGCTGCTCTTTTAGAAAGACCTATTGCTTTTGATAGTGCAGAACTAAACTGGACAAAAGTATCTGAAATTGAACCTGAGAATATTTTGTATCTTAGTCAATTTGCCAAGGTTAAGACTAGAATGGGTAAACATGATGATGCACAATTGCTTTGGACTAGAGTTTTAGCCATAGAACCAGACCACCTTATTGCATTAACAATTAGAGGTCGTTACCTTTTAGAGGACAAATTGGATTACGCACAAGCTATTGAAATATTCAATCAACTTACTAAGCATCATGTAGATCATACAGAAAGCTACTTTTATTTAGCCTCTGCACATACAGAACTAGAGGAATATGAGCAGGCGCTAGAGCATTACCAGCACTTTGTAAAACTCAGCGAAGAAGAAAGCGTAGAGGCGTTGCTTCTCAAGTTGAAAATTCTTGGTGGGCTTAACCTTACAGAAGAACTCATTGCAACTTATAAGACACTTTCAGAGTTGGCACCAGACAATGCCATCTACCCTCTAACTGTTGCTCAATTATCAGAAGATTTAGGGCAATATCAAGAAGCTGCGGAGTATTATGAGAAAGCAATAGCTCTTGCTGACAAAACCAGTAGTTCATACGCTAGTATAGCATTTTCTTTGGGAAATGTACTTTATAAAATAAGGCAATATGAAAAAGCTATTGATGCTTATGAGATGCATGCTCAAAACTCTACTACTCCTATTGATAGTTTTCTAAAACAAGTTGATATTTATCTAAAGCTAAAACAAGAGCAAAATGCTTTAGACAAACTCAAGGCTGCACAAAAACATAATACGGATACACTTGAAGGGTATAAATTACAGCAACAAGAAGCTGATTTGCTCTACAAAATGAGAAAATACAAGGAGGCGGCAGAAGTGCTGTATTCATTAGTAGAAGTAGATAACCTTTACCGCAATGAAGCAGCATTATTGCTTGGAAAAATTCTCCTTATGGCTAGAGAAATGGATGCGGCTTATCATTATCTGCGATTGGCCTCTATTTCTGGTGACAAAAAGGCCACAAATTTCTTAAATGACAGGTTCAAAGATTATATATTTTCACGCCAGGAGTCCTTTTACAAAGAAAATAAAGCTACTGCCCAAGCAAATTTGAAGTCTGCTTTTCTTAAAAAAATTAATGGAAAGCTTTGGCGTTTTAGCCGTTTAAAAAATCCTGATAGTGACATACCAGAGGAGGTTGACTTGATGGAAGAAATCGCTGCCGAAATGACAGAGGTTGTTCTTTTGTACTTGACAGAAGCTGGTTTTCTCTTAGTCATACCCGAAAGTACCGATTTCTATGCGTTTTCTATCAAGGAATCTAATGCTAAACAGATGATTATTGACACGCAATCTATTGATGGGTTGCTCAGTGGTGAAACGACCATTGGACTTACAGAAGATGGGTTGTTAGATTATTCTATTACGGGCAATGAGAAAAAGGCGATGTTATTACGAGAAGTTACTGTAGAGGAGCTTACTGAGGCTATGACAATACGCTTGAAACAAGCTACCGAAAGCAGAAATATAGAACTCCTTGGAAAAAATGCGAAGGAATTGACAAAGGCGATTTGGTCTTAAAGAGTTTATCTTAGAAAGATATTTCGTTTTGAAAACTTTATGCGAGACTATCTGCTTGGGTAGTCTCGTTGTTTTTTGTTGTAACAAAATAAAACTTGAACACACAACACTATTTACGTCAAGTGTTTATTTTTTTAAATTTACACCTTTTTGTATTCATTTGTGACGTTTTTGTATCTTTCATTAAGTACCCACCATAAAAGCATAGCATAGGAGTACTATGAGAATAATTAAAAACAGACACTATAAAGCAATACGATGGATAGAACAGAACTAGAGGAAGCTATTCTTATAGCGTACAAACATAGAAAATCGGAGCAGGTAAGAACACTGTCTGAGGAAGCGGTAAGTACTTATCCTAACAAGGCCTTTGGTTATTCTTATTTAGCCAAAGCTGCACTATTAGAACAACCTATTCTGATTGAGGAGGCAGCATCTTACCTAACTATCGCCTGTGATATTGAACCACAAAATATTAACTATATAGCTCAATTTGCTAGGTTCAAAAATCGGCTAGGTAAAACAGATGAAGCACAATTGCTTTGGGCTAAAGTTGTAGCCATAGACCCTAGCAATCTTGAGGCATTGACCGCTAGAGCGCATTATTTTCTAAAAAACAAATCTGACTATAGGCAGGCGATTGAATTGTTGAATCAAATTATTCAATATTATTCAGCGCATAAAGAAAGTTATTGGGATAGGGCAACGGCTTATTTTAAGCTAGAAGAATATGAAAAAGCATTGGAGGATTATAATCAATTTGTCGAGCTTAACGATGGCATTGAGCATGAAGAGCTTTTAATGTTTAAGGTTAGTATTCTTCGTAGTATGAATCAACAAGCAGATACGATTGATGCTTACCAAGCACTTTCGAGGCTTGTACCAAACAACTACAACTACCCTCTACAAGCAGCATATTTATTGGATGAACTTGAGCGTTATCAAGAAGCTGCTGAATATTATGAACAAGCAATAAATTGTATTGATACAATAAATAAAGATCATGCAAATATATTGCTTTTTTGGGGAACGGCACTTTATAAAACGAAACAATACCAAAAGGCTATTAAGGCTTTTGATATGCATATCAAGTATTCTGATAATCCTATTGTTAGTCTCCTAAAACAAGTAGATAGTTATTTGGAACTGGGTGCTAATCAAAAAGCATTGGAAACAATTGTGATTGCCAAAAGTCGTAATATAGATGAGCTTAAAGAACAGGAATTAAACAAATTAAAAGCAGATATTCTTGTAAAACTACAACGATACAATGAAGCGGTAGAAACACTCTATAAATTGGTAGAAAAAGACAATCTGTACCGCAATGAATCCATGTTTTTGCTTGGAAAAATTTTCTTCTCGGATAAGCAGATGAAAACGGCCTATCATTATCTTAGATTGGCCTCTTTGTATGGCGAACAACAAGCTAGTAATTTCTTGAACAAGCATTTCAAAGATTATATATTTTCATTACAAGAGACTTTTTACCAAGAAAATAAGTCCACGGCCAAATCCAATGCAAAAGCCTCTTTTGTCAAAAAAATTCAAGGAAAGGTCTGGCGTTTTAGTCGCTTAAAGAATATTGATGCGAGTACAGCGCCTGAAAATATTGATAAAAAAACTGAAGCCAAAAATGAGCTAATGGACGAGCTCCAAGCTGAGATGGAAGAGGTTGGGTTTCTATACTTAACCAATGTTGCTTTTTTCTTGGTTATCCCAGAAAGTGCTGGTTTTTATGCCTATTCTAGGACAAAGTCTAGTGCTAGGGAAATGGTGATTGATACACAATCTATTGATGGATTACTAAAAGGTGAAACTACGCTTAGGCTTACCAAAGAAGGTTTGCTTGATTATTCTATTACTGGTAATGAAAGTAAGGCAATTTTGTTTAAGGAAGTTACACTGGATGAGATTAGTGAGCCGCTTAAAATAAGGGTGAGACAAGTTACTGAGCGTCGAAACTTTGAACTTATTGGGGATAAAAACACAAAGGCATTAACCAATGTTATTTGGTCATAATGTTTTTGTTTTTATTAGATAAATTAAGCATATAAAGGGCGTAACCATTTTTACTTCGTGAACGCACCTACTTAATTCTACTTTGTTAAGTTGGAATAAAGTGAAAAGAAACAATAGACATAAAATCTAGGTCAAGTAATTGATTATTCCAAAGAATACTGTTAGTAAGACAAATCTACAGTTGGTTGTTTTTGAGAGGGGTAAGCACAAAATCATTGGCTTACCCCTTTCTAATTTTTACCCACCAGCTTCTGCGGCTTTACTAGCGGCTTCTGCCTCTAGTGCTGCGGCTTTGGCTTCTGCGGCGGCCAATTCAGCTTCTGCGGCGGCTATAGCCGCCTCTGCTTCTGTCTTGGCATTAGCAGAATTTTGAGCTGCAGTTTCCGCTTCTTTGGCAGCAGCTTCTTTTTCTTGAGCAACCTGTGCCAACCTTTGAGCTTCTGCCTCGGCTTTTTGCCTAGCTTCGTTTATTTGTGCTGTTTTATTTTGTTCTGCCTTTTGAACAGCTGCATCAGCGGCCGCTTTTTCTTGTTCTGCCCTTTGCAGATCTGCATTTGCCTGAGATTTGAGTCGCTCTGCATTTTGTCTTGCTTGTGCTTCTTTTTGGTTGGCCTGTGCTTGTTTGGCTGCCAATTCATTTGCTGCTCTATTTTTTTCTGCTTCAGCTTGATTTTTCCTTGCTTCTGCGGCAGCGGCTTCGGCTTTGGCAGCTTCTGCCTTTTTCTTTGCATCTTTCTTCTTTTTGGGTCTAAAGAAGTTTTTAATACCATCCCAAGCTTTCTTAGCAACGTCTCCAGCTTTCTTAAAACCATCTGCTGCAGTATTAAAAGCATTTTCGGCTACATCTTTTGCTTTTTTAGCCACATCTACTAGTTTTTTGGCTTGTGCTATTGCATCGGCTATTTCTTTGGCCCCTTTACTAATGGCCCCCTGAACAGCATTCTTGGCATCTACCACTTTTTTAGCGGCAGCTTGTGCGACTTGTTTTGCTTCATCGGCCGCTTTTTGAGCGGCATCACCTACTGCTTTAGCAGCATCTTCGACCTTATCTTTGGCTTCTCCTGCTATTCTAGCAGCTTCTTCAGCAGCAGCTCGTGCTGCTTTAGCAGCTTCTTCTGCACCATCTTTTACAGCATTTGCAGCAGCCTCCTTCGCTTCTTTGACCTTTTGTGCGGCGGCTTCTGCGGCGGCTCTTGCTTGTTTTGCTAATTCAGCAGCTTCTTCAGCAGCTTTTTTGGCAGCTTCGGCAACTTCATCAACAACATCTTCAGCTACATCGGCTACAGCTTCTGCTCCATCTTTTACAGCATCTACTGCATCCTCAGCTACATCGGCTACAGCTTCTGCTCCGTCTTTTACAGCATCTACTGCATCCTCGGCTACATCGGCTACAGCTTCTGCTCCGTCAACGATAGCATCTCCAACTATCTCTGCTCCATCTACAATCTTATCTCCTACCATCATAACACCGTCTACTATAGCATAGCCCATTTCTTTGGCAAACTCTTTTACGGCATCAAAAGCCCCTGTTACCGCACTTTTGATTTTATCTACGGTATCCTTTACAGCATCTTGTATACCTGGATGTACTTGTACTTGAGGATTAGAAATGGAAATATCCGATAAGTTATTAAATGTTTGAGGTTCGCCAGTAACCGTCAAAATGTCCATACTTGCAAGCTCGTACGAAAATGTTCCATTGCTATAAGAAGACCCCGGAATAAGATCGGTTAGCTTGGAGGCAAATTTTTCATCCAAATCAGTAAATCCAAGCAATGGAAAATCGATTCCCATCTGAAAATCTAGTGCGCCTGTTATATCCATCGAAGAGTCATGAAGGTTAAATTCCATTTGTTCTCCTTCTGGATTATAGTTTGCTCCCATACCTAAATTAGCAGTTCCAGTAAGTGAACCCTCTATTCCAATAAAGGCTTCTGCTAATCCTGGAATTCCGACTCCCACAGAGGCATTTATAAAACCTGAACCAGTAACACTTCCATTTGCAGCAATTCCAGCACCTTCTCGTTCAAAATCCATACTAGCACTAAATGATGCACCACCACCAACGCTTGCATTTACACCGGGCATGATTGGAATGGTCAATGCGGTAAGATCGTAGTCTAAGATTGTTTGGTCATAACCACTTCCATTAGCTTCCAGAAACGCATCTATTGCTTTGCCAGCTACTGTATCATCTCCAAAATCGCTTCCTCCTGTATAACTGTATTCATCCCCCGGTGTCCATTCGCCCGTATGTGGGTTATAATACTCGCCACTTTCGGGATCATATAATTCTCCTGTTTCTGGGTTTTCGTAATATCCACTCGTTTCATCAAAAAACATATTTTCAGGAGGTGTACCCGCTTCTAAGTCGCCTTCTGCGGCCATAGGCTCGTCTACCCAGTTCTCTCCATCGTAGTACTTCCCTGTTTCTGAATCGTAATATTGTCCTGATGAATTTACATGGTAGCCCAA
>CAYULH010000146.1:0-11546 GCA_964445645.1 uncultured Aureispira sp. | reverse complement strand
CACCTGCTCAGGCTGGTATGTATACTTGGTATGCTGATGTTTTGTTCAATGATGGGCAAACTATTCAAATCAAGGGAGATGTTACTTTATTGAGATAATAAAAGAAGGAAAAATGTATTACAGAGACTTTTAAACTAAGTCTCTGTAATTTTTTTTAAATAAACAGTATACTTGTTGTAAGATTAGCATAAGACTTTGCGTTATAATTATAATGCTTTTGGTTGGAACATTTCTAATCAACAAAAAAAGATATTAACTTTAGCAAGCTGAATGATTCCTCGAAGTGGCGAAGAAAATCCTACTATTTAGCTTTTGTATAAAAAAATTGGTGAAACCATTGTCAATCCATTGATTATGAAATTATTTTTTAGACTATCTCTTCTCACTTTTGTTAGTGTAGCTGCTATTTCGCTGCCAACAGAGGATCTAAAAGCTCAAGATCCTAGATTTTCGCAGTATTATCAGGCTCCTTTGAGGCTCAATCCTGCTATGGCAGGCGTTTTTGAAGGAATATGGCGAGTAGGGGCTAATGTTCGATCACAGTGGGGTTCTGTTGTAGGAGGTTCTAATGCTTATTATTCTTATTCTATAGGAGGGGAGTATAAGCTTCCTGTATTTAAGGATGATTATGTAGGGCTTTCTTTTTCGGCTTTGACCGATGTATCTGGTGGAGGCCAATACAATGTGACGGATGTTAGTATTGGTGGTACTTATATGAAAAAATTAACAGGTGGTGGCCGTTCTTATCGCCCGACGTTGACTTCTTATTTGGTTGCTGGAGCACAATTGGGCTTTGGGCAGCGAAGTGTGGATTGGGTTAATTTGACTTACAGTACACAGTATGTAGTTGATGATAACACGTATAACCAAGGAATAACTAGTGGAGAAAACTTAGGAGCTTTACGTAATTCCAAGATATATCCCGATTTGAGTGCAGGTTTGATGTGGTATGGTGTAATGGGAGAGCGCAAAAGTGTTTATGCTGGTGTTGGTATGTTCCACATCAATCGCCCAGAAATTTCTTTAATTAATCGTTCTACCACTACAGGGGCTTCATTGGAGCGTTTGTATGCTCGTTTTACTGCTCATGCTGGTGGTGAAATTTTGATAGGAGGACGCGGCTCTGCTATTAGTTTGTTGCCCGGTTTTGTTGGGATGTTTCAGGGGCCTGCTATGGATCTGAACGCTGGTGTAAGTGTGAAGTACCAAGCTCCACGTTATGATGATTTTGCCTTGCGTTTGGGGGTTTGGACGCGTATGGTAAACCGCCAAGATATAGATGTTGAAATGGGAGCGTTGATGTTTTCTGTAGGGTTGGATTATCAAGCTTTTCAGTTTGCAGTAAGTTATGATGCTGATATTTCATCTTTGTCTGCCGCTTCTAATGGATTGGGGGCGATAGAATTTTCACTTATGTATACCCACTCTGGACAATATTCAAGAGGTCAAACTTGTCCAGCGTTCAATTAAGATACAGTTTCAGTATAATCGAAAGCCAATTCCCTTGATTTTATGCAAAGGAATTGGCTTTTTTATTTGAATTTATGCTTCAAAAATTTGCAAATTAGTACAAAAGCCTTATCTTTGCCACGCACTTAAATGAAATGGCGAGGTAGCTCAGTTGGTTAGAGCGCAGCACTCATAATGCTGAGGTCGGGGGTTCGAGTCTCCCTCTCGCTACAAATTAAAGCACAAATAGCTGATAAACAGTTGTTTGTGCTTTTTTTATGAATAGCAAGCACCAAAATCATGGAACGTCTTTTATTAAAACAACAATTGTATCAGGCTTGTACACAGCAACTTTCTGAACGTTTGGGGCAATTGGAGGCTCGATTTGCAGATTTGGATGCAGCTTTGACACAAGAAACCAAGAGTAGTGTAGGAGATAAGTATGAAACAGGCCGTGCTATGATTCATTTGGAGCGAGACAAATTGCAGCAGCAAAAGGCAGTTATTCTGCAACAGCAGCAACAATTGGCTGCTATAGAGCCCGAACAAAGTACTTCGGTAGCTGGTTTGGGCAGCGTGGTGCTTACCAATCAGCAGTCATTTTATTTGGCGATAGGATTGGGCAAATTGACCGTGGGTGAAGCGGTATATTACGCCTTGACAGGGGCTTCGCCTGTAGGAAAATTGTTATGGAACAAAAAAGCAGGGGATGCTTTTGAGTTTAGAGGCAAAAGCTATCAAGTGTTGGAGGTATTTTAGTGCTAGATTACCCAGTACATATCTGTTATTACCAAAACCCCAAATACTACACTAGCTACCCCATTGGTGGTAAAAAAAGCAAGGTTGACTTTGGATAAATCATTAGGCTTGACCAATAAATGTTGATAAAATAACAAGCCAATAAATAGTGCAGCACCAATCCAGTACAAGGTATGGGTATGTTCATTATAACCAAGATACAATACAATAGCTGCTGCCAAGGTGTGGAGCAAATTGGACAACCATAAAGCCCCTTTTTTGCCCAGTGCGGCAGGAATAGAATTGAGTCCCAAATCCCGATCAAATTCTTCGTCTTGTAAGGCATAAATAATATCAAATCCAGCCACCCAAAATAATACAATACAGCCATATAGTATAGCCAATAAACTAGTGCTATCAAAAACACCCGTAACAGCCAAATAGGCACCTACAGGAGCCAAGGCCAAGCCTACGCCCAATACAAAATGACAAAGTGCGGTAAAGCGTTTGGTGTAAGAGTAGCCCAAAATAACTGCAATCGCCACAGGCGAGAGGTAGAAGCAGAGTGGATTGATAAAGTAGCAGGTGATGATGAACAGCACACAATTTCCAATAATAAATAAGAGGGCATTATTGGGAGATACAATGCCAGCAGGAATCTCTCGAACGGCTGTTCTAGGGTTTTTAGCATCAATGTCCCGATCGATATAACGATTAAAAGCCATGGCAGCACTGCGTGCAAATACCATCACAGCCAGTACTTTTAGAAATAAAGTCCAGTTTACTGCTGCATTGGTGGTACTTTGGGTGGTAGCCAAAAAAAAGCCAATACAGGCAAAGGGCAATGCAAAAATGGTATGGCTAAACTTGATAAGCGACAAGTAGTTTTTCATGGTACAAATCGTATAAGAAAAAACCTCTGTCTTATTCCTAGTATATTGGAGCAAGACAGAGGTTGTTATTTTATATTAATCTACAAAGATTGGATAGAAGACGTGATTATTGTACTGCTTCTTCTTCATCTTTTTCCAAAGCAATAACATCAGAGCTGATGGTCAACATCGTGTTAACTGGATCGGTGTTAGCTGTGATGGTAACGGTCTTGTTTTGTTTGCCTTTTTTGCCTTTAGAATCAAATTTAACTTTGATTTCGCCGCCTTCACCCGGAGCGATTGGCTCACGTGGCCATTCTGGTACAGTACAGCCACAGCTGCCTCTAGCATTGGTGATGGTCAATGGGTTGTCGCTGGTATTGGTAAATTTGAAAACGTGCTCTACTTTATCTCCTTCCTCCAAAGTACCAAAGTCAAAAGAGTTTTCTTCAAAGCTAATGGTAGCAGCAGTAGCGGGGTCAACAGCAGGTTGCTGTGGTTGCGTAGAGGTATTGATGGGTTTGATAGCTGGTTGGCCTGTAGTAGGGTCAACCGTTGTAGCAGTGGGAGCAGCAGGAGGATTGTTAAGCGCACGAGCCGCCGCTAAGGTACTAGAATCGGCACCGCCCGAAAAAACATTGTAGGTTAGTACTAACAACCAAACAGCCATAACAGCCATTCCACCCAAGATTAAATTTTCCTTGTTTTCCATTGTGTTTATGTGATAATTTTATAATAGAAAGTTAATATTTGTACACCTATTGTTATTAAAGGTAATTTTTTTGTGTACTAGGATGAAAATCAAAATTTTAAGCAAAAGAAGGTTTGTTTTATTACAATAAACAATTACTTATAATCTGCTTTTCTTCGCCTATTTTGTATAAACAAAAGTACAGTATTTTTATTAACTATAAAAATAGTTGCTTCAAATCTTAACGCTTTTTAACGCCTTCTGGTTCAAGGCAAAGGTAGCTATAGTTTTTTTAGTTTTTTATAAAAAGGACAATTTGGTTGGACAAGTAAATTTTGCGACATTTAGTGGGGTATTGTTGTTGTAAGAATAAATATCTTAATTTTGAAGACAATATAATAGACGATTATTTTTTCATTCTAAACTATAAGAGACGATTATGAGCTTTCGCAAAGAAAAGGACTCTATTGGATATATTGATGTACCAGCGGACAAGTATTGGGCGGCACAGACCCAGCGTTCGCTAGAGAATTTTAAAATTGGAGGGCAGCAAATGCCCCGTGAGGTCATTCGTGCTTTTGCTATTTTGAAAAAGGCGGCGGCACAGACCAATGCCGAATTGGGCGTATTGGATGCTGGCAAGGCAGATTTGATTGGGCGTGTTTGTGATGAGATATTGGAAGGAAAATTGGATGATCAATTTCCGTTGGTGGTGTGGCAAACAGGTTCGGGTACGCAATCCAATATGAACGTGAATGAGGTGATTGCCAATCGGGCGCACGTATTACAAGGCGGTGATTTGTTGGATGCCCAAAAGGCCATTCACCCCAATGATGATGTGAACAAATCACAATCTTCTAATGATACTTTTCCGACAGCGATGCACATTGCGGCGTACCAAAAGGTGGTGGAAGTGACCTTGCCCGGAATCAAAGCCCTACGCGATACCTTGGCGGCCAAATCGGCGGCTTATAGCGATGTGGTAAAAATTGGCCGCACGCACTTTATGGATGCTACGCCTGTAACGGTTGGGCAAGAATTGTCGGGATTTGTGGCACAATTGGACCACGCTACCAAAGCCATTAACAATACCTTGGCACACTTGTCGGAGTTGGCATTGGGTGGCACGGCTGTAGGAACGGGCTTGAATACGCCCAAGGGCTATGCCAAATTGGTGGCCGAGAAAATTGCAACTTTGTCGGGTTTGCCTTTTGTGACGGCTGCGAATAAATTTGAAGCTTTGGCGGCGCATGATGCGATTGTAGAGGCGCACGGGGCTTTAAAAACGGCGGCGGTTTCCTTGATGAAAATTGGGAATGATGTTAGAATGTTGGCCTCTGGCCCACGTTGTGGTATTGGCGAATATTTGATTCCTGCCAATGAGCCGGGTTCTTCGATTATGCCGGGTAAGGTGAATCCTACCCAGTCCGAAGCCTTGACGATGGCGATGGCGCAAGTGGCGGGCAATGATGTGGCCATCAATATTGGGGGCATGACAGGGCAGTTTCAGTTGAATGTGTTTAAGCCCATGATGATTTATAATTTCTTGATTTCTGCTCAGTTGATTGGCGATGCTTGTGCGAGTTTTAATACCAATTGTGCGGCTGGCTTGGAGCCAAATATGGAGTCTATCAAGGAAAATTTGAACAACTCCTTGATGTTGGTGACGGCATTGAATACCAAAATTGGTTATGATAAAGCTTCTGAAATTGCCAAAAAGGCGTATAAAGAAGGCAGTACATTAAAAGCAGCAGGGGTGGCTTTGGGGTACTTGACGGCAGAGGAGTTTGACCAATGGGTGCGCCCAGAGGATATGATTGGGAGTTTGGAGGAATAAAATGCTTGTTGAGCCATACGAATTATAAAAACAGGAACTGTTTCATTGATAGAAACAAGCTCCTGTTTTTATGAATAAGTAGGTGTGTGTGATAAAGAATGTGTTTCGGGTTGTAGGAAGCATCTGATGCTTGGAATGCCTATGGCAGTTAGTGGGCAAATTCACTAAACGCAGGCTCTATGCTAGAGTGGTCTGTAATGATTTTTCCATCTTTGATGACCAGCGAAAAGCGAATATGTTTTTCTTCTTCAAAACCATGATTGGTCCATTTTATCAAATAGACACCATTATCTATTTTTAAATTGGCTATCTTTTGTGTACTAACTTGATAAACGGTAACACGAATATTGTCTTTCTCAAAAAGATCGTTGTAGAATTGGTAAATTTGTTTTTTGCCCTTTTTTAGTTTATTCGAGAGGGCAGGAGTTAGGATGGCATCTTTGGCATACAATTTCACAATTAAATCCAAATTACGATTATTAATAGCCAAGGCTAATTGGTCTAAAATAGGAACATTGGGTTCAGCAATAATATGCTCTTGTGTGGTTAGGATGGGATGTTTTTCTTCAGAAAAAGTTGCTTTGAAATGATTCCAAATTTCGGTATTGCTTTGTCCAAGTCTTTTCATAAAAATAAACTGAATAACAGCATGGATGGTTAACAACAACAACAATCCTTCAAAAATACCTAATCTCCAGACTAGTAAGCCACAGATTCCAGCCATAATGAGGGCGTATCGTCCTTCTGCACGAACATGGGCAATATTGGCAATCATTTTCCAGCCTGAATAAACCATGATGATGCCCAAAGCGTATTCGGGCAGGTAGGTTAAAAGAAATGGAAAAAACACAAAAATTAAGAGGACTAAAGAGGTAAACAGGTTAGATAGTTTGGTCACGGCACCTGCTACGGTGTTTGTTGTACTTTTGGCCAGCCCGTCCAAGTTGGTCATGCCGCCAAAGAAGGTGGCACCGATGTTGGCAACCCAAATAGCCAACAAGGAGTTGTTGGAATCACATGTTCTTTTGAGTGGATCCATTTTTTCAATGGCAACATTACTCATTACTTGTTCAATGACATCAATAACTCCTAGCATAATGGCATAACCTACCATTTTGAGGAGCAACCATAAAATTGCACCTCCTGACATTGCGCCAAAATGGGGCAGTGGCCATGCCAACTGAAAAGGAACATTGTCAATTGTAATTTTGGGTAGTGGAAAAAAGAAACTGATGACAATGGCTGTAGCTGTAATGGCTATATAGGGCAGGGCGGGCATGTTTTTTTTGTATGCCTTGTACAACCAAACAAAGGCTATAAATGAAATGATGCTTAGAATAATTACAACTTCTCTTTCGTAATTGAGCCAAGTATCGGTTTCATGTTCAATATCATAAAGAAAGGGTACAAATTTTAGTGCAATTTTTAAACCAACACCTGCTAGTAAACCTTCTACTAAGTAATGAGGAACTACTCTTAATATGAACCGTTCTAATTGGAATTTCCATACGATCATCTGAAAGATGGCTGTTAGAAGAATAACAAACGGCATGTTCTCCATGCCAAATGTATGTACACCCAAGGCCAAAACAGGGGCCAAGCCTGCTGCTACTCCGGGCATCCCAGTGTAGTTGCCCGGTTTGAATAAATAAGTGATAAAACTAATGAGTCCTGCAAAAATAACGGTATAAAGCCCTGTCATAATTGGGTAATCGGACATTAAACAAATTCCGACTGTCAAAGGCACAGCCATGATACCCGTAACTGTACCAGCAAGAGCATCTCGTTTTACGTATTTGAATATGGTATTAACTGATTGCATTTTTTAGCGTTTTTTACAAATTCTGTTTCTATAAAGTTGAATAGTGTAAAGTAAATTCATTCTAGCTGCTTAAAAAATGACATTATTTGGCTGAATTTGTGATTTTTGTTACATTTTTGGATAGTTAAAATCACAAAAGAACAATGAAAAGCTTGAATATCAGTTATTTAAATTTTGAAAGTGATAAGATACTCGCTGCTTTGTCTCCCAAAGACAAAGCATATTTTTTGAGTTTTGCCCAAAGGCTTCTATTTAAAAAAGGCAAATTAATTTTTTATGAAAGGGGAACGCCAACAGGGCTTTTCTTGGTCAAGGAGGGGCGAGCCAAAATTTATAAAACAGGTATTTATGGCAAAGATCAGATTTTTTATATTTATAAAGCAGGGGATTTGTTTGGTTATCATGCTTTGCTTGCGAATGAAAGGTATGAAGATTCATGTGAGGCATTGGAGGATTGTGAGATGCTCTTTTGGGGCAAAAGGGATGTGGAGCATTTATTAGAAAAAATTCAAAAATTGAAATTATTGTTCCTCCAGAATATGAGTCATGAATTTGGGGTGCTTGTAAATACGATTACTATTTTGGCCCAAAAACCTTTAAGGCAACGATTGGCTTTGTATCTGTTGATATTGCATGAGCGATATTTTGATGAGAAAAGTCAAAAAGCAGTAATCAATTTGTCCAGAGAGGATTTGGCCAATATAATTGGTACAGTAAGAGAAAGTCTTGGGCGATTATTGAAGGATTTTAAGGAAGAGGGCTTAATTAAAATTAATAAACGAACAATAGAAGTTGTTGATTTTGAAAGCATGGAAAAATTAGCAGAATCGTAGCTATAGGGTGAAATTGTTTTTTAGATTAAAAACAATGAGCTAACCCAGTTTATGAGTTAGCTCATGATTATGTAATATATTGTTGCTTTCGCAATTTTATTGGCTAATCACCAATTTGGTTGATTTTAAAATTTTGCCTTCTTGATCTTTTAATAAGATGAAGTAAGTGCTGTTGGCCCAGTCATTAACAGGAATTTCTAGGCTGCCTGTTGCGTTATTAGAAGCTTGGTTGTAAACCATTTTGCCATTGCTGTTAATCACGTTCAATTGAACAGATTTAGCAGCCGTTTGGTAACGCACTTGTACGAGGCTGGATGCTGGATTGGGATTTGCGATAAGCAAAACAGGAGTACTGATTACCAAAATGTCATCATCGCTCCCTGTTCCGCCGCCGCCACTACAACCACCCAACAGGAAGCTGGTAGAACAATCGGGCGCACAGCCATTGGCATCGGTTACATTCACAACAAACTGACCTGCATTGAGACCAGTGAAATTACCTGTGGTATTGCTACTAACAGAAGAAGTAGTAAAGTTAGCTAGGTTGTAGCTGTAAGGAGCTGTTCCGCCAGAAGCAGCTAGTACTGCTGTACCATCGTTGCCTGCACAAGTTTCGTCAGAAGTAGAAATAAGGGTTAGGTCTACAGGGGCAGGATCAGCCACTACTACTGTCACCACATCGGTACAACCATTGGCATCTGTGAGGGTAGCCGAATAAGTCCCAGCACATAAATTATTGATGGTAGCGGTTGTGGCACCATTGCTCCAAGCAATAGAGAAACTATTAGTGCTTATTGCAGATACCGTAGCTGTACCGTCACAATCACCTACACAAGAAGGATTGGTGCTAGTACCTACGCCTACAATACCAGGGGTATTAGGAATAGTGATAGTAGTATCATACACACAGTAATTCATATCACAAACACGGAAAGTGTAAGTACCCGGTGCAAGATTGTTGAATGTTGGGCTGCTTTGAGATTGTCCATTGATGTAGTATAAGAAGGAGCCAGTGCCACCAGAAGCTAACAAGGTAATACTGCCATTGGCTTGTCCACAAAGTGCAGGCGTAAGACTCACTACAGAGATACTAATTGGGTCTGGTTCAAGAATGGTAACAGCAGTCGTTTGGGTACAACCATTGGCATCCATAACTACAACGGTATAGGTGCCTGCTGCCAAGAAATCAAAATTGGCACTTGTTTGGAAACTATTGCCACCATCTATAGAATATAGGTAGGGAGCGGTGCCTCCTGTGGCATTTACATTGATAGCACCAGTTAGATTGCTTGAATCTCTAACATTGGTAGAATTGGAAGGGCAGGCCACATCTTGAGTAGTTGCAGCTATAGCCAAAGGTACTACATTACCATTAATGGTAAAGGTTTGACCACTACAAGATGGCGTACAACCATTGGCATCTACTACCCAAATGGTATAATTGCCAGCAGGTAGCCCCGTAAATACACCCGTAGTATTGTTGTAGAAGGTGCCTGTTGTCCAGTTGACGATTTGATAATTATAAGGAGCAGTACCACCACTAGCTGTAACAGTAGCTGTACCGTCGCTACTATCGCAAACCAAATCGGTAGAAGCAACCAATGCAACTGTTAAGGAATCACAAGGTTGAGGAGGAGGAGCGGTAACATTGATGGTGTAGGTATAGGTATTTTGACCCACTACAGGGCAGAAATCATCTCTTACATTCACTGTAAAGGTATAAGTACCTGCAGTAGTAGGTGTCCAGCAAAATCTACCAGTGGCAAAAGGTAGCCCTGGGGTAACAATAAAAGAAGCCCCCGGAATAGCATTGTTCCAAGTCAAAGAGGTGATTTGTCCAAAATCAGGATCACTAGAAAATACATCAAAACACAATTGGTTGTTGGCCTGTACAGAAGTAGAAAAGTTACTCGTATTATTGATGCCACTTAGAGTAGGATTGTTATTAGAACAAGCAACAGCTGTGAATTGAATATCACGTACCACTTGCCCAATCAATACCCCATTTCTAAATTCTTGCACGGCTACACACAATACCCCTACTTGAGCTACCGTTGGTGTAAATGAAATGGCTCCTGTATTGGGGTCGATTGTCAAGCCTGTGGCCGCCAAAGGGCTGGTAGCACTAAATCCAGCTGCATAATTCACAGGTACGCTATCGAGGGAGTAACAATCTACAAAAGAATAAACCAAATCGTCGCCATCACTATCTACAGCACCATGATTGTAAAAAACAGGTTGCCCTACACAACCAAATGGCACAGGATCATTGGTAAATACAGGCGAATTATTGCAGAGTCTATTGTTTGCAATTTCAGCCTCCACATACATACTTTCGTTCATTGGATTGGTCAAGGTGGTGATGGCTCCATTGCGGCAGCAGGTCTGATAGCTCAAGGTCAAATCAGTACAGGTGCTAGGCACGGTAAGGGTATCTACAAAAGTGTATTTTTCAATACCAAAAATACCTGTTCCATCGCAAGCAGAACCCACAATCCCAGGGCAAGTAGGGGTGATTTCTTCTACGGTTCGATTGCTTAGTGTGATAGACCCATTGCCACAAGAGCCTTTCCAACGAATAGGAACCGTATTTGCAACAGAAATGCCATTACAATCTCGATAAAAGGATAAAGTTACACGGTATTGGTTGTTACCAATACAGCTATATGTCAGATCTAAGCCCATCGAATGGGTGGCTTGAACATTTTGTGTGCAGCATAGCAAGCAGCCCAATAGGCAGAGCCACCGCCAGTGGCTAGTTAATAAGTTGAACATAGTGATGTAAATTAGTGAGGTTTAACAAAAGTATTCAAAGTGTAAATATGTTGGGAGGGGTGACTATGCTTACAAATAGTGTTGCTTTTCAGTTGCTTATTTGATTAATAGCCGTGATTAACAACATTAAAGATTTTAAACAACTTTATTACAAGAACGTGTGTATTTAGCTAAATGTACGCTTCTATTTTGATAAAAACAAGTTTTTATTTTATAAGAACTTAAGACTATACTTATAGTGTATTTAACTATTAGTGAAGGGGGGAGTACTTTAGTTGGATGAAATTGCAGATGAATAAGGAGGGAGCAATAGGTATTAATAAGAAGCGAAAGGGCATAAAAAAAGCCTAGAGTAGGTGGCTCTAAGCTTTTGTGTAAATCTTCTAAGTTTGGTTAGAACTTACTAGAAATCTGGTTATATGTTCGTTATTATCAATAACGCAAATGCTAGGCCAAAAAGTTTGCACATTCCTGTTAAGTAGTCTTAAAAAAGTTCTCGGACTAAAAAATGATTCTTTTGCACTAGCTA
>CAYULH010000145.1:0-12352 GCA_964445645.1 uncultured Aureispira sp. | reverse complement strand
CCCCGAAGGGCTCACGAAGTAAAATATCCGTTTTTTGTTATAAAGAATTTTGAACGACTACTTACTATTGGCAACTTATTGAATTTTCTCTAAATAACTCTCTGTTTGGCTGATAAAAGCACGCAAGGTTTTCCCCTTACCATACAACAATAAATCGTAATAATCGGCTTTTTCCTCGCGATAATGCCCAATTCTAAATTTGGCGGCAGAGGTGGCGGCAATAAACTCTAGTGGAGGGCAATCCTCCATGTGCAATGCCAGTAGCAAGTCAAATGGTTCCTCTATAAAATCCAATATATCTTCTCGCTTGGGTGCCTGATTCCAACCAATATCTTTGTTACAAAAACAGGGATAAATTTCTTGTGCCGTTAATTCTTTGACATCTTTGAATCCCAATAATCGAACTTTTTTTCGATGATCTCGTTCTAACCTTTTTTTGTACTCCAAGACAATATCTCGCTCTTTTTCATTCCCTGCATTAAATATAATTCCAATACTCTTGGCATCTCTAAAATTACAAGAAGTATGTTTTTTGGATCCAGCCAAACGTTTGACTTGGCGCTGGTACATTTTTTCCTTTAAATTGTCGATAAAAGCCATATATATATACATTTTGGTCGCCAAACAGCTCCTGTACCTTATGCTATTCATTCACAATAGCTTGGTGCTTATTTTTTGGTCGTAACACTGCCCATTTTGCTGTATTTTTCGATACGAGTGCGTACCAATTCATCAGCACTGACCTCACTAATAGCCGTTAATTCTTTTTTGAGATGACGTTTTAATAAAGTAGCTGCTTGTTCGGGGTTGAAGTGTGCCCCACCAACAGGTTCTTTGATAATACCATCAATAATTCCAAATTCTAGGGCATGATCGCCCGTGAGCTTTAATGCCTCTGCTGCTTCTTTTTTGTGGGCTACATCTCTCCACAAGATGGTCGAACAAGATTCAGGAGAAATAACCGTGTACCAAGTGTTTTCCATCATAAAATTGCGATTGCCCACTCCTATTCCCAATGCACCACCCGAAGCACCTTCACCAATGACTACACAAATAATAGGTACACGCAATTGTGCCATTTCAAACAAATTGCGTGCAATAGCTTCTGCTTGTCCACGGGCTTCGGCCTCAATGCCTGGAAAAGCACCGGGGGTATCAATCAGGCATACCACAGGCAATCCTAGACGCTCCGCTGTTTTCATCAATCTCAAGGCTTTGCGATAGCCTTCGGGATTGGGCATACCAAAATTGCGATACTGGCGCATTTTGGTATCGGCTCCTTTTTGCTGCCCAATAAACATAACGCTGTGTTTGTCCAATTTGCCAATTCCCCCCACAATCGCCTTATCATCACCATAACAACGATCGCCATGCAGTTCCACAAAGTGACTGCACATTTGCTCAATGTAGAACAAGGTGTAAGGACGGTTGGGGTGTCTAGATAATTGAACCTTTTGCCAACCTGTAAGATTATTATAAATCTTTTTTCTAGTACTTACAATCTTTTTCTCCAAAGCATTGACAGCCTCATCAAGTGCTTTAACATCATCATTGAGGTCAGCTGTTTTTTTCAACTCTGCTAACTGTTCGTATAATTCCTCTATTGGCTTCTCAAAATCTAGAAATAGCATATAATAAAAGTCTTTTTATTAGGTTTTCCTTTGTTTTGTCAATTAGAAACAATGGATTGCTGTTATAGAATTATTTGCTTAGTATTCTTACTCAAGGGAATTTAGCAGGATTTAATTTTCACCCATGTAGATATTGAAGTTGTTTTATGGTTTCTCTACAAAGTATTAGTCAAAGCTACTACTTATTTTTATAAATCCCCAATAGAAGGTGAGGACAGGATTATTTTTTTGACCACAGCCTTATTATCTTACATTACTTCTATAGTTGAGCTATTGATAAGCTTTAATAATTGTAAACAGCCCTTGCTCAAAACGCCAATGAGCCACTCTATTTTGTACTTGCAGTTGAATTTCAAAAGAAGAAGTATGCGCCATATCTTGGTTGGGTATCCATTTTCGTTCTTGGTTGTTAATAATAATAAACAAACCCTCCTCATCTCCTATCGCTGCAAAACGCTTCAAATCGCCACTGTACCGCTCCAATCCGCCCTCGTTCAGTAGCCAGTTGCACAGCGCAGGTACATCCTTGACAGGCGTTCCTATTTCGCTAATGCCCAACCATTGTGCAACACCAAAAGGTGCTTCTGTGCTAGGCTGTGTGTTTTTGCGTGCAATCAATTCCACAATATTCTTATCCTTATCATAAAAATAAACCGCCTTGGCATTCCAAAAATCAAAATCCACAATTTCATCGCCCTTGTAAGGCTGTACCACCACACGCTCCTTGAGCCACGCTGTGCTTTCTTCTATTTTATTGGCAGGAATGTTTATGGCAAAATGATAATTGGTGGCCTTTTCTTTTTGATGAAAATGCAACTGGCTTTGGCCGATGGTCACTACAAAGGTAGTGGCTTGTAACTCAGAAGTAGGAAGCCCCAATATGGTTTGGTAAAAATGGTGTTGGGCTTGGAGTTGTGGGGTGTAGAGGTGTAAGTGTTGAATGTGCATGGTGGTACAAATGAATAGTGTAATGTTTAATTGAAGTCTCCATTATCGAGCAGAATCAGCTGCTACAGCAGGGCGCACTTCATGCAAATAAAAACAAGCATCCCACTCGGCTGGCTGCAAGGTAATATTATAATCATTTTCTCGAATAGTGGTGTTCTGGTACAGCCAATTATAGGTTTGCAAGGGGGCTTTTTTGAAGTTCAAATAATAATTTTGAGGGGCTATGCCTGCCATAACTTGCTCCAAACCATTGGAATCAGCAGGGGGAATGCTGTCCACTTTGCGTCTGGAGGGCAATTGCCAACGGCTCCAATATTGGCCTTGACCATAAGTCATACCTATAACAAACAAATCATTGCCCAAATGGTGCTGGAGCAACTGCCCCATGGGTGTAAAGTGCTGATAGAAGTCGCCTTGGTATTGAGAGGCTGTTTTGGTATGAATAACATGATTGATAACTAGCACTTTTGCAGCTTGCTTACTGTCCAATATCCACTTGATATTTTGAGCCATTGCCATTTCTCGCCCATTGGCTCCCAAATAAATGGGAACCTTGTTGGGGGTGGTATCGGTGACATGTTGGTAATTTCGATAATAATACTCGGCCATTCTCATAGATTTGACACACTGCAAAACCCAATTGTAATCCTTGAAGTTGCTCTGCTCTATGTAGAACTCTTTGTTGTTGGTGAATAGTTGTATTAGGCTATCCAGAATAGCCACCAATTGATTTTGTTCTGTTGCTGTAAATTTGGTGGTGTAATAATAGGCGGCATAAGGACGCATTTTCTCAAAATAAAACTCCATATCCTGCTCCAATTGTTCCCCTGTGGGAGCATCTACACTATCTAAGTATTCAAAAATTTGCTCAAAAGGAAATTCCCAATCTTGATAGTCGCCCCCAATGTCTGCACCCATGTAATCTACAGCTTGTGGAGCTGTTTGATTGTATTGCCTCAACCACTCAATAGTGGCTCGTCCCCATTTCCATTCTGAATACATCATAGCCAAACTCTTTTTCCATAGATTGGGAATGCTATCACCGCCATGAATGTAGTGATTGATGTACTTAGATTCTGGCAAGCCTGTTTCTGCAACTATGGTGTTGAAGCCTTTCTCCTGCACCAAGTAGGTAATCAATTGGTATTGCAAGTGCAACATTTCCTCGCAATTGTGAAAACCTTCGCTCAATACCACTACCCTAGCACTATCCATATCCTCCACAATTTGCTTCATAAGCTGCTTCATGGTGGGCTGATTTTCTAAATCAAAAGCCAACTTTTGCTGCTTGCCCCAAGCGGTGAATAGTTCTTTTCCTGTAGGGCTGGGATTTTGAAGCGTATTTGGAATAGCACGATTGTTGCAAGCTATACAACAAAGCATAACAGCCACTATCCATACAATAAACTGACGAACAAACATTTGCAATGAAATTATTCTAAAAAAACGTTAAAAAAAGATAAAGATACAGGAATAATGCCCCTCACCAAGTAATATTCTAAGCTGTTTTGGTTGTTTAGTTCCATTTTACCATTTCCTTCATGTACTTCAAGGTTTAGATTGGGTTATTAAACAAGTTCGTTGGCAAAGTCTAGCATTTCTCTTATCTTGCTAAAATCTGTATGAATATTCTGAATAATATTCACTTGATTTTTCATCAAAAAAGCGTCCATGAAGTTCCTAAAGAATCTATTCAACAAAAAAAATAATTCCATGAATTCTTATGAGGATTTTTGGGATTGGTTTGTGCAACACGAGGAGCAATTTTATAAGGTCATACTAGAACAAGACAATCTTGAGGAAAACTTTTTTAAGAAGTTGGGGGAACAATTGGATGCCCTTAGAGAAGGTTATTATTTTTTGGCAGGTATGATGGCTAATAAGCAGGCAGAATTGGTGCTTACGGCTGATGGTATCATCAAGAACATTGTATTTGTAGAAGAATTGATAGCAGCAGCACCAGATTTGCCCAACTGGAAATTTACAGCCCTAAAGCAGCCTGTCAATATAAAAAAAGCGAGCATCAAGATGAATGAGTTTAAGTTTGATGCTAAAACCATGCAGTTTTATGCGGTTGAGCACGAGCAGATGCCCGATGAGATTGACTTGGTTTTTACACACAAGGATTGGAGTGAGGACAATAAAAATGTCATTACTAATGGCGTATTTTTGGCAATAGACACCTATTTGGGAGAATTAAAATCTGTCACAACAATAGACAATATTAAAATTATTCATCCTGAGGAAGCCAAGCAGCCTTTGATTCCATTGAGCAAGCTCAAGAGTTTTTTGGTTTGGCGCGAAAAGGAATTTGTAGAGAAGTATCAAGATGTTCGATATACTCCAAAAGACGACAGTTATTATAGTGTGGAAGCAACATTGCCCAATGGTTGGCCCTTGTTTGCCACCATTAATGCCAATTTATTGGAATGGGAAAACAAAGCCTCGCACCCTTGGTTGGTCTTGTTGCAAATCCATTATGAAGGCCAACACAACAGTGGTTTGCCTCCTGAGCCTGCTTTTGATTTGCTCAATGAAATTGAAGACAACATCATGGAGTATTTACAAGCTCAGGATGGTTACTTGAATGTAGGCCGACAAACGGCGAATTGTGTTCGAGAGGTATATTGGTATTGTATTGATTTTAGAAAGCCGTCCAAAGTATTGGATTATGTCAAAAATGAGTACCAAGATCAAGTCAAAATCACCTTTGAGATTTACAAAGATAAATACTGGCAATACCTCCATAGATTTCAACCACATTAAAATAGCCTTTATACCTTATTTGACCATGATTAAACCTATTCTAAACTTCAAACATTTCTGTGCTCTTTTATTGCTCTTCTGGTTTCAGTTGGGAGCAGCACAAGTAGACATTCCAATCCAACAAGAACTGCCCCTAAACAAAAGATGGGCTAGTTTAAATAAGGTATTGGCAAAGAAAAAAATAGTAGCATTAGGTGAAAATTTTCATGGAGTTCGGGAATACAATCGTATCAAGCTAGAGATGATACAGTACTTGCATGAGCAAATGGGCTTTAATGTTTTGGCCATTGAGTCTGATTTGGCTATGAATTATTTTGCCAATGCCTACCGAGATCAAATTGATGATACCCTAATTCTGAAACAAGCAGTGACTCCTGTTTGGCACACCCAACACCACCTAGAGCTGATTGCCTATCTCAAAGCACATCCCCAACTACAATTGATTGGTTTTGATATGCTAACCAAACGCCCTGTTGCTTTTTTTGCCAAGGCTTTGGGCATAGATATAGACAGCAGCCAAGCTCAATTCCAGACTTTCTTAAACGATTATCCACAATGGGAGGAAGTGAATGGCAATCATGCAGCTTATTCGGGCGAAAAACGGGACTCTGTAATGGCTGCTATTGTGGTGTGGATTGCCGAGCAATTGTACCCCAATGAAAAAATCATCCTCTCTGCCCATAATTTTCACATTGCCAATCAGAAATATGAAGGGCGAGAATGTATGGGCCATTTGTTGCAGCAGCAATACAAAAAAAACTACTACAGCATTGGTTTTTACAATTCCTTGGGGAGTCCTGTACACATCTTTAGAGATATGCCTTTTAGACACTACCGAAAGGATTTGCCAGAGAATTGTTTGCAATACAAATTCTTACAAAAAAAGGGAAACCAATTATTTATTCCCATAAGTGGGCAGCGCAAAACAAAAACTAATAAATGGATGCACCAAGAAGTACAACAATTCTCCCACAGCAAATATATCCAAGACCCGCTCATTCTTTCTAAGTTCTTTGATGGTATTATTTGGGTGAGAACAGTCACTGCGCCTCGTTTTGTCATCAAAAGCAAGGCACACAACCCTATGTCAAAGTTTCTGGAATAAGAAAATGCCTACAAAATATTGAGGCTCTAAATCCTCCTTTTTTTATATTTTTGCTATATTCGCCCTTTGCTAAGTGTAGGCACGCAAAAAATTTGTAACATTTGTAATATGCCTCCTAGCACGCACTTATGATTTTAATTCTAAAAATAAAAATACAGTCCAACTATGTTTGATAGTTTATCAGAACGTTTAGATGGTGCCTTTAAATCATTAACAGGAGACGGCAAACTGACCGAGATTAATGTCGCTACTTCTATCAAGGAAATTCGCCGTGCCTTGGTAGGTGCTGATGTTAATTATAAAATTGCCAAAGAATTTACCAACAAGGTAAAGGAAGAAGCAATGGGTACAAGAAATGTACTTGCTGCTGTTCGTCCGGGCGAGTTGATGACCAAAATTGTACACGACCAATTGGTTGATTTGATGGGTGGCCAAGCAGCTGGTATCAATATCAAAGGGAAACCCGGTATTGTACTGATTGCGGGTCTTCAGGGTTCTGGTAAAACTACTTTTACAGGAAAATTGGCGCAGTTTCTCAAAACCAAAAAAGGCAAACGAGTGCTTTTAGCGGCTGGTGATGTTTATCGTCCTGCGGCCATCACGCAGTTGGGTGTTTTGGGCGAACAAGTAGGCGTAGATGTTTACAAAGAAGAAGAAAATAAAAATCCTGTTGAGATTGCTCAGAATGCAGTAGCTCATGGTGCCAAAATGGGCTACGATGTGTAGATGAAGAAATGATGCAAGAAATTGCAGCCGTCAAAGAAGCCATTAACCCTACTGAAGCCTTGTTTGTGGTAGATGCCATGACTGGACAGGATGCGGTTAATACAGCCAAAGCCTTTAATGAACGCATCAATTATGATGGTGTGGTGCTGACCAAGATGGACGGTGATACGCGTGGTGGTGCGGCCTTGTCTATCAAGTATACCGTAGGCAAACCCATTAAGTTTGTGAGCCGTGGCGAAAAAATGGGCGACTTGGATGTCTTTCACCCCGATCGTATGGCACAACGTATTCTCGGAATGGGGGATATTGTTTCGTTGGTAGAGAAAGCTCAAGAGCAGTTTGACGAAAAAGAAGCCAAACGTTTGGAAAGCAAAATCAAAAAGAACCAGTTTGATTTTGACGACTTCAAAACACAGCTCAATCATATCCGCAAAATGGGGAATCTCAAAAACCTCATTAGTATGATTCCGGGTATGGGCAAAGTGGCCAAAAACTTGGACATTGATGACAATGCTTTTAGCAAAATTGAAGCAATTATCAATTCTATGACCCCACTAGAGCGCAAAAATCCAGGTGTAATTAATGGTAGCCGCAAAAAACGTATTGCTCGTGGATCGGGCAACAAGCTAGAAGAGGTTAACCAGTTTATGCGCCAATTTGAACAAATGCGTAAGATGATGCACCAGATGAGTAAAATGCAAGGCAAAGGTGGTGGAATGAATTTCCCCAATATGCCTAAACGATAACATTCTGTCTGTAGGCACAAGGCATTTCTGTAGGCACAAGGCATGCCTTGTGCCTACAGAAATGCCATTATTACGTATTAATCCAATGATAATAATAACATTGGATTGGGGCAGTTATCTTGATAAAATGCAACATCCTGCTGGCTACATACTCCGGGATAATCACCTTGTTTGCCTTCCAAATCAAGAATCAATTGAAAATGTAAGTGTGGGGCATAATTACCATTAACTGCTGCCGTTCCTAAAACAGCAAATTTTTCTCCCTTTTCTATTATTTGATCAACTTCTATCTCTTCTAATGAAGCACGGCTCAAATGCCCATACAAACTATAAAACACCATTTCTCCTACACGATGCTCCAAAATAATAGTAGGCCCATAATTCCCCAAGCCCTGATTGTCTTGAAAACTATGCACAATGCCCTTTAGAGGAGCAATAACAGGTGTACCAGCAGCTACCCAAAAATCAATTCCCAAATGAATATTGCGCTCTGTACGTGCATCTTGCTGATTAAAATGACTGCTGTGCTTGTAGAGGTTTCTATGCTCTAAATAACCTCCGTAAGCTACTTTTGCGCCCCGTTGTTGACAATACAACTCTATGTACTTTTCCATAGCAATAGTGTCTGTCAAATCTAAATGCTCCAAATCAGGTGCGGATGTAGAAAGATCTATAGCTGAATAATCCGAAGTTGGGAAAGGTAACACTGCTACAGGCCCAGCAACAGTTTTTAGTTGATTAAGTTGTGTGACAATTAAAATATGTTTCATATTTTTTAATAGAATAAACACGTTAAGCTTTATCCAAAGCAATTATTTAAAATAAACCACTAAACCTCAGGTCTAAAATAGAGCTAGAACAAAAACCTCCAACTAAAATTTCTAGAAGAAATGAGCTAATACTATGTTTTTACTTTATTTCTGTTGCATTGGTCGATTTTTATTAATAAATAGACCCATTTTTTTGCTAAATTTAGTATCTTTTCTTATCATTAAAGAGTATTCTAGTTATAGGTTTCTCTGTATACCAAAACTTCATCTCCCAGTTTTTTTGTTATCATCAATTTGAAACTATACTATTCCCTTCTTGTTAGCTTTAAACACAAAATTATTTTCCCTATGAGAATTTATGTTATATTGATTCCCGTTTTTCTTTTGCTCTATTCTTGTCAGGACTCTCCCAGCAACGAAATCAAATTTGAGAACATAAAGGATTCTGCTAACCGCACTATTCCTACACAAATTGTTCAACAAGTGAGTTTTTATGATGCAGATAAGAATAAAATCTCAGCCGATCAATTTAATCATCTGTTAGCAAAAGGCACCTATGTCTCTAAGCAACATACCAAGGAAGATGGCTCAGAAGAGGTATCATTGATTAGTATTGAAGCGCACAGCAAAACACTTGAAAATACACTAGTCCCCAACTTTCAGCTTATTGATATTGAAGGCAAGGGTTTTTCCAAAAAAGATATTGAAGGTAAAGTTACTGTACTTACCTTTTGGATGACTTCTTCTTTTGCTTGTACACAAGAATTGAATGCCATGAATGAATTGGCGCAACAATACGATAAAAATAAGTCCTTTGAGTGGTTGGCATTGGCTCTTGACCAATCTGCCGATCTTTCTCGCTTTTTGAGAGGAAGAAAACTCGACTTTACTTTTGTATCTGACCAAGAGAATTTTGCTCAACAACTTGGAATCTTGGCCTACCCTACCCACTTAATTATTGATAAAGATGGAATAATCAGGCGAGCCATTGTTCGACAACCCAATAGTCAGGCACTTCTGCAAGAAGCACTAGAGCAACTTTTGTAAGCTAAAACAGATTAAAGATTCGATCTTTAATCTGTTTTTTTCTAGCCAATAAAAAATCTACAGCTATTTGTAGGGAATCATACACCCTTTTGATGAAGATAGGCATCTATAAGAATAACGAACCACAAGCGTTACTATAGATAAACACAACCAACTATTTCTTCATCAAAAGCATTCCCTATGTCTATTCATTCTCTTCGTTATATTATTTTAAGCTTACTTTTTCTGCCTGCTCTAATGCTACAAGCAGGTGGCTTTATATTGGTAAGTCCTCAACAACATGCCAATGCCCAGCATGTTCCCTCCAGCCGCTTATTTCCATTAGAAGTGCGTTCTCTAGACGTGGATGCCACTATTTATGGCCAAACAGCCAATACTACTATCAAACAAGTATTCTTTAATCCTAGTAACCAACAGCTAGAAGGTCATTTTTTATTTCCTGTTCCCAAGGGAGTTGTGATTACCAATTTCAAAATGATTATTAATGGTGTAGTACATCAAGCAGAATTATTAGAAGCAGGCAAGGCCCGCAAAATTTATGAGGAAATTGTTCGCCGAGCCAAAGATCCGGCGCTTCTGGAGTATTACAACAACCGCCTATTTCGAGTGCGAATTTTTCCTATTTTGCCGCAAAAAGAACAAAAAATTGAGCTGACCTATACCGAGACCTTGGTACGTGACCAACAAACCATTGCGTATAATTTTCCTATGAATACGCAAAAGTATGCAGCCAAATCGCCCCAGCAATTTAGCCTCAAGATACATGTAGGCACACAGCATGATCTCAAAACTGTCTATTCTCCTACACACAATGCAGAAATTGTACGCAAAAATAATAGAACAGCTATTGTAGGTTTTGAAGGAGAGAATTTTAAAGCCGATCGGGATTTTCAATTGTATTTTAGTACAGATGACAAGGCACTAGGGCTTTCTATGCTTACCTACAAAGACCCCAAAGAAGCAGGTTTTTTCTTTGCGAATATTAGCCCAGGGTTTGACGAAAAGAAAAAAGCATTGCCCAAGGATATTGTTTTTGTCTTGGACAAATCGGGTTCTATGGCAGGCGAAAAAATGAATCAAGCCCAAAAAGCACTTCAATTTTGTATAGAAAACCTCAATCCCAATGATCGGTTTGATGTAGTAGCATTTTCTACTGAGGCCACCGCATTATTTGGCAAAGTAACAGCCAACCAAAGTAAGCAAAAACAAGAAGCATTAGACTTTGTAGAGCAGTTGCAACCCATTGGAGGCACCAATATAGAAGAAGCCTTAACGCTGGCATTGGATGCACAGGAACAGGAGGCCCAACGACCTTTCTTTATCATTTTTCTAACCGATGGCAAACCTACCATTGGAGAAACCAACCAAGAACAATTATTACAAAAAGTCCAAAAACACAATCAAAAACAAGTTCGGATTTTCACCTTTGGTATTGGTACCAATCTCAATACCCATTTGCTAGACAAAATTACCAAAGCAACCAAAGCCTACAGCACCTATGTACTGCCCGAAGAGGATATTGAGGTCAAATTATCGAACTTCTATACCAAGGCTTCCTCTCCTGTTATGACCAATATTAAGTTGGAGTTTGATAAGAGCATTAGAGTTTCGGATGTATATGACAAAACGCTTCCTGACTTGTTCAAAGGCGAAAGTATCACGGTTATGGGACGCTATCATGGTACAGGTACTAGCAAACTAACCGTAAGTGGAGAAGTGGAAGGCCAGAGAAAAGAATTTGAGTATGAGGTTCATTTTAGTAATGAAAAAACAGAACTCAACTTTATCCCCAATCTATGGGCAGCACGCGCTGTAGGCTATTTGTTAGAACAAATTCGCCTCAATGGCAGCAATCCCGAATTGGTAGAAAGTGTCACGGTGCTTGCCAAGAAATATGGCATTATTACCCCTTATACTTCTTACTTGATTGTAGAAGATGAAGAAATAGCGGCACGCCAGCAAAATGTTCCCATACACAACCAAGTATTGCGCTCTCGTAGCCAAGAAGCACCTAGAATATTTGACAACGATGATTTTGCAGAAGAGGCCGAAAGTATTGCTGGAAGCCCTAACAGCAGCAAACGCAAATCAGGAAAAGCTTCGGTTAGAGCCAGCCAAGAACAACAAACCCTCAATCGTGCCACCAATCTGGGAGCTGCACAAAGTGGGATGGGCTTGGATCGCCTCAACTACACCAACAGCGCAGGGGAATCCAAAAATATGGCCAGTGATATTGTGAATGTTCAAGGCCGTGCTTTTTATCTCAACAACAACCAGTGGCTGGATGCCAATATTGCTCTAGCCAACAACCAACAAAAAGCCAAACGCATACAGTTCAATTCTGATGCTTACTTCAAACTCTTACAAAACGAAGCGGCTGTTCCCTTCTTGGCACTGGGGCGCAATGTTCGATTTGAACTACAAAACGTGGTCTATGAAGTTTACGAATAAATAATCTTTTTGCTCTACTTGTGTTCTGAGTAGATTAAATGGTGTAGGTCAAAATGGCGTGGTGGCTGTTTTGGCCTTTTTTTATTTTGTTTTTTTTAATAAAAATCTGATTTTCAGTATGTTGTTTTATTATAAAAATAAAAATTTAAAAAACTAATGCTT
>CAYULH010000144.1:0-12571 GCA_964445645.1 uncultured Aureispira sp. | reverse complement strand
CTGAATAAAAATCTTCCATTTTTTAACTTATAATTAATTTTGTCCACCTACTTACATAAATTATTTACATCCAGAAGTTACTCCATAACCAGCAAAACTCACATTAACCCCCATGCTTTCGGAGGCATACTCTTCAAATACTTCCAATTTCATATCATCTAATTTACCTGCTTGGTATTCGCGCTCGGTCATGAACCAAAAACCACCAATAGACCAAGAACCCTTGCCTCCCCAAGCCATATTGGAACGTTTGCCCACTACTTTGAAACTTTTATCCAACAAGCCATAATACGTACTCGAAAAAGTTCCATTACTCCCCGTATGTCCCTGCGCTACGACTACATCACCCATCAAAATTTCAACATCCCAATCACAGGCAGGCTTGCCCTTATACATAATAGTAAACTGCACCTCATGGCCTTTTCGATAGGTTTCAAAATACTTTCTACCATCTTTTTCTATTTCTGCGATTTCTTGTGGTGGAGCAGAGGAATTGGCCTTAGAGCCTGTGCTGCTAGTGCTATTACTACTGTTATTAGTAGATTTGTTATAATTGGCACCCTGCAAACCCTGTTGATTGGAATTTCCCTGCAAACCCTGCTGATTCGCATTTCCCTGCAAACCCTGTCTGTTGGAGTTATCATAAGTAGCTCCCTGACGACCGGGGTTTTCTTGTCTGCGTTTTTCGCTATCTGCTGCCCAACGCGCTTTGCGCTCTTCTTCTTTTTTGGCCCATTCGGCCTCTCTTGCCTCTTCTTCTGCCTGTTCCTTGGCACGCTCTTCGGCTTTTCTAGCATCCCGCTCGGCTTGCTCTTTGGCACGAGCATCATCCCAAGCTTTGTCTCTTGCTGCTTGCTCGGCTTTTTGTTTGGCTTGCATTTCTGCAACCATCTCTGCAGCCGAAGGCCCTGAACTAGTGCCTGTAAATGGCTCAAAACGCAATTTGTATTTACCTTTTTTATTGGTAACAATTCTGTAATTGGCCGTAATATAGGTTTCGCCAATTGCTAGATTTTTCTCTATCACATTACCATTGGCTAATGTTACCTTGATAGGAACAAAACCATAATTGACAGTAAACTGTACGCGTGTAGCTTGCTCTGGATTTACCTTTACCCCCTGCTTCACCACATCAAAACACTCCCCCTCAGGGCTGTAAATCGTAATACCTACTGGTTGGCTTTGGTCATCGCTGGTATAGCTTCCACAATTCTGTGCCTGTGCCACCACAGTACACAACAAAAATAAGGTCAGAAATTTAAACATGAATTTATTTGTTTGAATTAAAAAAATTGAATTCTATCAACAGCATTGCCTTTGCAAAACATAGTCCAATTTTAAGACACCAAAACAAAAGCCCCTTACTAAGAGGCTTCTGTATGCGAATTTTTGTAAGAACTAAAGTTCCTAGTCCAGATATTTTTCAATAAAATTGTCCAAAATATAATGCTCTCTAACGGCCTTGATTCGAGCAGTATCCTCCTTGACATACAGCGCAATTTGGGGCATTTCACGTTGCATGTCATGCTTTTGAGCAAAATGAATAATTCTAGGCAATTCTTCCTTCAACAAATCCTTAACGGGCTCAAACTGCGTACCGTCAAAATATCGGGCTGAAGTCCCCGGCCCTTCTGGGCTACCGTGATCGGCCTGCAATGATTCGCGCCACAACAAGGCATGGTTTCGCCATTCTTCTACGTCTACCAATTCTGGTGCGGTAAACCACACATTCCACGTCAAAATATTGTCTTTCTTCAACATATTGCCTGAGCCTAGATTGAAGAGGTCAAGTACCATCTGGTTAAAATCATCTACTTCGGGATAGCCTGTTTTGACAATAGCACCAATTTGTACACCCAAATGGCCAACCGACCAAGCAATGCCCTCGTGTTTGGCAAAATCAGGAATTGGAAAGTCCTTGCACAATCCTTTATATAATGGAAAATTAGGCTCATCGGGCTTGCCTGGTGTGAATGTTTCGATGACGATAGCATTGGCTTTGTTGTGCGGAAATGGTAGATTTTTTTCCTTAAAATGCTTTTCAAATAACTTTACTAGAGGCATTTCTTCTGCACTTGGACTAAACCAAATTTTGCCTTGCACGCCCATATCGGCAGCCAATTCTCTAGTCGTTTCATTGGCCCAACCTCTATTGCCTGTTACCGTTACTTCTACATTCAAACAGCCCAGACTAGCCAATGTAACGCCCTGTTGTGGGCAAATAATAGAATAGATACGGCCTTCATTGGTATAGCCCAATCGAGAAATATCAGGCGCAAACATTTGATAACAACGAGATGAATTGCCCTCGCTCTCTGGACGTGTTTTCCAACTAAACTCTGGCCACAGCACTTTTTGTTGGCGTTGCAATAAGTCAATATTATCCATATTGTCCATAATCTCCAAAGAACTCAAATCTGGCTCGGGATAAGCAAAAGCAGCATTGCTCTGCTCAAAACCACCTACCCAACCCGGTACAGCTTCTTCGTTTACCAGTTCACGTAGTTTATCGCCCGTCAAATCCACCACCAAATGAATAGCAGCCGTATCTTCATCTGCATTACGAATAACATGGTCTTTGGTATTCAACAATTCAAAACCTGCATCCTTTACCACAAAATACAAGTCAGGTTTTTTATCGTGCAATGTTTGAAATTTATCGGCGGTAAAACTAATGCTAAATTTTCCGTCTTTATCGGTCACGCCTATTCCTAAGAAATCATCCTTAAAAACATCTTGGTCGTACAATAATACATGAAGGTCTACTACCCCTTCGTTATTTTTGATGTCGCTCACTGTGCCACTAACCGTATAGTTTGTGCCAACAATAGCTATGGCTTTAGTTGTCATAGTTGATATTTATTAAATTAATAGAATGGAATAATCGTCATCTTGCAGGAAATCAATCTTACTATTGATTATACGACACCTAATGTAAATATTACTCTTTAAACTTTATATTTTTGAAGTAGATAAATATATTTCTGAAAGCATTAGCATGTATTACTAGCTAATAACACCTTAGCTTCATTGCATACTTGACTTAATGAACAACAAGTACTTTTATGGATAAACAGGAATTACAACCAATCACTACACAGCAACAAATCAACCACCAAGAAGAGAGTTCTACTACGACCACTCCAACAAATGATACAGGCATTCCCGATAACATGAAGGCCGCTATGGAATACTTATCGGGTATTTCGCTTGATCCTGTACGGGTACATTACAACTCTGAAAAACCTGCAGAAAAAAATCTTAGCATTTACTCGGAAGGAAAAGATGTATATGTAACTCCCAATGCCGAAAATGAGCTTGGGAAAGAACTCTTGACGGTTGTGGAATTCTTACAGCAACAAGAGGAAACTGTACCAACAACCACAGCATCTTCCTCTATGATAACTACTAATTATTCATCTATTGTATCTACTAACGAGATAGCCAATCAATTTGCAAAACAAGAAAAAGAACAAGCAAATAATCATAATCAACTAGGTGGTTTCTTCTTTTCTGAACAAGGTGTATTCTTAGGAAAACATGGCGATTCTGCTGAAGTTAGAATTGTAAAGTCTCAATATATTACTAGTGTAGAGGCTTTTTTTAATGGCAAAAACAACTCTTTCAAAGAGCAAATGAACTATTTTATTCCTGGTAATTACGCATCTACATCGTTGGCAGACGTGTCTAATGAACTTTTTTCAAAAATTGCTACCCAAATATACTTCAACACAAAAGGCTTAAAAATTCAAAACCTCAAACTTTATAAAGATAAAATTTCTGTAATGGGTAATAATGCACCAAAATATCTTGGTCAAGGTATAGCCGCCAATTGGCAAACTGGAGATATGGCTAATTCTTGGTATTATAATGATGAAATTGGTGGCGTAATTAACTTAATGGATAAACAGTCATTAGGAAGGAATTACTACAACTTAATCAATACACTGATACATGAACAAGAACACAATCAAGTTACTAAAAATCTAGGCAGAGAATATAATAATACATTCACTCATCTTGATATTTATAAAAAAGAACAAACACATAAATCATGGAATCAAACAGATGAGTTATACAAAACCAATAGTCGTGGTTCTCTAATAGACTATATCAATCAAGCAACAATTGAAATTAGTCGTATGAAGAATACTGGACATGCTTATAACTCTTATTACGAGCAAAAAATTAATACAGCAATAAGCAATTATGAAAAGCGATTTGACACAAAATTAGAATACAATAAAGATTTTCATACCTATAAAGACCCTAATTTAGAATGAATAAAGCCTTGATTTACCATTGGATTATTTTTGTCATGATTGGTTGTAGTACAACTCCTTCAATTAATCATACCTCTTCTGCTAAACTAACAAGAGCAGAAATTCACTGCAATACTAATACAGCTAGTATTGGTAATCAGTTCTTTATAGATTTTTTTATAGATTCTGTTAAAAATGTAAAACAAGTCTATTTTGTAGAACCAAGAGGTGTGATTGAGATCCCCCAAAGAAATATAGAATTTGACACAAACACTTCTTTACGAATCCGTTATACTCATATTTTTTTAGGCGATAAATTATATGATTTTTTTAAAAAAAATACAAAAAACATAAATAATAATATAGCTTTTATTATTTATCACTCAGATACCTTTGAATATGTGAGGCCAATAAAAATGAAAATAGATTACCTATTTAATGGGGTAAAAAAGAATTTACATCAAGATGAAATGGAATTGAAAGCAGTTAAATTTCCCTCTACTCCTTTGCCAACTCCCCCAAATAGCAAATAAACGGAGTAAAACATCAAAAAAAGCAACCACCCCAATTGGATGGTTGCTCTCAATTTCACTCTTAGAATTTTCTCTATTGCAATCCTACAACTCAATAATTGGAATAACCAACTCTTGACCACGGCGGATTTTGTTAGGATCGTCCAAAATATCACGGTTGGCCTCAAAAATCTTAGGATATTGATTGGCCTTACCATAATAATGCTTGGCAATGTGTCCTAGTGTATCACCTCTTACTACGGTATGGGTATGATAACGGCTATCGTCAGCTACTTCAATTGATGCCTCAATATCTGTAGGCTCATCGCCTCCTACTTTCTTAATTTCATTCCACAAAAGGTCTTTCTCATAAGGAGTTTGAGCAGTTCCTGAAACAAATAATTTACCATCTTCTTCGCGCACATCGCCATTTTGGATATTAAGTTCTTGCCCTAGGTCTAGGACACTTTGATACTTTTGCTGAAGCATATTTAGTGTGTATTTAGTCAATAAAAATTACTCTGCTTATTGAATGTGTTTATACCAGAGTATTTCACAACACAATAATACTAAAAAACACCACATATATTGTTGCTCTGGCAAATATATCCCCTACTTTGGCAAGGATATTACTACAAAATCACCTTGTTGTAAGAGCCAGCAGAACTATTTTGCAACAAAACAAGTTAAGCCATGAAAAAATGCTTACTTTGCTTTTTAATACACGGAGGAGCTAGGCGGTATCTAGCCCTCTATATTTTTATCAACTACTGTTTCTGATTTTTTCAGAACTTAAAAAAAACAAACATGATTAACATCACTCTTCCTGATGGCAGCGTTCGTAAGTATGACTCAGGAGTAACAGGCTTAGAAATTGCCCAATCCATCAGTGCAGGTTTAGCCCGCAATGTATTAGCGGTCAAAGTAAACCACGACATCTGGGATGCCACCCGCCCTATTAAAAACGACGCACACATACAGTTGCTCACCTTCAAGGATCAAGGCGGCAAAGAAACCTTTTGGCACTCTTCTGCTCACTTGATGGCCGAAGCCCTAGAAGCACTTTATCCGGGGGTAAAATTTGGAGCAGGGCCAGCCTTAGAAAATGGGTTTTATTACGATATTGATTTAGGTGATCGAACCCTTTCTAGCAACGATTTTGAAAAGATTGAGAAAAAGATGCTAGAATTGGCGCGTCAAAAAAACACTTATGACCGTTCGGCTATCAGCAAAGCGGATGCGGTGGCTTATTTTGAGGAAAAAGGCGATGAGTACAAATTGGAGTTGTTAGAAAAACTAGAAGATGGCAACATCACCTTCTATAAGCAAGGAGAATTTACAGACTTGTGTAGAGGGCCGCACATTCCACATACAGGATTTATCAAGGCCATAAAACTCACCAAGCTATCGGGTGCATACTGGCAAAACAATGAAGAGAATGCTGTTATGACACGTGTATATGGCATCACCTTCCCCAAAGCCAAAGAACTCAAAGAGTACTTGGCTATGATTGAAGAAGCCAAGAAACGCGATCACAGAAAACTAGGCAAAGAGTTGGAGTTGTTTATGTTTTCTGAGAAGGTTGGTCAGGGCCTGCCTATCTGGCTGCCTAAAGGAACTGCTCTGCGAAACCGCCTGCAAGATTTCTTGACCAAAGAGCAAATCAAACGTGGCTATCAATTGGTGAGCACACCACACATTGGTCATAAAAATTTATACATCACTTCTGGGCATTATGAAAAATATGGTGAAGATAGTTTTCAGCCTATTGGCACGCCTAGAGAGGGCGAGGAGTTTATGCTCAAACCTATGAACTGCCCACACCACTGCGAGATTTATGCCCACAAGCCACATTCCTACAAGGAATTGCCCTTGCGAATTGCAGAGTTTGGTACGGTGTATCGTTATGAGCAAAGTGGTGAATTGCATGGTTTGTCTCGTGTCCGTTGTTTTACACAAGATGACGCTCACCTTTTCTGTACGGTTGACCAGCTCAAAGAAGAATTTATTGAGGTACTGAACCTTACCTTGTTGGTTTTCCGAAAAATGGGTTTTGATGACTTTACAGCTCAGATTTCTTTGCGTGATCCTGAAAAACCAGAAAAGTACATTGGCTCCAATGAAAACTGGGAGGCGGCTGAAAATGCTATTATTGAGGCCACTGCCGAATTGGATCTAAAGACAGTTACAGAGCTAGGGGAAGCTGCTTTCTATGGTCCCAAACTGGACTTTATGGTGCGAGATGCCTTGGGACGTTCTTGGCAATTGGGAACCATTCAGGTAGATTACAACTTACCTGAACGTTTTGACTTGCAATATACAGGGGCTGATAATGGACAACATCGTCCAGTGATGATTCACAGAGCACCCTTTGGTTCTTTGGAGCGTTTTATTTCGGTATTAATCGAACATACGGGCGGCAAATTCCCCTTGTGGCTTACCCCCGAGCAATATGCCATCTTACCTATTTCTGATAATTTCAATGACTATGCTGCGGCTGTAAAAAATCAATTGGAAGCACAGGATATACGCGGTTATATTGACGATAGAAATGAGTCGTTGAAACGCAAAATTAGAGATGCAGAGTTGAAGAAAATTCCTATTATGCTGATTGTGGGAAGCAAGGATGTGGAGGCACAGACTGTTTCTGTACGTTTGCAGGGAGTAGAGGATGGCGACTTGGGAGCCAAGACTATTGAAGAGTTTGTAACTTATTTTAATGGTTTATTAGAACAAGAAGGTTAATAAACCATAAGAAATATCAATTTAGGAGAAGTCCCTGCTTGCTGGCAGTGGACTTCTCTTTTTTTCTTATTCTAAGAACAAAAATAAGCCGTGTAATTGGCCGATTCTTGATTGGGCAATACCATTTGCTCTTCGATTTGCAATTGCAACCAAAGGGCTTCTTGACTTTGGGGCGGCACTTGCTCAAAGGGTGTCTCCTCCAATACAGCTTCCAGACGGCTGGGAATGGCCTGTATGGCTCGGTGCAGCACTTGAATCAATTCTCCATTATCTACATAAAAAACGGTTTGCTGAATCAATTCCTGATTGCCCTGCCACTCACTCTGCTCGTGCGAAATGAGTACCGTTTCTTGATTATTTTGATAATACCAACGGGTAGACCGTCCTAGATGTTCCTGAGAAAGGGATAGGCGTACTCCTCTCAGTTTTTGTGCTTTGTGGATGAAGCTTACCACGCCCCCACTTTGGGCAGAACAACCAAAACTAGTTGTTTCTACTTGTTCCTTGGGTGCTTGGTCAATCACCTCTTGCAACAGTGTGCGATTGGCTATTTTATTTAATAAGGCCAATTCTTCTGGAGAGCGAGTGGGTGCAACTTCTACCAATCGGGTAGTGGAGTTTTCTTGTAGTAGTGGAGGATGGTCGGGTGCTTGGCAGGCGTGCATAATTAACACACACAACAATACAGTAATATTGATTAGGCCGTTCATACAATTGTAATTAGAAAAGTTGTCGAAGTTCTTGTGGGATTGCAAAAATACAAAAAATGGCTGCCCTTACGATAAGGACAACCATCTTCTGTATTTATTTTATGTGTAATGCTGATAATTAACAAAGTTTGTCAAGTTAATACTTCGTGGATTTTTTACTTTTTTTTCAAAAAAGCTAAAAAAGCATCTTGTATCTATTTGATTATCAGGCTTTTATGATTTTACCTTATTTTCTGTAATGAGCTGATAATCAATTAGATACGATTTCCAACGAAGTAAGGTCAAGCATCAGTACTCGTAAAATCTATTATTCCTTAATCACTAATTTGTGACTTGTTGTAGTGCCTTCTGTTTCTACATTGATAATGTACAAACCAGCCGCCAAATTGGCGGTGTTCAAACGCTCGATATTTGTACCTTGTGTAAGGTTAATTGTTTGAGCAGGCATTACTTGCTGACCAATACTATTAATCATAGTGATTTGTGATTCGGTATCTTTGCTAGCATTAATTTCTAGTACTACTTGTTGGTTTTTGCTTGTTGGATTAGGATAAATGCGTGTAGTTGCTACTTCGTTTTCTACTTGGTCTACTCCAACGGTCCAATCAAATACTTGGAAAGTAGCATCTGCTGAAGCCAATCCAGCACGATTACAGAAGCTAACTGAATTAACAGGCATGACATTCCACTTATAACGTTTGTTGGGTGCTAAAGTAACCCAAGCATCATTAGTTGTAGTCATAAAGTCACGGCTCTCCCCATTTAATAAACATGCGCCCAAAATATTTACCTCACAGATTTCTACATGGTACATAGTTGCACCCGGTACAGCATTCCAACGCAAATTAACCAAAGGCTGAGGTGCAATATCACCCGTTGCTGGATATTCTACAGTAACAGCCTGTGTAAGACTATCATCTGTTGGATCGTCATACAAGGTAGAGAATCCTCTCGAAACAATATCCATTTTCATAGCCTCTGATTGCTCTACAGAGAAATCTGTTGCACAAATATCGCCATAATAGCTCATTACATTGTTAGAAGTAGTCCCAGTAACAGGACGATAAGGCGCATAGGTTTTCATACTAAATGCAACACCCGCAATTTCAGTTCCAGTGAACTGCAAATCAGGAGCACTAAAGGTATATGATTCTCCCGGTGCTAAAGGATTAGGAAGGGTGTATGTTCTGTTATCAGAAGAAATTTGAACACCATTGCCATCTGAGAAAATATCCGTAACAACAATAGATTCGCCACCAGCAACAGTTGTTGCGCCACCATTGGTTACCCGCAAACTGTCCATATCTATACGATGTTGGCCTGTATTGCTAGTAATGGTATATTCGGCTTGTCCAGCAATAAAGGTTAAGCCCGGTGCATTGGGAGCAGTAATACTCACATCTAGTGTGTGTCCAGCCATATTGATAACGCCCGGATCGGTTCTTCCTGCATTGGTACCAATGATATTTCTAGTATTGTTGGTAGGACAAAATACTTCTTCTGTATCCGTATCACCCAAAGTATCAGACCACATCGTAACGGTAGTACCATTGAAGGTGTAATCTGCATCTACTACTATCTTGGTTAGTCTATAAATTTGATCTTTAGTAGAACGGTTTCTCAACCACATTTCCTCATAAGAAGAATTATCTTCTAATATCTTAAAACGGTCTGGTTCAGCAGCAAGCAAATCGGGGCGAAACATCCAGCCATTGGGGTCAATAGCCGTAGCGGCATAGTTACAACGATTGGGGCCGTCGTTGTAGGTGGCACCATAAAATCCAAACAAGTAATTGGGATCCGTATCACAGAAAGCATCTGCTGCCAACTGACAGTTATCCAACCCAGTACCATCATTTGGACGAGCAATGTTCTCAATTAGGCGACCAGCCAAAGTAGCCGTAGGAGTACGACCATTGGTGTTGGACATTACATTACCATAAAAAGAATTTTCCCAACCAAAGAAGGTGTGTGGCAATCCCAAAAAGTGTCCCATTTCGTGCGTCAAGGTAGTTGCATTGCCATTGATAGAACCACGAATCGCATAAATTACATCAATACCCGAGGTATAATATCCAAGAATAGTTCCTCCTGTAAGACCACTGACAATACGATCGCCAACAAATACATTCACCGCACCATCTACACGATATAGGCTCATAAAGTAATTGGCCATTTGACTGCTAAAATCATTGGTGTATAGCAAGTCTTGGTTTACTGTACGAACAGGCCCTGCCAAGTAAAATTCTACTCCAATAGGAGCATAATCATTATTTAGACGACATAAATTATCAAAAATATCTCTAATGTTCTCCCCTCCTGTTCCATTATTTCTATTAACGATATGAAATTGAACAGGAACATAAACAACATTGGCACCACTGCGACTATTTTCAAATTGTGAAAGTAGTTCTACACGGTTTCTCCTGTTGTTCAACATGCGGGCTTTGATGGCTTCATCCTCATGAAGCCCCACTCCACAGGCGGCGTGATTGTGTACAGATTGTGCTTGCACACTGGTTTGAACTATCCCCATAGAGAAGAATAGACCAACCATAGTATATAATAAACAACGAACCATAACCTTGATTTGAATTAAAAAAAGTAAATGAATGTATAACCAGTTTAATCTAGAATTACCAATACAAGCAATGCTTAATCAATTTATTGTGATCGCTCACAAAAATTACACCCTTGTATTGAATGCTGTAATAATGTGACAAAACCGCCACATTAATCACTTTGTATCAACCTCAAAAAAAACAAAAATTGTTGGGTATAGCAATTTTTAAGCAGAAAATTTTGCCTAGCAACAGCGACTATGACACAAGTATGCAAAGCCTTTCAATTAGGTTAATAATTACGATATTAGCCCCTTAAAAAACTTATATTTAGACTTGTTTCTTATAGCAATTGTACCCAATCAATTGTTCTTTACAACATACTTAATGGCAGTTGTGTTTGTGGGGAGGTGCTTCTTTTGCAGTTGAAAAGTATTATTCAAGCAAAGAAGGAGAACAAAGTGCAGAAAATGTTGATTGGTTGGTATCTCTATAATAAACAATTTTATCGAAAAAAATCTTGTTTTACTTAAAAAAATGCTTATCTGCAAGGATTTTGACTAAAATAGGCTTATTTTTCGCCCCGAAAGGTCTCCTTGGATTTACAAGACAATTAAGACAGATCTTTGAACATATTATTCCACGCTGTGTATATTTAATTGAAAGCTTGATAACAAAAAGTTTTGTAGTTAAAATACATTCTTAAAACAAGAGTTAAAATAATGAGAAAAGTAACTGTAGTGGGTGCAGGTGCCGTTGGTGCAAGCTGTGCTGAGTATATAGCCATCAAAAATTTTGCTGCTGAAGTAGTGCTTCTTGATATCAAAGAGGGTTTTGCAGAAGGAAAGGCAATGGATTTGATGCAAACTGCCAGCTTAAACAGTTTTGATACCAAAATAGTAGGAAGCACTAGCGATTATTCAAAAACAGCCGGTAGTGATATTGCTGTAATTACTTCTGGTATTCCACGTAAGCCCGGTATGACACGCGAGGAATTGATTGGAACCAATGCAAAAATTGTAAAATCTGTTGCAGATAGTTTGATTCAGCACTCTCCTAATGTTATTATTATTGTAGTAAGTAACCCAATGGATACCATGACTTACTTGGTACACAAAACTACAGGTTTGCCCAAAAATAAAATCATTGGTATGGGTGGTGCTTTGGATAGTGCTCGTTTTAAGTACCGCTTGGCCGAAGCCTTGGAAGCTCCTATTTCTGATGTTGATGGTATGGTAATTGGCGGACACAGTGATAAAGGTATGGTTCCTTTGACTTCTCACGCTACCCGCAACAGCATCAAAGTTTCTGAGTTTTTGTCAGAAGAGCGTTTGGAGCAAGTGGCTGCCGATACCAAAGTAGGTGGTGCTACCCTTACTGGCTTGTTGGGTACTAGTGCTTGGTATGCGCCCGGTGCTGCTGTTTCTGCCTTGGTACAATCTATCATGTGCGATCAAAAGAAAATTTTCCCTTGTTCTACTTTGTTGGATGGAGAATATGGTTTGAGCGACTTGTGTATTGGTGTGCCTGTTGTTTTGGGCAAAGATGGTATTGAGCAAGTAGTAGAAGTGCCTTTGAGTGCTGCTGAAAAAGCCAAATTGCAAGAAAGTGCTGCTGGTGTTCAAAAAACCAATGGTTTGTTGGAGCTGTAGGCTGCTTTTAGAACAATATAGTTTGTATAGGAATTATCGCTTGAATAGCGGTAATTCCTATTTTTTTGTCTTGTGTATTAAGTAGTCTTAAAAAAGTAAACGGGCTAAAAAACGATTCTTTTTCCCCAG
>CAYULH010000143.1:0-12705 GCA_964445645.1 uncultured Aureispira sp. | reverse complement strand
GCAAAATAGCAGATATTAACAAGGCTGTCGAAAATTTACTTTCTCGACAGCCTCTGTTGCTCCAATAATGGATTATTTTTATTCTCCGTTGGAACGGATAGTAGTAGTTGCTCCAATCCAACATCCTACGTTGTAGCTTTGGCCTTCTTTGTAGCCGCGCTGGAAAATGTCTCCCTTGGTAGGCAAGTATTTTTTGTATTTTGCAATTTGGCTATTGGCCTTGGCAGCCACACTAGGGTCTACACTTCTAGCTTTGGCCCACATATCCATAGCCGCCCATGCTACTACCTGTGCATCCCAGCCTGTACCCACGCCACCAGAGCAACGCTTTCCGCTAGAAGCATACATATTGCCGATGAGCAAGTAAGGCTCGCCCCAACCCGATTTGAAACTAGCCGCTTTGTTGGCATAAGTTCTAGCCGTGCTGTAATCACCTGCTCTATATTCATTGTAAGCAATTCGGTAAGCCAAATCTCCTTTTTCCTCGTCAGTAGCTTCACAATCTTCTACACTAGCATCATCCAATGATTTTTTGTACCACTCAAACGCTTCTTTTTTGTATTCCTCTGCTTTTTCAGTCTCGCCTTTTTTCTCAAATTCTCTCGATTGCAATTCTCTCAAGTTTCCTTTTTTCAGATTGCAAAGGGTTTGGAATTTTGCCTCCAATTCTACCAAATCCATAGAATCTCTCCAAGGCTTGTACAAGGCATAAACATTCTTATACAAGTCATTATCTGTACCACATTTTTCTTTGATAATATCTAAGATTTGCTTGTTCTGCTCCATATTCATGCTATCCTCCTCAAACTTGGGAGTCCACTCATCCGTATAAAAATCACAGCCCCAAATAAGACCACCAATTTTCTTAAATTCTGCCTCTACTTTCACCCATTTCTTTTCATAAGTACCCGCATCTTTGGTTTTGTTCTCCACATTGTGATTTTTCAATTCCTCCAATTGCTTGTACAGCTTACGCATGTAATCGGCTGTAAATTTAGGGTGTTTTTTGGTAAATAAGTATACGGACAATTGGCTCAATGGCACCATTACCATATTGTGTGTTTCGTTCTTGCCCAACTCCAAGGCACGCTCAAAAAACTCAATAGCCTTGGTACTACTTCCACGAGCCGAGTAAATATAATAGCCTTCATAAGCTCTATCTTTGGAATCCTCGCCCAAGCATTCTGCCATCTGATCATACAATTCCATCATCTTGTTCAGGTACTCTTCTTTTTTGGCTTTATCTTTTTCTGCTTTTGCAAACTCCTTGTACATGGTAATTCCATCTCTAAAGTGGGTAGTTTTGGCAGGAAGCGGTATTTTGACCGTGGCAAATAAATCCTCCCACATAGGAAAGGCTTCTTTGTATTTTTTGGACTTGAATAAGTCTCGATACATGACGTGCTTTTCTTTGGCAATTTGCGCTCCCTTGGGGTAGGCTTCCCACGATTCGCACTGAGCGGCAGCTTGCCCTACTAGTAAAAACATGACAACAGTTCCTACACTCCATTTCAAAAAAGATGTCCATTTGGCTTCTAGCATAACAATTGGTATTTTTATTTAGTGATTATGTTCTATTTTTTAGATAGGGGTTTCGATTGAATTGGTATTTCTTTTTGGTGGCTCCATTCATTAGCCTTTGCTTAATAATTTTCCAAAAGCGTGCCATAATTTTTTTGCACTGTGGTTTAGCGTGTTGCAAAAATAGTATTTTTTACCAAAAAATAAGTGGTGGTTTGGCAAATTGCACCATCATCTACTGGTGTAGATGCCTTTTGACAAATTTTTGGTGGGTGGTGGTATGGCTTGTTGGTAGCAGATACAAGAACACCCTTCCTCAGTGCTGCAATAAAGATACAAGCTACTAAAGAAGGGTGTTTTATTCTTATTGTTAACTTTCGTTTAAGTTTTATCTAAACTTGGCGCGATTGAACCAGCCACTGGCATTGAGGGCAAAACCTAAATTAACTTTTACATAAAAATCGCCAATCAACTCGGGGTGGCCCAAGTAGCCCACATCTACGGCCAAATTGAGGAAACCTAAGATGGTCTTGGACTTGGGTGGACGCATCGGAAAACCAGCTCCTACAGACAATCCATAGTCGGTAAGTTGGTAACGATTGCCGTTGGCAGCAGCTATATTACGTGCATCCAATCCATAATGAGCACCAAACCGATAGCGTATTCTATTAAAATAGTTGTTGTAATCTGCAAAATCGGGCACCCATTGTATTCCCACAGCTACACGATGTGCATCAGCCAAATTAAGGCTGCTCTGCCCGTCTCTTTTAAAATTGGACCAAAATTCTGACTCATAAGAAATACCAATGAGGGTTCCAAGCTCTCGGCCGTAGCCAATACCTGCACCAACCTTGAGGGGCATTTGCAAACTTCCCTGCACGCCTACTGTATTCTGGATAGAATCTACAGGTCTTAACGCCCCTCTACGTACATAACGCTCGGTAACACTGGTTGCAATATCGGCAACGCCCCCCATGTAGGCACCAACGGTCAATTTTTTATCAAAAGAAAAATTATCGCCACCGGCTACATTTCTTCGTTCGGCCTTGAGCAAATATTCGTACTGTGCGCCAATATCCCAAGCAAAACCAACCCCTTCCTCTTCTCTCGAAAGTTCGTTATTGTAGTCATAATTATAGGCAGCATCTTGAAATGTAACGGCTTCGGTATTGGTTAATTTGCCAAATAGTAAACCCAAATTAGCCCCTAATGAAAACCCTTTGTAGGTCACGCCATTGGACCAATTCACTCGATATTTATTGCCCTCGCCCGTGTAGCTAAATTCTACATTGTCGATGCCATTAAAAGCACGGGTAATGGAAACATCATACCCTACGGTACTGTAGGGCGACAAGCTAAACCCCATTCCCCACTGAATAGGGATTGCACGACGTAGGGTATCGCGCATAATTTCCCAGCTTTTGGTAATGGGAAAGGCCAAGGATATGTAAGCCAAATTACCATTGTCTGCTTGAGCGGTCAATCCTGTACTACGCTCAGATAATTCGCTGTGTTGGTAATTGACTCCAATTTGAAAAGAGGCAAAACGTAGTTTTCCAAAAGAAGCTGGATTGGAAAGGTTGACATCCCAATAACTTCTGTAGATGGCACTTTGTCCGCCCGACATAGCATTGTTGGCCGCAAAATTGGTGCCCTGCAAATCTCCTAAACCATAGCGAGAATAAGGAGAATTGCCTCGTGCATATTGGGCTTGAGCCGTTTCTACACTACACTGGATGATGACCAATGCAAAGGATAGTATCAAAAAATGCTTAAAAAGCTGTTGCATGAATAATTATGTTTATAAAATAAAGTGCGAGCTAAACACTAGCACAGAATACTCTGCACCATAAAATTTATCAATTCTGATATTGTAAAATGGCATGAAGACCATCCAATACTAAATTGGGCTGGGCAAATATCTTACTTTTAAGTTGAGATTCAAAATGTGGGAGGCTTCCTCCTGTTACCAATACGGTAATTGCACCAAATTGCTGCCGATATTGAGCTGCAAAACCTTCCAATTCGTGCAAAACGCCATACAAAACCCCTGTCTGTAAGGAAGTTTCGGTGCTGTCTCCAACAAAAGTGGACAAAGTGGTGTATTGGGCTTGTGGCAATTTGGCGGTAAACTCGTGCATAGCCCGAAAACGCATATCTATACCCGGCAAAATACTTCCTCCCAAATAATGCCCTGCTGCTGTTACAAAATCGTAGGTAATACAAGTGCCTGCATCTACTACCAAAACATTTTGCTGAGGGTACAACTGCGCTGCGGCGACGGCTACAGCCAATCGGTCGTTTCCAAGTGTGTTGGGGGTAGCATAGTCAATTACAATAGGCAAGGAGAGTTGGGTAGACAATACGTACACCTGTTCTAATTGCTGGTTCAAATACGCTAACAATGCCTTGTCTTCTTGTTGTACCGACGAAACAATTGCTCGTTTGATATTTTTCTCTTTTATTTTTTGCTCCAAATTGGCTGCTTGCCAATTGGCCACTACCTGTACTTCGTCCAAAAGCCCTTGTTCTTGATAATACCCTATTTTAAGTTGGGTGTTGCCAATATCCAAACATAGATTCATCGTTGATTGGTTTTGTTGTTACAAACGAACGGTTTGGTACAAAGGACAGGGTAAAAACAGCTAAGAGATTTTTTTTATTACAAGATCCTTGTCTCTATTTGTATAAAAACAACTAGAAAAACAAAATCTAAGTCACTCATAATCAAACACTTTTACTATTTACCAAATAACTAATTGGTGTAAGTGTTAAAATGGGTGAAGATTTGGGCCAATTATTCTTCTCCTTTCATTAGGCGAATGTGTAGCCATGAATCATCAAAGGCGTGGCCTTCTAATTGTAGGAAATTGGCAAATCGAGGCAATAGGACACTTTTTTTGCGACCACCAATGGTTATCACCAATTCATCCCCATATTTTTGAAGCGTAAAGTCAGATGCACCAATGAAGGGCAAATACATAGATACCTTATAATACGTATCGTATTCTTTTACAGCAAAAGGGCTGTCCTTGTGATAGACCTCGGCAGGATTGCGGGTTCCATAAATGGCATTGCCTATTTGATCTAGCAATTCTAATCCAAAAACCTCTTGTCCTTGGTGTTGTACTTTAAAAATAGGCAAGGGTTGAAAGCTTTCTTCAATATCTTGCAAATAGTGTCCTTGCGATTTGACGTATTGTTCAAATACACTTCCTGCAGTTCCGGCCAACTCTGGCAAAATTCTATTGACAACCACGGCATCTACATTATAACCATAGAGATTGAGATAAGTGTAGGCACGTTTGGCTTCTTGAATAACCATTCGTTCGGGGTTGGCTACAATTCGGATAGAACAAACCTCGGGGTTGAGCATGATTTTTTGTACCTCTTCTAACTTATCAAACAAATTTTTTAGCTCGTCAATGCCTTCTTCTAATGGAATTCCCTTGGTAGTTTTGAGCACTTTGCCTACGGCTTTGATAACAAATCGTTGCCCTGGAAAGGCTTTGGTCAACCAAGATTGCATGACTTGAGGCAGCGTGAGTAAGGTGAGTGTTTCGCCTGTAGGGGCACTATCAATAATCAAGACATCATAAAAAGCCTCTCTATAATACTGTTCTATCCACAAAAAAGCAGATGCTTCTTCCATACCGGGCAGTACGGACAATTCTTCGGCTACTACATTATCCACCCCACGCCATTTGAATACAGCTGTCATGAGATGGCGCATGTTATCCCAATTTTTCTTCATGGAGTAATACACATCAAATTCCTGTCCCCACAAATTGTCGGTCACTTGGGTAGGTTCTGGTTGCAACTCTACATGTAGGGCATCGGATAAGCTGTGTGCGGGGTCGGTTGAAACCACCAATGTTTTGAGTCCTTGCTTGGCACATTGCAAAGCTGTAGCAGCGGCCGTAGTTGTTTTGCCTACGCCACCTTTGCCCGTAAAGAGTATAATTCTCATGCTGTTTTATTAATTTGATAATAGTCGTTGATAATTTACATCCCCAATATTTTCTTAAAAAAGCCAAAAAAGGAACCTGCTTTACGCAAACCTTTGGATATGTCTCCCCAAAAAGCACGTCTGGGGTTCATTTTTTCGGGCAATTGCTCTAGGGCATTGCGTAGACGTAGATTATCAAGAGGCGTGCCTAGTGTCAGGCGTATGCCATTGTTGAGATCTTCGAGAGCGGGCACCCGATACACCAAAATTCGCTCCGATTCACGCAAGAAGTGAACAATTTCATCGGCATTTTTGACTCGTAATAACAGGCTATTGGTATGGCTTGGATAAACTTGCTCTACAAAGGGCAATACTTCCAAAGCTTTGGTGAGGGCTTTTCTTTCTTTCTGAAGGGTTGCTATCACTAAATTTTTCTCCTGTTGTGTATCAAGAATCATAGATTTGGCGGCATATTGCAATTGTGCAAAAGGCAAATCAATACGACACTGCTCTACCAATTGTACGACTTCGGGGTGTGCAATCAGTACGGCCAAGCCTCCAATGGTTCTTTGCAATACTATAGCATTGCTACAAGTAGATACTATTGTTTTCATACTATCCACAGGGCTTGCACCAATAGCGGTTTCGTCTATCAAAACCCAACCATCAAATGAAGTCACGACATCTGCAATATCGAATTTTTGCAACAAGGCTCCTGTAATGGCATTGGGATGATCTAAGATTAATAGTTTGCTGTTTAGTGCTGTTTGGTTTTTGATACTATCTACTGGCAACTCTAGCAAGTACTTGAGTGGCAACACCGTTTGCTGTACTTGATGCAAAGCCATTAGCTGTTGCACTTCTGGGCGTTGGGGCGACAGGGCAATACAATGATCACGTTTGCAAGAGCAAGTCAATTGCAACAACAAACTACGCAAATTTTGTGGGCTACTACCCAAGCACAATTGATGAACAGACACGCCTAGTTGTTCGGCTATGTGTGCCTTGATGGTCTTTTCTTGGTGTGCTTGCTGCAAACTTAGACTCCCTACCTGAAAGCAATCTACTTCTTCTTGGGCATTGAGGTAGCCCTCCAAAGGCATATTATTGACTTTGTTTTTGAGCAAATCTCTTAGATGTTTGGGGAGTTGTTGTTGCGGAAAAGTATCCATTTATTTTTTTTATTTTGATTTTTGCAAAAAACATACCCAAGTATGATTTACAAAAAATAGTCTGTTTGTTCTTATCCAATATACTCAAAAACCATAGCTATACCAAATGCACGCTCTATTTGGCCGGCTTGCAAGGTGGTTCTAACCAATTGGTGTAGCCCTTTTAGCAATTCGTCATTGGGTTCTTCTACGGCAATCAGTATTTGGGTAATTTCATTGCTTTGCAGCAGCTCCTGAATGAGTTCTTCGCTCGGAAAATCGTACAAACCTGCCAATTGCGCCAATTCATTGCCCGTGAGTACGGTGCTATTTTTTAAATGTTCTGGCAATTGGTCAAAACCTAAGGCTGGCTTGAGTACAGATTGGTACACGTCAAAAACACTATCGCCACTTGCCCGCACATAGTAGGCACGTCCTAAACGACCAACCAAGTCCAACTTATGAGGATCGATGCGTTCGCCATCCAATACCGCTTCATCAATGTGCAATTTCACAACCTGACAAATAATCAAATGCCCTGCTCCTCCATGCTCTCCTAGTGTAATGATTTCGCTCACCTTGCACTCAAACTGTACAGGAGATTCTTTGATTCTAAAAGGTTTTACCTCTTCTGATTCTAAAGGCGTGAGTCCGGACTTGGCAAATTCACTAATATTGGAAGGATAGGCAATGCTGGCTAGTGCCATTTGGCGGACTATATTATAATTGACCACATTAACCACTACTTCTTGGTTGACCTCTACATTGTGCAAGGTATCTTTGGTTTCGTTGTTGTCTACTCTTCTATTGGAAGAAAAAACCAAAACGGGAGGGTTGGAACTAAAGGCATTAAAAAAGCTGTAGGGGGCAATATTGGCAATTCCTTGCTCGTCTATGGTCGAGACAAAAGCAATAGGCCGAGGGGCGACCGCTCCTACAATAAATTGGTGCAAATCTTTAGTGGCTATTTCTCCGGGTGTAATGCTACGCATTTTCATAATCAAAAGTAGAACTAGAGTGAACAAATGATGGGTTCAAAGTTACAGTTTTTTGTGGCGATTGTCCGTATAATAGTTTGTGGATTTTTTTCTTTTTCAGTTGTAACCTTAGCTGATGTGTGTGTGTATGAAAAAATAGTCTTAGATTGATAGAAATTTGTGCAGATTTTATAGGTAATATCCTAATAATCAACTGTATGAAGTTTTTAAAAAAATAGACCAACTATATAACACTCGCATTCATGAATTGGAGACCATTACTATTATTAGTAATTATTTTTTTCACCTTAATGAGTTTGGGGGTATTGACCCATTTGTATTTGGCTTATCAACCTAGCCTTGCTCCAACTCCAACGATACTTAGGAATGACCAGCCTACTGATAGTACAATTGTTTCTAACTTGCCCAATGCTTATGTTGGTAATTTTTTGCAAGAGGATAGCAGTTATTATCATATTAGAGTACTCAATAGCACATTTTTGCACCATCCTTCTAGAAATTATTATGGAGATACTGCCCCAAGCCATTTGCAAACTATTTGGAAATTGTTTTTGGGCAAAGGCAAGACAAAGGTAGGAGCGGAAGAAAAAATTTGGAAAGGGGCAGGCTGGACCGGGCAGCCCTTGCTGGTGGTAGAAAACGGCCAAAAATACCTCTTGCAAGGTGCTTATGACCATCATCTAAAAAAAATAGAAGCGGCTACGGGCAAAGTGGTTTGGCAATACAAATTTGATGATGTGATTAAGGGGACGGGTAGTATTTGGATCAATCATGAGGCCGATTCGTTGGAGGATTTTGCCTTGATTTTGCAAGGAAGTCGTGCCGGTAAAAGCTTGTATGCGAGCACAGTGCCAAGTTTTAGAGCTATTTCGCTGCTTACGGGGCGTGATCGCTGGCAATTGAGTAGCACACAAACCCATAGCTACAGCAGGGATGTGGATGCCTCTGCCCTGATTTGGAACGATACGGCCTACATTGGGCTAGAAAACAGTATTTTTACTATTCTGAACCCCAATCCTCAACAAGCAGCATTGCGTCAAGGTTTGCTGCAGCCACAAATTTATCGCCAACAAGATACCCTCTACCAAGCTGCTGACCGCATTAGCCACCAAAGGAATTTAGTTACAGAAGCTTCCCCTACCCTATTGGGCAAGCGGATTTATATTTCCTCTGGTGCAGGGCGTGTGTGGGGCTATCACTTAGAAAAAGATAGCCTAGATTGGATGTATTTTACAGGGGCCGATATGGATGGCACGCCTGTGGTAACGGCCGATAGTTGTTTGCTTGTTCCTATAGAGAAACAATACATTACGGGTACAGGAGGCGTACTTAAGTTGGACCCGAGCCTGCCGCCCCAACAAGCTGCTCAATGGTATTTCCCGACTCCTGATTTTGAATTTGCGACTTGGCAAGGTGGTGTAATAGGTTCTGTAGCTGTAAATTGTCATTATAAAGAAGCAGAGGAACCTAATATGGCGGCATTTGTGGGCATTGATGGGATGCTTTATGTGGTGAATACTGATTTGGTGGTGGATAGCCTGCTTGCACCTAGTTTTGATACGAGTATTTACCTGCCACGCCCTTCACTCCTATTCAAATATTATGTAGGCCCTTCTATTGCTACGCCTATTTGGGTGGGCAACCAGCTTATGGTAGCTACAAGCAAGGGCATCTCCAGATTTGAATGGCTGACCGACCAAAGCACCTTTGTTTTCAAGGAAAAAGTTGCGATTCGCTGCGAATCTACGCCTGTTGTTGATCAGGGAAGAATGTATGTGGCTTCGCGCGATGGTTATTTGTACTGTTTAGGAAAAGTGGATAGTAGTCAAATAATGCCTTCTATGATTGTGCCTCCTCAATAGTATTTTTTGTAGAGTATTCAAGGAGACAAACACTGTATTTATCTAATACATTATCAATTATCTAATAGCAATTTATCCTGTTCTTACAACCAGAATAAACGTTAAAATCTATTTAAAATAAAAACACATTACCATATATTATCGTCGTTACAAAAACATCTAATAATTACAAACAACTACACATAAACTTCTATTTTTGTTGATAATATTGGACTTTCAAGCACACTGTCTCTACAGACTGGTGAATATGTTTTTTGTGTAACCAACTTGTTTTATAAGATTTTTTTCACTAAATTGGAGTGGCTATATTTTAGCGTCTAGTATTTATTTATATAAATAAATACCACAATACTAAATATAGCCCTACTAATTGAAGAAACTACTATTTTCATTAAAAACATAATTACATGAAAACAAAACTAGGAACTGTTAAGCTACTGGAAGGCCAAAACTATGGTAGCTATGCAAGCATTGTAAAAAAGACCTTACCTGATTTGGTTAAATCTACAGAACCCACTTCATACGTATTAATTTCTGGTGCTCATTTGCCTTGGAAGGGAGCAGCCAATAATCCAGATCAACCACTATTTTATGTTGGCAATACCAAAGACTGGATTAAGTGGACAAAGGCCAATAAAGATTTAACCCTCAAGGATTATAGTTATGGTACTTGTAAGGTAGCCATGGAGGGCGATAAGGCACAGATACGCTTATTGAGTGAAAAGGGGCAATTGACCAATCCGATGCCTTTTAAGCCCTTGGGTAAGATTTTTGCCAAGATGAAGCCCAAGATGTTTTTTACGGTAGTAGAGGGTTGGGAAGACACAACTGCGGTGCCCACAGATGTTAAGAAGGCTCCTGCAAGCAAACAAGACCCCAAAGCGGCCGCTATTGACCAGAAGTTTGCGCCCAAAGCAACAACGGATAGGCAACAGTTTGAAGCGGCTATTGATGGTATACACAGCCCCAAAGAATTGGACGAGGCACTCAAGGGGCTACTCCTACAAGCCAAACAGTGGGAGGCGGTTTTGAAAAAGAATGGACAAAACGATACCGAGGCATTGATAGCGTTTAAAACTTATCTGACAAAGTCCCAACAGGAGTGGAAGCAAATACGCCCCTTGTATGATGACTGGTTAAAGAAGCAAAAAATCATTGAAGAACAAGGCTTTACGGAGGAGCGTTTCCAAGCACTAGAGGCTGCCAATGCCAAAATTCAAGCACTTTCCTAACCTTTTAAAAACCAGATAATATGCCTATTTTAAGTAGATTTAGACACGTAACCGATACGTTTACCCACCGACACAAACACAAAATTAATGTTGATGACAATCCATTGTGTTCACCTAAAACGACCGAAAGCTTGCATCAAGTAGGCTTGCGACATAGTTATTGTATCAATAAAATTGATGAATATCTCAAACGAATAAAAGACACGCACAAATCACAAATTAAGTTAAAGGCCGAAACGAGGGGAGATATTCCTGTTATGGAAAAACGCCTCAAAGAGATTATCAATAAACGACGAGAACATGACTCCAAAGCCTTATCAGAATTTATCAACCAAGCAGCTAAAAATAACACACTGACCCAGCAAAACCTAGATGCCCGAATCGCACAACAGGATAATGATTCGGTCGCTGCTGTTCAGAAAATACTAGATGATCCCATGTCTGAATTGGAATATACGGGTGGTGCTGCTCCCAGTCGTACCAAGATCTTGGGTTTTATTACAGCGGCCAAACAACAGTACCTAAAAGCAGTAGATACTAAAAAATCGGAGCTGGAGCAATTCTTATTTAAGAAAAAAGGAAACTCTTACGAAGTGAGTTCGGCTGCTTTACGCAAAACAGAACAAGAAGTGGATGAACTCAAACAAGGTGTCATTACGCTTTGTAGCAAGTTTGAAGAACTTGTTTCGGTTTATCAAGCTTCTATTAGTAATGAGGCCATTAAGCGTCAGGATAAGCAGGCCAAACTCCAATTGGGCAAGACGGCATTTGCTGGATTGGGGGATGCGTTTGGAAGAATTACCTTCTTTGGCGATGCGCCTGCTGCCATTAGTGACTCTATTGGGAGCATCTTTGATGTATTGATTGCTTACCAAAGTATGAAAGAGCCTGTAGCGGCGCAACAAGCTGGTGCTAAATTTTTGGTAGAGGTGGTTTTTGATCAAACAAAAGAGTTTGTCCGAAATGTGGAGAAGCACTTTTCTGCTTTTCAACGCAGCTTGGCGATGTGGAATGAGCAATTGAAGCAATCGTACCAAATCAGCCACGATAAACAAAAAGATGGGCGCGATGAAGAATTGCTCCAACTCAAAAAAGAAAAGTATGGCAAGATTGACCCAAAGGACAAAGTCAAAGAGGTGCAACCTACAAAAGATAATCCCTTAGGTTTGACTGCTAAACAACTAAAAATTTTGCAGCACAATAAGTTAGAGGGTGTTTTTATAGCTAAAGATGGTAAATGCTTATTTAATGCTACAGGACACCAAATAAAACAAAGTGGAGACAATGTACAAAAAGCTGTTTTGAAGGCTCTGGCTAATTTTGATCGAGCAAAATCAGACCCAGCATTGGTCAAATACTTGAGTGAGACAAGATTAATTATGAAGTTAAGTAACAGTGAAGAATTTATCGCTAAAATATATCCTGCTATACAAAATTACAATTGGACCAAGGATATTTATGACTTTGTACCGAAGCTTATTGCGATTGTAGCCAAGCTCAACCTAACAATTATCAAACCCGACGGTGGTGCGGAGTCTTATAAAGAAGGCAGCAAAACAGCTGTTGTTCTACACACAGGCAACCATTACCACAGCACCAAACGTATAGCATAAACCAATGCCTACCCTATTTTATAAAAGGTAGCCTATTACCTTTTACTATTCAATATAGCCTCAGCAAATGCTGGGGCTGTTTCATTTACAATTATATCTACTTTCTCATTGATTGGTCTACTTATACCAATCCATACTCAAAATTAGTATTATGTTCTTCGATATTGGCGCGTCTACTGCGTTATTTTTATCAGCCGTAGCGCTGCTATGGCTAATAAAAATGCCTTGTACCCACATCCAATCTCTTTGAACCTATTATCCTACTTCTAAATATGGATTGGTATTAAACGTATCTTATTATCCCCCATCTACCCTATAATTTGTCAGCAATTCTCGGTTTAAAAGAAAAAAGATATAAAAAAGCTATTTTTGCAAGAAA
>CAYULH010000142.1:0-12793 GCA_964445645.1 uncultured Aureispira sp. | reverse complement strand
TCTGAATAAAAATCTTCCATTTTTTAACTTATAATTAATTTTGTCCACCTACTTAGTATTTCTCAAATAGGTTTTTTTAGTCTGGCTGAGAAGGATCTTCTAATTCCAACTGTGCCAGCAATTGTTCTAGTTTTTGTTGATAATTTTCATCCAAGACTTGATTCAAAGGACGTTGATAGGTGTCGGATAGCTCCATATATTGGCGCATACACTCTTCTTGATGATCCAATTCTTCGGCAATGTCTTTTAGGAGCAATTCGCCATAAATGGCTTTTTCTTCTAGCTGTTGCTCCCCTTTTAGATGGGCCAATTTTTCTTGATGGCTATTAATTTTACCCAATTGCCCTTGTTGTTCCGTTATGCCTGATAAACGTGCCAAATTCTCTTGGTGAGTATGCAGCAACTGTTTAAAAATCTCTTGTTGTGTACTTAATAAATCAATATGCTGCTGGTATTGTTCCGCCAATTGACGGGTGCGCTCCAAAATATCGGGGGCTAAATTTTTGTGAATATCTTTGGTGTAATAAAACTGTTGTTCATTGCTAATAGGGTTGTGGTATTTGAAGAATAAAGCTTTGTTTTTAATTTCCATATAAGATACCTTGCCAACATCCTTAATCAAATCCAACTGCTGTTTACAAGCGGTATCTATTTCTTGTGTACACTGCTTGAGCTGACGCTCGCAGTCGTATATGGCATCACGCAGTTTTTTCTCTAAGGGAATCTGTTGGGATTTCCATACTTCCTCTGCTTCTTCCTCTTCCAGAATAGCCTCTTTTTGATTTCTACTCTGATGGAGCAAGGCAACAAATCCTGCAGAGAACAACGTTCCTAATACACAGCCAATAATAATTTCCATACTCAAAAACTATTGTTGAACATACATAAATTATGTATGAGGTAGTTTACAATTCTTGGGGTGTTTTCATATCAAATTTTGAAGCACTAGGGTAATTGCAACGCCTATATAAGTGCCTATAATAAGACCAATTACAGCCAAGGCCATTCCGGGAGCTACAAGTGAACGATCCTCTAATGCCTCACAAACTGCCCCAATAAATGGAGGCCCCATAATACAGGCGGTAGCTGTTATAATAAAGGTGTGTACATCTATATGAAATACACGTGCCAATAATAAATGAAACAGCAATAAGAACGCCAATAATGCTCCATTAAACGATAAATAGTAACCTCCTGTTTCAATTAAGCTCGAAAAATCGACCAAATAACCAATGGCTAAGGCAAATACAAGCATCAAGTATTGTGCAAAATCATAAACGCCTACAAGATTGCGTATTTTGGGCCAATAGGAAAGTACTAAGCTAGATGTAGTTAATACTAACATAACCACCAATTCGTTCAATTGATTCATTGGATTGGGAAATAAAGCGCCAATTCCGACAGAAAAAATAATACAAGCAATAGCAGCTAGTAAGGCTTGCAGAATAGGCCATATAGATTCCCAAGACCACAAAAAATTGGGTGTAGTATCAGCGCTTGTAGTGGTTGGTATTGGCTCTACAGGGGCTAGGCTTGGTGGGGGCAAAAACAAGCCATAAAACCCTTTGGCGGCACTCACCAAAAAAAGAAAATAAATGCCCGAACAAAAGCTATCTGTAGCAATCAGAATACCCGACAAATCATCGGGGGCTTTGAGGGCATAAAGCACAGCAGCCATATTGGGGGTGCCTCCAATATAAACAGCCGACAAAGCACCGGCTGTAATGGGCAATTCTTCTAAATCAGAAAATAGCAAAACACTACTGACCGTTGCTAATACGACAGCCAGCAGACAGAGTACAAATGCACCAAAAAAGGACTTGATTTGTTGTCGAAACAAACTCAGGTTGCTCGTCATCAAAAACAGTGGAATGGCCAATAGCACAGAGCCTATTAGGGCGGTATTTACCAATTCTTTGCATTGCTCTTGTGCTACCGAGGTGCCTGCCCACCAATGGGCTGTATTGCCCAAGCCAAAACCCAATACAAAACAAGCCAACACAGGACTCCACCATGCCCAGCGTTTTTCTAGGCGAGCAAGGGGATATGGACCCAGCAAAACAACAGCTAAAAGCAAGACAAGCAATACATAAGTCATGGGCAATTGGATTGTTCAATAAGTAGAATAGCTACTAAATATACAGTTTACTTTTTATTTCGTATAACTAAGTTTTGAAAATTGGTGCTTAGAGCAAGGGATTATCTAACAAAAGCTTATTTTTGAAAAAATATTCCTCTCGTCTAAATTTTAACACCACCTGCATGAGAAAGCGCATTTTTATTGATATGGATAATACCCTTTGTGATTTTAATAGTAAATTCTTGGAAGTGCAGGCCAAGAGTGATGTGCCTCTGCATTATCCCCAATCTCAATATGGTTTTTTTACGAGTTTAGCCCCCCTAGAAGGTGCTATTGAGGCGTACAAAAAACTAGAGGAATATTACGAAGTGTACATTCTTACTGCGCCTTCCTATTACAATCCCCTATGTTATACCGAAAAAAGGGTATGGGTAGAGGAACATCTGGGCTTGGAGACCACCAAGAATCTAATTATTTGTAGGCGAAAGGGCTTGCTCAAAGGTGATTTTTTGATTGACGATCACCTTTATCCCGAATTTGAGGGCGAACAAGTGCATTTTGGACAAGCTCCATTTGAAACTTGGCAAAAAGTATTGGACTACCTAATTCCCTCTGTATAAAATCTTTAGTTTACGTCTTATTCCCTTAACACAAAGCTAACAATGGCTTAATTTTTGATGTTGAATAGCCACTCTCAAGAGTTGTTATTGCTCTAAGCAATCCTTATATCCAACCTCCAGTTATCATTAGAAAGTTATTGTTGTATATGAAAAAAATTGCTCCCTATGCAGGTTTGAGCACTTGCTTTATTTTGTATGGTGTTATTCTGTTTTCATCTACGGCCTATATTGGCCAACAAGGTGAAACCTACTCTATTTTTAATCATTTTATTTCAGAATTGGGCAGTACCAAATTCTCTGCAAGGCATTTGATTTACAACAGTGGAATTGTGTGTGGTGCGGTTTCTTTTGGGTTATTTGTGTATGGATTATCGGCTTACACCAATACCAAATTGAGTAGAATAGGGATTTCCATTGGTGTTTTTTCGGCTTTTTTGTGTGCAGGAGTGGGCTTGGTGCCCGAGGATAATAGAGTACCACATTTGATTCTAGCCTTGGGTTTCTTTTTTATGGCAACTTTATCCGTATCTATATTTTCGTGGAGCATTCTCAAAGAATCCAACAATCCTTTTCCGTCTTATACCGCCGTTCATGGCTTCGCAATTCCTATTGCTTTTGCCTTATTTATGAGCATGCCCAAGGAGCTGATGGCCGTAAAGCGCAATGCTGGCCCTTTATTTGTTCGACCAGAAATTTGGTGGTTGCCTTTTTTTGAATGGGTAGTTTTTGCATTTATGACCACTTGGATTTTGGTCATGTCTATCAAAATGCTGCAATTGCAACAAGCCGAGCAACTCCCAGAATTAGCAGAACAGTTTTAGCACACAGGAGATAATGTCTTTTAAATGCCAGCGAAATTTGCCTATATTTCCGTAACTTTAAGTACAACAATTCATTTCTATGGCACACGAACATTGCGACCACGATCACGAGCATCTTACGATTTCCTCTGTCAATCGTGCTTTTATCATTGGTATTGGCTTAAACATTCTATTTGTAATCATAGAAGTAATGGCTGGTCTGTGGTACGATTCGTTGGCATTGCTCTCAGATGCTGGGCATAATTTTAGTGATGTTATTGCATTAGTAGTAGCATTATTAGCATTCAAATTATTAGACATAACACCCAACAAACACTACACCTATGGCTATCGCAAAACCACCATATTGGCGGCATTGGGCAATGCGATTTTACTGCTGGTAGCTGTTGTAATGATTGTGTGGGAGAGCATTGCTCGATTTCAGGAGCCGGTGCCAGTAGATGGGAGCACTACAGCTCTTGTAGCAGGAATTGGGATTTTGATTAATGGTTTTACAGCTTGGCTTTTTCTCAGGGACAAAGACAAGGATTTGAATATACGGGGAGCTTACTTGCACATGTTGGCCGATACATTGGTTTCAGTAGGAGTAGTGCTTAGTGGCTTGGCTATTTGGTTTACTCAGTGGTATTGGATTGATACACTCATGAGTTTGGTTATTGTGGCTGTAATTTTAATGTCCACTTGGAAATTATTTACAGAAAGTGTGAAATTGAGTTTGGACGGCGTGCCTAGTACCTTAGATAGTGAGCAAATTGAACAAACCATAATGGCTGCAAAAGGTATTGTAGCCGTGCATCACCTGCATATTTGGGCCTTGAGCACCACAGAGAATGCCCTAACTGCCCATTTGGTTGTGGCTAGTGATTGTACTTTTGAGCAAATTGCCCTTATCAAAAAAGATATAAGACATCGGTTAAGTCATAAAAATATTCAGCATGTTACTTTAGAGGTAGAACGGGAAGGCGAAGGTTGTTTGGAACCCATCTGTGTGATTGTACAGCAAGGAATTCAACTCCACAACCACTAAAACTACCTTGATTGGTTTCAAAAATTTGTATTATGAAAGCTATTTTTTTAGGAACAATTATTTTATTGTTAACCTGTATCAGTTGTGAGGAATTGCCGCCTACCATTACGCCCTGCCAGACCGATCGAGTGGTGTTGGTAGAAGAATTTACGGGTATTGATTGTGTAAACTGTCCAACAGGAGCACAGAAGCTCAAGGAAATTTCTGCCCAAAACCCTGGCAAAGTGATTATTGTAGGCATTCATGCAGGCTATTTTGCAGGTACCCACAATGGATTTAATCTCAATAGCCCCGATGGAGAATTGTTAGAAGCACAGTATCTAGGGCCCGTTTCTGGTTATCCAGCCGCTACCATCAATCGCCGCCTATTTCCGGGGGAGAGTGATATTGTAACCGCTCAAACCAAATGGGCAGGCATCATCAATGCAGAATTGTGTGAGCGTGCTATTGTATCACTGGATATTGTAAGCACCTTTGATGCAGCTACCAACAAAGCATCCATTACGGTAGATGTAGCCCCCAGCGATTTTTATTTAAGTACCGTAGAAGAAGATGTAGCCTTAACCATTATGATAACAGAAGATGATATTGAGGGCTACCAAAAAACGCCTAGTGGGGTGGATTTGGAATACAAGCATGAACACGTACTGCGTGATGTAGTCAGCGTCAATTATTCAGGCGATTTGTTGTTCTCCAAAGGAACAGCTATGGAACCTGTACAAAAAGTTGTGACAGATTATGTAGTGCCAGCAGATTGGGACGTTGATAACTGCCGTGTGGTAGCATTTGTACACCACAAAGGCGGCAAAAAAGACGTATTGCAAGCGGCTACCAAGTGGTTGAAACCACGCTAGTATAGGGGCGTGGGCGTATGGGCGTATTGTAGGGGCGTAGTATGGGCGTATTGTAGGGGCGTATTGCTATACGCCCATACGCCCATACAACGCCCCATACAATGCTCACACACCTATTTCCCTTGAAAATTAGCTTTGCGTTTCTCTACAAATGCAGCTGCCCCTTCCTTGAAATCTTCTGTATTGGCTGTATCGCCAAACAATTTCACCTCTTCGGCAAATCCATCCACTTTTTCATTATAAAAGGCATTAACCGCCGCAATACACTTGGCTATAGCAATAGGAGCTTTTTTTGCAATTTTGGCCAATAACTTTTTGGCAGCTTCTACTTCCTCGCCCTGTGGCACTACTTGGTTGGCAAGCCCCCAATCCAATGCTTTTTGGGCATCAATCATATCGGCCGTCATCAACAACTCCAAGGCACGCCCTTTGCCAATATACTGCACCAAACGCTGCGTGCCTCCATAACCCGGAATCAAGCCCAAATTCACTTCAGGTTGGCCAAATACTGCTTTCTCACCAGCAACACGCAAATGACAAGCCATCGCCAACTCACAACCGCCACCGAGTGCATACCCCCCAACAGCCGCTACCACAGGGCAATGAAAACGCTCAATAAGATTAAAAATATCGTGGCCGTTTTGGGCCATGTCCAAGCCTCCTTGGGCATCCAATCCAGAGAACTCTGTAATATCCGCTCCAGCAACAAATGCTTTTCCTCCTGCTCCTGTCAAGATTACGCCACGCAACCCGTCCAATTCTAAGGCATCCTTAGAAAATAATTGGCGCAAATCACTCAAGGTTTGTTGGTTCAAGGCATTGAGTGCCTTGGGGCGATTGAGCGTAACCAATAAAATACCATTCTCGTATTCTGTTAATAAATTGGTATAAGTCATTTTATGTTACTTTTTAGGTGAAATGATAGGCGCAAAGGTAATAATTTTTTGTTGGGGCATAAAAAAAGTAGGAGATCTGCACCCCCTACTTGTTTATCTTTTTTAGAAAATTTGACGGCCTTCTACCGCATCAAATACATCTTACCAAAACCTTGGCGGAACATATAATCATTGCGTGTACTTCGCATTTCATAATCTTGACCATTTCGTTTGGTAATAACACGATACAAGTACACTCCATTGGCGAGCTGGTCGCCGTATTCATCACGGCCATCCCAAGCGTATTCGGTACGATTGATGCCAATGCGAAGCGGCCCCAATTCCTCTTGACCAATTTCACGCACAATCTTGCCTGTGACGGTGAGAATTTGAATTTTCATATAATCGGGCAATTCTCTACCTGTGAGGGTAAATACAAATTGGGTAGAGGTAGAAAATGGGTTGGGATAATTGAGCAGGTGCGTAATAGAAGGCTTGTTGATGACTTCAAAATCCACGCTGTAGCTCAATTCGCCCGAATTGTTGCCCGATTTGTCATTGGCACTCACAAACAGCGTGTATAGGCCATCTGCCTCAAGATCGGGGTGCATGACAATTTTGGCGGTATTTTCTTGGTCCAAATCGCCCAGATTGGCAGGGTAGAATTGCAAATCAGTGGTTGCGGGTGATAAGAACATTTCTCCATCGGGCAGACTTGGATGACGCAAAATGAGGCTAAAATCCTCCAATTCATCCAAGCCCAAATAAGGGTTCTCATCGGATAGAGAAACCACTATTTCGGGAGTGCCCGATACAATGTCCTTGTTCATAATATGCACGCCATCAAAGGTAACATCCAATAGAGGATTGATAATATCTTGCACCACCTTGAAGGTGAGTAAGCCTATATTGTTGAATTGGAATTGCTCTCGTTGGTCATTGTTGGGGTTTATTTCTACCAATAATTGGTATTGACTGCCTGTAAGGTCGGCGGTTTCAAAGGACACACTTGCATGCAAGGTGTCACCAGCAGGCACCGGAGCCAAACGCTTGTAAATAATTTTGTTGGTACCCAGTATTTCAAAGCGCACCAACATACTATCCATATCCACCGCACTGATGTTTTCCAAGGCTACGGTTAGGGTAATATCTTGTCCACGCTGCACACAGCTGCTATCCAATGCCAAGAACAAATCGGGGCGCAGGGCAGCTTCGGGAATCATATCGGCTGTCACTCGCCAGTAATCCAATTGAGCCGAGGTGCGATCTACAGAGTCCAAGGTATTCCAAACCAATTCTAAGTAGGGATACTGATTGGCATCAATGGCAGCAAGGGGTTGGCTTGTGGCAGTAAGGTTGCCAAAGAAAGGGGTACGCATACTTCTATTGGCATCTAAGGCATAAATCTGCACATCCGAAAAATCATTGGGCAGATTGTCCTTATTCCAATAAAAAGCACCCCAATTGCTTACAGGGCCAATAAGGGTAGAGGTTTGGCTCCCTTGAAACCAATTTTCTTCTAGCGGGCCAGAAAGGTTGATTTCATCATTAAAGGAAGTACCTAAGATCGAATTTTTGTGAATGTAGGTAGAATCTCCTTTCTTAAAAAACGTAGCCCAAGGCCGTGCATCAGTAGTCGTAGCAGTCGCAATCCAATCGCTAATATACCAAGCCCCCTGATCTTCAAACGCATCAATTAGGTTTTGATTCCACAAGTTAGGCGTTGCATTATTCAAACTAAAAGCAACCACATAATGGTCGTTCGGCACTACATTATTAATAAAATTAGCCAATGAATCCTGAATAGCGGTAGTGCGGGTACGGAACAGAAAGAGTTCGGAAGGCCGTAGTGCTGGATCACAATTAACACCCCCATAAGCCGAACCACCACCGGGCAATTCCCAAAACTTGAGCGTACTGGGTTCAATCACGGCCACATACATACCATCATCACCAGAGCAATGGCATTTATCCAATTTACTACCATTAAAATACATGGCTACATTCTCAGGATTGGTAACAGTTGGTGTTTTGCCGGTGGTAATCGTTACTTCTTGGATAGAGGTAACAAAATTAAAGCGTCGATCAGGTTCTTGCAAGGATAAGCTGGTTTGCTCATCTCTTAGGAATTGGAAAAAGTGCGATTGGTTCCAACCGGGATAACTGCCATTGATATAAATAAAAGAGCTTTGACTCCAATTGTAACCCACAGCAGGATTGACCGAATCTACACTAACTCGCCAGTAATAAACGGTACTATCCAAGTAATTGGTGTTGGGTATCCACTCTAATAAGCCCCCTGATTGCGTAATGGTGGTTTGTTGTAATAATGGACTATTAAAATAAGCGGTTGTGTCCATTTGTATGGCATACGTTTGTGGCAATGCAAATACATTGCCCGTAGATGCTTTTAGTGTAATAGGAGTTTGCGGTACAATAGCAAATTCATAAGGATAAATAGGAACAATGGCATCTGATACAATAGCAACAGGGTAACGCAATACTTGATTGTTATTTTCTGCTGCAGGGTTGGGCTGCTCATCAATTTCTAGGTCTGCATCAATATAAATGTCAAAATAATTGATTCCCAAGGCATTGAGCGTGCCAACAGGTACAGGAACAACAATACGACGCGTAAAAGAAGGGGCTTGAACCCGTTGGGCGGCTACAAATTCTCGGCTGCCATCTGGAAGCGTGCGCTCTACCCGAACGATAAAGGTCGTATCCAATGCTTTGCCTAGATTATACACATCCAGTTCCAAGTCAAAAGTGTTCATTTGTACCGTCACCAAATTGGGGCTGTGCCCCACCAAGTCATTATCAATATAATAATCAGGCGTAGTAGTAGTAGAAAGTTTGTAAGCTGGATCGCCGTGATAAATCATATAATGACAGGCCATTTGTACCGTAATCGGGTAGTTGATGTCTTCTAAGATGCCAATAGCACGTTTGGCCGATTTGGCAGCCCCCTCACCATAATGAGCACCACTCATACTAAGATAAAACTGCCTTCCAAACTGATTGAGTCCATCCAACGAAGCCGCACTAGAAGAAGCCAAGAACACCCCTGCACCTGCTTGCGGCTCAAAAATAAAATCTTCACTAATAAGGGGGCCTTGTTCAAATATTGCCCCTCCATAACAACCCAATGCTAGTATGAGTGGGTATTTTTGATAATTATCATAATTCCTAGGATGATCCAAATTAAAATCAAAACTATTGGTAGAGGAATGCCCAAAAAAGGTAATCATAGACACCCCTGCATCAATCAATGAATCTAAGAACCTAGATTGTGCCGACTGAATAGGATTGGTAGAGGTTTTGAAAAAGGATTCTACGGTACCCCCATAAAAAGGCTGCTCTGCAATCGTTTTCATGGTATTGAGATGTGTGCGAATTCTATTTTGCTCAATACTATTTTGTCCACCGCCCAAGTGCAATATATTTTTAGTCCAACCCAAGTCATCAATGGTTTGGGGCGCACGGCGTTGGGCTTCTACATCTATTATTTTTTGCAAATAAGTGCGTACCTGATCGCCTGTAGAGGCCGATAAACGCCCAACAGCAATACTAGGTTCGTCTGTATTGACCGAGGCCACCAAAACCTGATCGGAAGGGGGATGCCCAAAAGTAGGCAAGAGCATATTGGACGGATTGGAACGAATATCTTTATACACCCGTCCTTTTCCGATTAAGAATAGGTATTCTGGATTGATCCAATTGCGTTTGGTAAAATGGGCAAAATGGCGAATAGCTAGTGGGTGATTATTGATACCATAAGCAAACTGGTCGTACAGCTCCTGAATATTGATTTGAGCGGTCACATAGCCCCCACCTGCTGCCGATTGTCTATAGGCTCTATAATCAAAAATTGGATTGCCTCCAGCAGCATCTTGTTCTAGCTTGGGGTGTGTGATAATGGTATAATTGGTAGGAGAAAACAGGGGCGAGCCAAAATTGCGAAACGTAACAGGAGCAACGGCCAATACTTCGGTATAACTGCTAGGCGTGCCCTCATTAACAAAAACCAATTCTCTATCTTGAGTAGAGGGCGTAAGGTCTGTGAGCAAACGAGCATTGCCAGCATCATAAAAACACTGAATACGCAAATTATTGGTCAAATCATAGATATACAAACGATTTTGACCAGCATTGGTGCTATTGATATTGGTAATCTCTAGGTATTTTCTATTGGAATGTGCAGCTATATTGAAGGCAAAAACCGCCTGCCCCCCAAAGTTGAATAGTCTAGGATATTTCAATTCGGCATAAGCCACAAAATAACGATTGGAACCGCCCAATGCTTCCTCTAGGGTCACATCTGTAATGTTTTGTAGGATACTGGCAGGAAAATTGGCTGTAAAACGCCCCACAGTAGTGCTGTTAAAGGTGTGATTGCGATAGGTAGTATTGCCCGATTTGATGTTAATACTATGACTAAAAATACCTTTGGAAAATAACTTGACGGCTGCTATAGCATCTGGGCCACTGCTGTAGGCAAAAGGCGTGGCAATGGGCGTGCTGAGTCTTGGTACCTCTGCTGAACCATATCCCTCGCCATACTCAAAGGTAGATTTGGTCAACAATTCGGTAGAAATACGCCAAGTCATGCCTTCATTCCAGAGGTTTTGGTACACCACTCGGCTCTCGTGCATAAAATAGTTTTCCTTGGCAGGCAGATTGGACAAATTGGCCGCAATATCTGTAAAGTGTTTGGTAGAAGGCGTATTGCCCCAAGTCAAAAAGTAAGCAGCCGTATCATTGTACAAACTGTAGTATTCATTAAAATGGTGATCGGCCTCATTATAACAATGCACATCAAATTCTCCTCGATTTTTTTTGCCGTAAAACTGTACATAATTAAGTACCCCATTATTTTCCTCTACCTGTATTGGCACTTCCTTGCCTTGGTGAAAAAGTTGCAAGCCTGCTGTATTGATGGAGGCAATGGGCGCACCTGCTTGCTGTAGTACACTGGCAGGAAGCCGATACCAGCCATCATTAGCAATTTTTATTTTGTAATACTGCTTACCGGGGCTGTAGTCAATCCATTCATTGCCATACAAACCATCATGCCCTTGTCCAAAGCTGTTATGGCTGTAGCACAAGACTACCAATAAACAGCAGAGATAGTTGAAGTAGCTCAAAGGCTGGTATAGATAAGAATTGGAAGAATACACATTATTCATAATAGGGATTTTTGAATCAAAATAACATTAAGAGCCAAGGGGGGAACAGGCTTACTCTACTTCTTGGAAGGCTCTTTTTAGATAATCAAAATTTATATCGACTTTGAGCGAGACAATGTGAGAGAGTACAGCCCCCTGCGTATTGTCAATCAACGCACCACCAGCATTCACTCCCAAAGCATAATCTACATAAAAACTATAGACCTTAAAACCTACCCCAAAGTTGGGTTGAACCGCCCATTGTTGGTCATTGCTGATGTTTCTAAACTGCTGGATATTGTTAATACCACCACGCAAAAAGATTAAATTATTATAGTGTAATTCCAAACCAATGGCGGGATCCAAACTAAATGGATTGGCACTAACCAACACATTTCTACGACCATCGGTAGTGACATTTATATCAAGAGCGGCCGAAAATCCAATATAGCGTGGCTCGGAATTTTTTGAGCCTTCCTTGGGCTGTCCAATTTGGAAGTCTTTTTTATAACCAAAACCCAAACCAATCGTAGGGCGTGTAATTTCTATAGACTGTACCGGAATATCATTGCCCGTAATGTCCAACACTTGTTTTTGTTCATCTGTAAAACTAAAAGACCAAGCATTAAACGTAGTAGAAATATCCTTGAGCATGAGGCCAAACTGCCAGTCGCCACGCTGCATTTGAGCACCTATATCCAGCCCAAAGCCCCAAGAAGTAGCAAAAGGGCCAATAGTGCGGTGTACTACCTTGGGAGTGGCCCCCACAGACAGCCCCAGTTGTTCAAATTTGCGAGCATAGTGCAACATAAAGGCATAATCAGCCGCATTGAAGGTGCTTACATTATTATAATTGACCGTGCCATCTTGCTCATACAGGGTAAGCGTATTGGGGATTTGATCCACCCCAAAACGAATAAAAGTAAAGCCCACATAATGGCTTTTGTTCATAATTGGGGCCGCCAAACCCACATAATCATAACGGCCAATGCTCGCAAACCACTCGTTGTGCATGGCTGCTACTTGCAAGTCGGTATCAACTCCTGTTAGCCCTGCTGGATTCCAGAAACCGGCTGTGGCATCTTGCACTTGAGCAATTTGGGCACCAGCCATGCCCTGTGCCCGCGCACCAACACCAATGGATAAAAATTCGTTACTATATTTTTGAGCAAATAAAGAAGTGGTAGAGGCCAATAGAAGGATGACCCAAAAAATCAGTTGTAGCATTGATTGGCTATTTGATGGTAATAAGAAGCAACATTGATTGAATACAGTGTAACAAAAATTATCAAACATTTTTAAGCGATTCTTTTTGCACTCTTGGGCGTTGAATGCTCGCCTTTGTAGC
>CAYULH010000141.1:5130-12997 GCA_964445645.1 uncultured Aureispira sp. | reverse complement strand
CTCACGAAGTAAAATATCCGTTTTTTGTTGTAAAGAATTTTGAACGACTACTTATGCTAAAAGAGTAATGATTTTTACCAAGATTGAAAACCCCCTAATTATTTGGGGGTTCAAATAATTAGGGGGCACTATTGCAAAATAATGATAGGGAAAAATTCTTAAAAAACAAACGTTTGTTCTTAATATTTTGATACTCAAAAGTCCATTGATTGGACAATACAAACAGTCCCTTGTGTAACTGCCTAAAATGGACTATCTTAGAATGAGTAAAGCATCCACATCTTTTTCATTCAATCTAAAAATAGCTAGGTGGGCAAAAATTATTTAGAAGCATTTCAACGTTTGGCAGAAGCTATACATCAACATCACAAAGCCGTTTTGTTGAGTTACCATACATTTGCCCCTTTGAGTTTGGAGGAGATACAAGATTTGGAACAGCGCTACAAGTGTCAGTTGGATGCGCCTATGCGTGTGTTTTATCAACAAAGCAATGGCTTACAATTGCGTTGGATGCTTGCTGGCAATCCTGCCTATGACCCTGTTCGTTATCCTACTTATCAAAGCGGTATGGCACCTAAGCCGTGGGATTATGCTACTCAAGCACATCGTTCGGAAGAAGGGAGTATTTTTTTACTGCCCTTAGAAGAAATGTTGAGAAGTTGTTTGCCACCTAGCAACCAATATACACACATTACTATAGAACAACAATCTTATGAGACATTAGATTTTTATATGCGTTTGCGCTACATAGATGCTTTTTCGTATTACCTGAGTATGGGGGTGTTATTTAGAGAGCAGCAGGCCCCTTTGTTGTTGTTGGGAGACGAGGAAGGCACTTGTTTTACAGATGCTGTTCCCATTACATTTGAAGCCTATTTGGCTTTTTTGTTGGCTTCAAAAGGGGGAAGTTTGAGACGCAAAGAATGGCTAGGCAGGATGCAGGGCTACCAACAACCCACTATTAAGGCATTGCCCAAGCGTTCTGTTTGGCAGCAAGCATGGTCGATGGAGTATTTGCTCTTAGCACAGTCCTTTCCGTTGGCCGATCATTTGCCAACCATACAAGCTCAGGTCAAGACCAAGGAGATGCAGCAAAAGGCCAAAAAACAAAAGCCTTTGTCTATAGAGTACTGGCAGGAATTGGTGAAAGCGCACCAGCAATTTTTGGATTCGGGAGGAACCCAAGGAAAGTGGAAAATCATAACTATACAGGGGCGTGTCATGGGAATTTATCAATGCCCTATAGCTTGTGAGGGAAAGCAAGCTGTTTTGGATATGCAACGTCTAGATCAGGAGTTAGAGTTCCAAGAGCTGTATTTGCCTTATTCTAGTTGGTGTGGTGTCTATGCCAAAGGACAAGATTGGAGTGATGCCAACCTAACGGGTAGTATTATGACCGATGCTTGTTTGGAACAGGCGATTTTTGCAGAAACCAATTTAGAGAATGTCGATTTTTCTCGTTCTAATTTAAAAGGAGCAAGCTTTATGAATGCCAATTTAACAGGAGTAGACTTTGAAAATTGTGATTTGACTGGAGCCGATTTTAGAGGGAGCAAACGAACAGGAACTTGTTTTAGAGGAGCTATTCTGAAAAATGTACGTTATTGAGTTTTATAAAAAAATTAAAAGTGATAGGCAAAAAATAAACAAAAGCTAGGTTTTGTTAGAAAATGGTCAAATAAATGGTGGTTTATTGATAAATAAAAGAAAAACCTTGGATAAACTTGTAAAAATAGATGTGGTAGATTATATTTGTAGATCATGGGTTTTAGGGTTTAGTTTTCTAAGGTTAGTACGCTCCCGCGTACTGGCCTTTTTTTTTGCCCTATACTCAACTAATTGTTCTTGGTTTGTCTGTTTATAAAAACTGTTTTTTGCCATAGTTTATAAAAAAAACAAAAACTGCTGCAGTTGTAAAAGTTTGATAATGAACTTGTTATTGTTCATTTTTTATTAAAAAAAGAAGATTTTTTCTAACAAAAATGATAAAAAACCTTGGATAAACTTGCAAAAATAGATGTAGTGGATTATATTTGTAGCTCATGGGTTTTAGGGTTTAGTTTTCTAAGGTTAGTACGCTCCCGCGTACTGGCCTTTTTTTTTGCCCAATATTGAAATTGGATAAAAGAGCAATTGAAAAATGCTTATGTTTTAATACAAGTTAGGCTACAAAAAATTTACATCAAACAATGGTTTTGCAATTTCCAAAAACATTATATGGTTTGGTTGAGATTTTGTTGTACACTTAATTTAAACTTCCTACTTTGTGTTTACTATCTGATTGATGTTTAATATATTTTTGTTGTTAATTAGGTAGGTTATGGTCAAAGAGCAACCTTGAATACATCTTAATAATTCATCACAAATAAAAATTCTATGCATTATTTGAAGAAGATTATGTTAGTGTTGGCACTTTCGTGGATGGCACACTATGCTGTAGCCCAGAGCAATTACAAAACAGGCATTGGTTTGCGTTTGGGGCCAACTTATGGGTTTACAGTCAAACACTTTATCAATAACAAACTTGCTTTTGAAGGATTGGTATCAAGTCGTTATCATGGTTTGGGGGCCTCTTCTAATGGCTGGAATCGAAATAGAGGTGCTACCTTTACGGCGTTATTGGAGTGGCATTTTCCTATTGGCAATATACAAGGTTTTAATTGGTTTGTAGGCGGAGGGCTGCATGTAGGAGTATTAGAAGGTTACAACAATCATCCTGTATATTATGATAACCGCCTTTATATGATGATAGGATTGGATGCTATTGGAGGGGTAGAATACACTTTGCCCAATGCTCCTGTTACCTTTCAGGCCGATATAAAACCTGCTATTCATTTGGTAGAGTATCTAAGTATTTGGTGGTTTGACGAAATTGCCCTGAGTGTGCGTTACACCTTTTAGTGGAGTGTTTTAGCCAAAAAGAACAAAATACAGAAGGTAAATAGCAAGGACTATTTGCCTTTTTTTTATTTAACACCTGTAGCGCTTCTCAAAACACTAAAAAATGGCAAAAACTATGTAATTTGCAGTCCATTTAGTATCTCTTACTTATAATTATGTCCATTCGTTTCTTTTCTCTTTTGTGGCTTGTAGCAGTTTTTTTATTGCTTGGTGGTGTTTGTCCTACGGTGAGTTGGGGACAACCCAAAGTAGCACCCAAAAAGCGGCAGGGAATTAAGCTGTTTGGCGATACTACGAGTGTTTATTATTCTACCCTAGAAAATCCTACTGAACTGCACAAAATATATGGTGGCTTGAACAATTTTGAACAGGTTGATGTGACTTGGGATAGCAGTACTTGGTACATGAGCTTGGGCAATATTTTGGCTGCTCCTAGTTTTGATTTGGTGTACCAGACTCCCCAATTTGAGGGCGGTTTTAGGGTAGGCATGAATCAATTTGATCCATTTATTCTCCAACAGGACAATATTAAATATTATCAAGTAAAAGATTATAGACCCTTTACAGAACTCTATTATTCTCAATTAGGACAACAAAATAACTATCTAAAAGCAGATTTTGGCTATCGTTTTAACGACAATGTTTATCTAGGGGTACAATATAGCTTGGTAAATCAGGCAGGCTTTTTCAACCACCAGCGCACACGCAATCAAAATATTGGCTATGTGATGAAGTTTATGACCAACAATAAGCGTTATCACAGTTATTTTAGTTTTTTTAATAATGCCATTAAACAAGAAGATAATTGGGGGATTAGAGATACCGTATTGAGTGATATTGCTACAGATTTCTTACCACAAATCCCTGTCAATTCTACCAATGGCAATACGCGCCATAATAGAACTTCTGTTCATTACAGTCAATTTTTGTACAATCGAGGCGTGGATTCCTTGGGCAAGGAGGCAATGGCGAGCAATGCTTGGGGGCATAGTATTCGTTATTCTTTCAATCGTTACAAGTATTTTGACAAAGCCCCTCCAACCGATAATAGTTTGTATGGTGTGGCCAGTGTTAATCCTAGAGGCATTCGTTTGTTTATTCGGCATCAGCTCCTAGAAAACGAGATCAGTTTTAGGCAGGCCGTAGGCGGAAATCTACAGACGGCACCTCTTTGGTTCAAAGTGTATGGAAAACACAGATGGAATTTGGTCTACCAAGAACCTGTTAATTTTGATATTCATAACTTTTCGGCAGGTATCTTGGTGCAAAACAATCCTCAATTTAAGTTTAAGTATCGAGTGCAGGGGCAGCTTACATGGGCAGAACGTCAATTGGATTTTTTTGTAAGGGGGCGTGTAGGCTATGATTTGGGAAAATTGGGGTATTTAGAAGGTTTGGCTACTATTCAACGTTACCAACCCAGCCTAATCGCACGTCAATTGTATGTTTCTTCTGAACAGGTGTGGGATAATAACTTAGCCTACAGGCAAATACAAACTATTTCTTTTGGGGGAACTTATACCAATCAATTGCAAACCAGATTGTTGAGTATTGGACTCCGAGGAACAGTATTAAATCATACACTGAGCAATTGGGTGTACTATACCAAAGAAGAGGCGCAGCAGGCTACTGGCCCTATCAATTTATTGCAAGTCAAGACAAAAGGTGATATAAGGGTATGGCGCATTCATTTAGATAATGAAGTGATTTGGCAGCCAACCTTATTGGGCAGAGAAAATTTTAGAGTGCCCGAATTATTGCTACAGCATAATCTGTACTGGCAAGATTGGGTTTTTAAACGAGCAATGTTGGCAAAGGTAGGGGTGTATTTTAATTACAATAGTAATTATTTTGCCAATGCCTATTCTGCTCTAACAGGAGCATTTTATATCCAAAACAATGAACCCATTCAGATGTACCCTAGACTAGATGTGTACGCAAGCTTTAGAATTTGGCAGTTTCGCTTTTTTGTACGTGCCGAAAATCTAGGTTATTTCTTGTATGGTCAAAATTATTTTACGGCTTACCAGCATCCCATCACCAATTTTGTTACACGTGTGGGGATTTCTTGGCGATTGTTTGATTAATATAGCACTGTTTGTACGGCACTACAAGGCTCCAACCGCCAACAGCAAATAAGTCTCAATAGTGATGGTATCGGCCATTCCTGTATAAACATCGGCGTGACGAGTGCGAACGCCATTGGGATAGCGTTGTTGTAGGTATTTGGGATCAGAGAAACGCTCAAAACTATTGTGCATAGAATCGCATAACTTTCTCAAAGAAAAGACCTTGTAAGCACCAAACTCTCCCATAATATCTAGGTAGACATCCTCACAAATATCTTTTTGTAAATCAAAACTACCTCGCAAGTCTTTTTTGAATTGATCCATATCCGAGATGATGTGTTCAGGATCAAAATCATACTTGAAATGATCGACCAAAACAGCTAACTGACGACAACGGTCAGATACGGCTCCTAGTGCTGGTGGTTCGTCATATTTAAAAGAATTATCCAGTTCGGGAATGCCTTTGAGCATGTGCCTGTTTCTATCCAAGTGTGCTGTCGCTTGCTGAATAAACAATAAATCCGCTTCTGTTAATTGATTTTCCAAATCAGGAGCATCAATAAGAACGGCTTGTATATTTCTAACTTCTTCTTCTAAGAACCGCAAATCGGCATTGGAAATAGTCGCAATATCGCCCAAACCTCTAATATCATCCAAACTCTTGTTTAAAGAACCTGAAGCATCATGGCTTTCTTTCATTCCTTGAAGTGCCCCCAACCAAGAAACCAATTCCCGTTGTTTCTTCCAGTCTTCTTCATAATCGGAATAACTAAAGGTTTTGAGCAAATGAATACAGTCCATGTAATAACGTTGTAGATAATAAAACGCCGTACTACCACTTGCCAAGAAAGGCGGTAATTGCAATTGCAATTCATAAAATAACTTACGAGCTGGCGTTAGACTTTCATACCCCGGCGCTTTCTGATCACCAGCCGCTATTGCTTCTAATTCCAACTTGTTTTTTATGTATGCTTGCAGAAAGTGACTAACAAGAACATAACGTCTCTGTATAGGTGGTGTATACCATAATTTTAGCTCGTTTACCTTTGCTTGGAATTCCTTACACTTGTTGATAAGGGAATTAAATTGCTGCTGGAAATTCATAGTTTAAAAAATCATGATTACCCCTTGATTGCTAAGGATAACTAGGTGAAAAAACTAGATGATACGGTCAAGCTGAAAGATAAGTTTTTTTTGTGGATTTTTATAACGAAAGTTGAAAAAACACTTTTGTTGCTGCTCAAGTATAAGTGGTAATAATAGAAGCATGAGTATAGATAGAATTTATAAAACCTAATTGACGATGTTTTGTTATAGCTTTGGTTATTAGTTGGTTGTGTGTATGTTGATAATAAGAAACATGAAATGCAAGTTATTTTTTGCTTTTCTTAAAAGGATAAATAATCTATGAATTATTAAAACTAAAACCACACTTTTTTTACTTTTAATGATTAGAGTTGCCCAAATTGGTTAATTATTTGGATTCTTGTATTGCTATATTTTACTTTATTTATGCGTTACAGTTATTGTTTTTTGTTGCTCTTTTTTATATTGATATTCTCTTCCTGTCGTCGAGAATCCTTACTCATTTTTATTAAACCACCCAAAAAGTTTGCACCACAACGAGTAGCCACTGCTCCCGATTATAAACTGGATCAGCATTGGCATAAGCCCAAAAAGAGATTTAACAACAAGGAGGTAGATGTTTTTTTTGTACACCCGACTACCTATATCAAGGCGCGCTATTGGAATCAGCCACTAGATGACGAACATACCAACTGGCGTACCAAGGTGTTGCCTATTAGGTATCAAGCAAGTGCATTTTATGAGGATTGCAATACTTTTATACCCAAGTATCGTCAAGCTGCCTTTTATTCCTTTGCCGATAAAAAAGACAATGGCAAGCAAGCTTTAGAAATTGCCTACCAAGATGTAAAACAAGCATTTTATTACTATTGGAAACACCACAATAATGGTCGGCCTTTTATTTTGGCAGGCCACAGCCAAGGATCACTGCACAGCCAACGTTTGCTAAAAGAACTAATGCAAGACAGTACCATTGGCCAACAATTAATTGTTGCTTACTTGATAGGCTGGCCCGTTGAACAAAATGATGTAGAGGAAATGAGTGATATGGCTGTGTGTACAACAGCGAGCCAAGTAGCTTGTTTGGTTTCTTGGAATGCTCAAGCCCCTTATGCCAAGCGAAGTATGAAAGATGCTTTGGGTATTCAAGAAGAGATTGTCTGTGTCAATCCATTGACTTGGACAACTGATACTACTTACGCCTCTAAAACTTACAATCATGGGGCACTTATGAACAACAAGCAATTGGGCAATGATGAAGTGCTTATTCATTATGCTGATGCACAAATCAAAGAGGGCTTGCTAATAGTCAATCCTAATAATGGCAAGCAAAAGTTACAGATGCCTTTGGTCAAAGGAAATTATCACATTTACGATTACAATTTCTTTTATTACAATATCAAGGAAAATATAAAAGAACGTATTGAGGCTTACCAACAACACAGAAAAATAGAGTATCCACAGTAAATATTGTCAGGAATTTTGTTTTTGGTTGTTTTAAAATAAAAAATAATGACGACACGTAGGAGTTTTTTAAAGATGCTAGGAGCGGTTAGTTTAGGCTTTTCGGGCTTGCAGAGTTTTGCCCAAAGCGAAAAATCCTCTGCTATTATGGCTAGAGGTTTCGGCTCCTTAGAGGAACAAGGTATTTTAAAATTGCCCAAAGGATTCCAATACAAGATTATTGCCCAAAAAGGCAGCACCATGAGCGATGGCCTACTATTGCCGGGTAGGGGCGATGGAATGGGAACTTTTGAGGGAGCAAATTCCAAATATTCCCTTCCAGATGATGTTAATTTATTAAATAAAAT